>NZ_JBWKIF010000035.1:0-52522 GCF_056432865.1 Streptomyces sp. NPDC044921
GTTGTTCACCCCGCGGAACATGCCGAGCAGGTTGGTCGGGTCCACCCCGCGGCACCAGGCGACGCCGTGCTCGCGGTAGGTCGGGAAGACGTAGTCGTCGTCGCGCAGGGCCCGTCCGGAGCCGATCTGGGCGGCCTCCTGGCCGAGCAGCGAGGCCCACAGGCCCAGCTCGCCCTGGCGCTGCAGGGCGGTGGCCTCGGCGTCGAAGCGGCGGGTGAGCACCATGTCGCGGTAGAGGCCGCGGAGCTCTTCCGGGGTGACACCGGCGACGTACGTGTCGAACTCGGCGTTCTTGACGCGCTCGCCCTCGGGCGTCAGCAGCTGCACGAGCTGGGGCTCGGTGTCCTTCGCGCCGGCGTCCTTCTTGGCGGTGGTGCGGGTGGTGCGCTTGGTGCCGGTGGCGCCGGCCTTGCTTCCGGCGCTGCGTCGCGGTGTGCGCGCGGCAGTGCTCTCCACGGTCACGTGTGCTCCTCCGTCGGTCCGGCCCCCGGGGTTGCCGGTAGGCCAGTGCGGCTCACCTGTTCTCGGCCCACGGGACACGGGGTGGGTGCCACTCGGCCGGGAACAGGCGTGACAGGTGCCCCGGCGAGCGCCCTGCAGAAAGCACGTTACCCAGTGCGCCACATTTCTGTGAAACCCCCTCTGACCTGCGATTTTGCTTGGATATCCAAGTAAATCGGGAAGGCGGCGAAGGGGCCCTGGTCACAGCCTTGCAGGAGGCCGGAGCTACCGCACGTTAACCCGGTGACCCAGGTCACGGGAAGAGTTCTTCTGCGCGCGTGCCCGAACGGCACGCGCGCGTGGGTCCCGTCGCCGGGCCCCACGCGCGCGTGGATCATGCGTTTTCCCCCGGCGGTCAGCCGCCGCCCTCGCCGCCCGGGCCGCCGACGACGCCGGTCGTGGTGCCGGCGTCGGTGCCGCCCGCCGCGTCACCGGTCGGTGTGCCGCCCGGGTCCGTGGGCTCCTCGTCGGTCGGCTCGCCCGTCGGCTCCTCGCTGGTCGGCTCGCGCGTCGGCTCGCCGGTCGGCGACTGGGGGGCGCTCTGCGACGGCGTGTAGGACGGGGTGTACGACGGCGTCCAGTTGCCGTTGCCGTTGCCCGTGCCGGTGCCGTCGTCCGGCGACGTGTCGGTCGGCTCGTCGGTCGCCTCGTCGCTCGGCGTCTCGCTGGGCGTCTTGTCCTCGGTCGTCTGCGAGGAGGTCGGCGACTGCTTCTTGCTCGGGTCGTCCTTGGTGTCGCCGGTGGTCTGCAGGGCCAGCGCGACGCCCGCGGCGACGGCGATCACCGCGAGCACGGCGAGGATCCACAGCTTGCCCCGGCCGCCGCCCCGGTTGCCCTGCCCCTCGAAGCCGCCGTCGTCGCCGTTGCCGTAGCCCGCGGGCAGGATGGGCGAGGGGATCTGCGTGGTGCCGGAGGCGTCCCCGGGGTGGCCCATCACGGCCGTGCCGGCGAAACCGGCCGAGGGGGTGTGCCGGCCCTCGTGCATGTCGACCGGCCCGGTGTTCCAGGTGCCGGTGTGGCCGCCCTGGTCGTAGAGCATCTGCAGCGCGTACTGGACCAGCCCGCGCATCTCCTCGGCCGTCTGGAACCGGTCGTCGGGGTCCTTGGCGAGGGAGCGCATGACCAGGCCGTCCAGCTCCGGCGGGCAGGCGTCGGAGGCCTCGGACGGCGGGGTCGGGATGTCCTGGACGTGCTGGTAGACCACCGACAGCGGGGTCTCGCCGGTGAAGGGCGGGCGCAGCGAGAGGAGCTCGTAGAGCAGGCAGCCCGTGGCGTACAGGTCGGAGCGGTGGTCGACGGCCTTGCCGAGGGCCTGCTCGGGCGAGAGGTACTGCGGGGTGCCCATGACCATGCCGGTCTGCGTCATCGTCGTGGACGCGCCGTGCAGGGCGCGGGCGATGCCGAAGTCCATCACCTTCACGGCGCCGTTGTGCGTGATGATGACGTTGGCGGGCTTGATGTCGCGGTGCACGATGCCGTGCTGGTGCGAATACGCGAGCGCCTCCAGGACGCCGGAGACGATGATCAGCGCCTGCTCGGGGCCGGGCGCCTCGGCGTTCATCAGCAGGTCGCGGATGGTGCGGCCCTCGACCAGCTCCATGACGATGTACGGCACGGACTGGCCGCCGACGAAGTCCTCGCCGGAGTCGTACACCGCGACGATCGCGTGGTGGTTGAGGCCCGCGACCGACTGGGCCTCGCGCGTGAAGCGCGCCTTGGACACCGGGTCCTCGGCGAGGTCGGAGCGGAGCAGCTTGACGGCGACGGTGCGCCCGAGGCGGACGTCCTCGGCGGCGAACACCTCGGCCATGCCGCCCCGGCCGAGTCTGCGGGTCAGCCGGTACCGGCCGTCCCCGACCAGCCCGCCGTTCCCCCAGGACTCCGGCGCGTCCGACATGCCGCCGCCAGTCGCCTCGGGGTCGGACGGGCCCTGAGCGCGCTGCTGCTGTGCCATCAGTCCTCGCCGTCGTTTCTGCCCGCGGTGCGCGCGGTGTTGTTACGGTCTCCGTCGGCCACGCTACAGCCTCTGCGCAAGCCTCCGGTCCGGGACGGGTGGCAGGACCGGCACGAGACGGACGGGCCATGAAACCTTCACTCCGTACTGTCGTGCAAATTCCGTGTACCGGCCGTACGCCCGCTGTAACGCTTCCGCGACGCTTCTTTCGCGTACGGTCACGGAACGGGCACCGAGCTTGACGTGTCAGTGCCCTGGGGCAGACTTGGCCGGGAATGGCGGTTTGGATCAACGACGGATCAGCGACAGCGGCGGCGCCTGCAGGGGCTACGGGGGACGGGGAACATGAGCCAGGACGGCGCACAGGGCCAGTACACGGGACGGGCGCTGGCCAACGGCCGCTATCAGCTGCGTGACCTGCTCGGCCAGGGCGGCATGGCCTCGGTGCACCTCGCGTACGACAGCGTGCTCGACCGGCAGGTCGCCATCAAGACACTCCACACGGACCTCGGCCGGGAGCAGGCCTTCCGCGAGCGGTTCCGCCGCGAGGCCCAGTCCGTGGCCAAGCTCACGCACACCAACATCGTCTCGGTCTTCGACACCGGCGAGGACACCCTCGACGGCATGACGACGCCGTACATCGTCATGGAGTACGTCGAGGGCCGTCCGCTCGGCTCGGTGCTCGACGAGGACGTCCGGCAGCAGGGCGCGATGCCCGCCGACAAGGCGCTGAAGATCACCGCCGACGTGCTCGCGGCCCTGGAGATCAGCCACGAGATGGGCCTGGTCCACCGGGACATCAAGCCGGGCAACGTGATGATGACCAAGCGCGGTGTGGTCAAGGTCATGGACTTCGGCATCGCCCGCGCCATGCAGTCCGGTGTGACGTCGATGACGCAGACCGGCATGGTCGTCGGCACCCCGCAGTACCTCTCGCCGGAACAGGCCCTCGGCCGCGGCGTCGACGCCCGCTCCGACCTGTACTCGGTCGGCATCATGCTGTTCCAGCTGGTCACCGGGCGGCTGCCGTTCGACGCCGACTCGCCGCTGGCCATCGCGTACGCGCACGTCCAGGAGGAGCCGCCGGTCGCCTCCTCGGTCAACCGCGCGCTGCCCCCGGCCGTGGACGCGCTGATCGCCCGCGCGCTGAAGAAGAACCCGAACGAGCGCTTCCCGAGCGCGGAGGCCATGCGCGGCGAGTGCCTGCGGGTGGCGGCGTCCTTCCAGGCCGCGCCGCCGAGCATCGTGCCGGGCGCGCAGGCCCCGAGCGGCGCGGGCGTCGGCTCGGCCGTGTTCCCGCCGGTCGACCAGGCGACCCCGGCCCCCTCGGGCCAGGTGCAGACGCCGTACCAGCCGGCCCCGCCGCCCAACCCGTACGGCACCCCGGCCCCCTCCCCGGCCTACGGCTACCCGCAGCAGGGCGGCTACCCGACGCCGAACCCGGCCGCGTACTCCCCGCAGCCCGGGCCGTCGACGCCGCCGCCGTACAACCTGACGCCCCAGTCCGGGACCGCGTCCTCGGGCGACGGCCGGAGCAACAAGCCGGTGGTCATCGGCTCGGTCGTCGTGTCCGTCCTCGCGGTCGGCGGCCTGGTCACGGCGCTGCTCCTGACCGGCGGCGGCGAGGACGACAAGGGCGGCGGCAGCAGCCCCAGCGCGTCGGCGTCCGCGGAGAAGAAGCCCGGCTACCGCGGCCCGGACCCGACCAAGACGATCGAGCCCGAGGAGTGCACGGAGCCGCGGGAGTCGTACAACGACCCCGAGAAGATCGAGGTCCCGGACTTCAAGTTCAAGAACATCCAGTCCGTCAAGGCCTGCGCCCAGGCGGCCGGCTGGCAGATCGACACCAAGAACGTCGACGAGAACACCTACGGCGAGGGGACGGTCATGAACCAGTTCCCGTCCAAGGGCACCGACGTCGACCCGGACGACATGCCGACGATCGAGCTGAACGTCTCGACGGGCAACCCCCCGTCCTGACCCGGGCGGTACGGACACGAGGAAGGGCCCGGCGGCTCCGGCCGCCGGGCCCTTTCGTCCGTGGAGCTATGCCGGAGGTCTACAGGTACGGGCCGCCGGACCGGCCGCCGGGGTGCTGCTCGTCGAGGCCCTCGTGCACCACGCCGGGCGGGAGGGCGCGGCGCATCTGCTCCAGCTGGGCGCGCGCCGCCATCTGCTGCGCGAACAGCGTCGTCTGGATCCCGTGGAAGAGACCCTCCAGCCAGCCGACCAGCTGGGCCTGCGCGATGCGCAGTTCCGCGTCGCTGGGGGTCGCCTCGTCCGTGAAGGGCAGGGAAAGCCGCTCCAGCTCCTCGACCAGCTCGGGTGCCAGACCGTCCTCCAGCTCCTTCACCGAGCTGGCGTGGATCTCCTTGAGCCGGACCCGGCTGGCCTCGTCGAGGGGAGCCGCGCGCACCTCCTCCAGCAGCTGCTTGATCATGCTGCCGATCCGCATGACCTTCGCGGGCTGCTCCACCTGCTCCGTGACCGGGGTCTCGCGGGAGTCCTCGTCTGAGCCGCCACCGAGCGCCATGCCGTCCTGGCCCACGACCAGGATCTGCGGGTTCTCCGGCGACCTTTCTTTCCTCGGCATCTCCATGCCGCCATTCTCTCGCACGCCTGCACCTCACCTGTGTGGTGCCCCCGGCTGAGGCTGATCCACCGTGTCGGAGGAGACGTGCCGCCCGGGCGCCGGGTTGCTTCCCGGCGAACGGTTCCCCCTCCCGGGTGAGGGCCGGAACCCCGGCGCACCGCCCGCGATTCCGCCCGTCGGCCGAACCTGGAGTGCCGCGCGGGCGGGGCGGTGTGAGGCTGATGGCCTCGACATGACCGAACGTGCCGTTTCCGCCCCACCGGGCACGGCGGGAGGGGGTCACCCCCGTGACTCCATGGCTACGCGCACTGCGGACGGCCGGACTGGTGGTCGCCCTGGGGGCGGGTGCGCTCGTCTCACCGTACGGGGCCGTCCCGGCGTACGGCGAGGAGGCCGGGGCGGGAGCCGTCGCCGCCCCGTCCGCCCCGTCAGGGACGGGGGAGCCCTCCAGGGCCGGCAGCCGGGCGGGCGAGGGGCGGCAGCGGCCGGGGCGGCCGGAGAGCACCGGGGAGGAGCCGGACGCCACCGACCGGGCCACCGCGCCCGAGCCGCCCCGGGAGGCCCTCCCGCTGCCCACATCACCGGCGGAGCCGCCCGTGCGGGAGGCCGCCGCCGCCCGCGCCGACCGTCCCGTCGGCCCGGTCCTGCGGATCCTGCCGCTGGGCAGCGGGCTGGTGCTGATCGGCCTCGGCCTCGCCCTCGCGTTCGTCGGCCTCCGGCTGCGGCGCCCGGGGCCCTTCTAGGCGCCCTGCGGCGTGATCAGCAGCACCTTGCCGATGTGGCCGCTCTCCTCCACGATCCGGTGGGCGGCGGCCGCCTGCGGCATCGGCAGCTCCCGGTCGACGACCGGGCGCACCCGGCCCGTGGCGAACAGCGGCCAGACGTGTTCGCGGACGGCCGCGACGATGGCGGCCTTCTCCTCCTTCGGCCGGGCCCGCAGCGACGTGGCGGTGATGGCGGCGCGCTTGGCGAGCAGGGCCCCGATGTTCAGCTCGCCCTTGACGCCGCCCTGCATGCCGATGATCGCCAGCCGGCCGTTGACCGCGAGCGCCCTGACGTTGCGCTCCAGGTACTTGGCGCCCATGTTGTCGAGGACGACGTCGGCCCCGGCTCCGTCCGTGGCCTTCCTGACCTCGTCGACGAAGTCCTGCTCGCGGTAGTTGATCAGGATGTCCGCGCCCAGTTCGGCGCACCGCTCCAGCTTCTCCTCGGTGCCGGCCGTGACGGCGACCCGGGCGCCGACGGCCTTGGCCAGCTGGATGGCCATGGTGCCGATGCCGCTGGACCCGCCGTGCACGAGCAGCGTCTCGCCGGGGCGCAGGTGGGCGACCATGAAGACGTTCGACCAGACCGTGCAGACCACCTCGGGCAGCGCCGCGGCCTGCTTCAGGTCCACGCCCTCGGGCACGGGCAGCAGCTGCCCGGCCGGGACGGCCACCCTCTCGGCGTAGCCGCCGCCGGCCAGCAGCGCGCACACCTCGTCGCCGACGTTCCAGCCGGAGACGCCGGGGCCCAGCCCGGCGACGCGCCCGGAGCACTCCAGGCCGGGGTACGGGGACGCGCCGGGCGGCGGGTCGTAGAAGCCCTGCCGCTGCAGGAGGTCGGCGCGGTTGACGGCCCCGGCCGTCACCTCGACCAGGACCTCGCCCTCGCCGGGCACGGGATCGGGGACCTCGTCCCAGACCAGCGCCTCGGGACCACCGGGTTCGGGAATCGTGATCGCATACATGAAGGGGACGCTACCCCCAGGTCCCGGGACCGAGTCCGGTCCGTCCCGGGACCGGTGCCGGCTGGGTCGTTGGTCCGGTCCTCGCGAAAACCGGTGTGCGGGACCGATGAGTTTGCGCCACCGTGAAGGTCTCCCCATGCGTAGCCACCGTGCACGGAAGGACCCGAAGCATGAGCACGCAGACGTCCGGCCTGGCGATCGAGACCGCGGGGCTGGTGAAGACGTTCGGCGAGACGAGGGCCGTAGACGGAGTCGACCTGGCCGTGCCCGCGGGCACGGTCTACGGCGTCCTCGGCCCGAACGGCGCCGGCAAGACCACCACCGTGAAGATGCTCGCCACCCTCCTGCGACCGGACGGCGGGCAGGCGCACGTCTTCGGGCACGACGTCGTCCGGGAGGCCGACGAGGTGCGCGGCCGGGTGAGCCTCACCGGCCAGTACGCCTCGGTCGACGAGGACCTCACCGGCACGGAGAACCTGGTCCTGCTGGGCCGGCTCCTCGGCCACCACAAGAAGGCCGCCCGGGACCGCGCCGCACAGCTGCTGGAGGCCTTCGGGCTCACGGAGGCGGCGGGCAAGCAGGTCAAGCAGTACTCGGGCGGTATGCGGCGCCGGATCGACATCGCCGCGTCCATCCTCAACACCCCCGACCTGCTCTTCCTGGACGAGCCGACGACCGGCCTGGACCCGCGCAGCCGCAACCAGGTGTGGGAGATCGTGCGGGCGGTGGTCGCCCAGGGCACCACCGTGCTGCTGACCACGCAGTACCTGGACGAGGCGGACCAGTTGGCGTCCCGGATCGCCGTCATCGACCGCGGCCGGGTGATCGCCGAGGGCACCAAGGGCGAGCTCAAGTCGTCCGTGGGCGCCGGATCCGTCCACCTGCGGCTGCGCGAGGCCGGCCAGCGGCCCCTCGCGGCCGACCTGCTGCGCCGGACCCTCGACGCGCGGGTGCAGCTGGAGCCCGACCAGGTCGCCCTGACCGCCCGCCTCGGCACGGCGGCGAGCGACGACTCCGCCGCCGAGCAGGCCGCCCGCGCGCTGAGCGAGCTGGCCCGCGCCGGGATCACGGTCGACAACTTCTCCCTGGGCCAGCCCAGCCTGGACGAGGTGTTCCTCGCCCTCACCGGGCACGACACGCACGACTCGCCGGGGCACCCCGGCGACCACTCCACCGACCCGAAGGACGAGGTGGCGGCATGAGCACCGCGACGACCACAGAGAGCAAGGAACTCGCCCCCGTCAGCACCGAGTCCCTCGCCGCGCTGCTCATCGCCAGGGAGCGGCCGCCGCGCCCCAGCGCCTGGTCGGCGTCGATGACCTTCGGCTGGCGGGCCATCCTGAAGATCAAGCACGTGCCGGAGCAGCTCTTCGACGTCACGGCGTTCCCGATCATGATGGTGCTGATGTACACGTACCTGTTCGGCGGGGCGCTGGCCGGCTCGCCGCAGGAGTACATCCAGTTCCTGCTGCCGGGCATCCTCGTGATGTCGGTCGTGATGATCACGATGTACACGGGCGTCTCGGTGAACACCGACATCGAGAAGGGCGTCTTCGACCGGTTCCGCAGCCTGCCGATCTGGCGGCCCTCGACGATGGTCGGCTACCTCCTCGGCGACGCCCTGCGGTACACGATCGCCTCGGTCGTGATGCTGACCGTCGGCATGATCCTCGGCTACCGGGCGGACGGCGGGGTCGGGGGCGTACTCGCCGGGATCGCGCTGCTGGTGCTGTTCTCGTTCGCCTTCTCGTGGATCTGGACGATGTTCGGGCTGCTGCTGCGCACCGAGAAGTCGGTGATGGGCGTCAGCATGATGGTGATCTTCCCGCTCACCTTCCTGTCGAACGTCTTCGTCGACCCGAGGACGATGCCGGGCTGGCTGCAGGCGTTCGTCAACAACAGCCCCGTCACGCACCTGGCGTCGGCGGTGCGGGGGCTGATGGCCGGCGACTGGCCGGCCGGCGAGGTCGCCTGGACGCTGGGCTGGGCCGGGCTGTTCGTGCTGGTCTTCGGGCCGGTCACGATGCGGCTGTACAACCGGAAGTGACGCCGGGACACGCGGCCGGCCCCCGCGCACGCACCTCGTGCGCGGGGGCCGGTCGCGTGTCCGGTGCCGGGGGCGCCGTCGGTCGCCGTCAGCCGCCGCGGTGCATGGGCCTGATGTCGGGGGTGACCTGGGTCGCCGGTGTCTTGCGGACGATCGTGATGAGACGGTCGGTCAGCTCCAGCTTCCCCACGGCCGGGTCGTCGTACCCGAGCACCCGGTGCCCGCGTATCACGCTGACCACCAGGTCGGCGACCTCGCGCGGCGTCTTGCCCACCTCGGCCTTGACGACCGGGCGTTCGACGATGTCGAGGCCGCTGCCCTGGTGGATGAGGTCCTCCATGACCATGCCCGCGGAAGGGCTCAGCACGGAGAGGCCGAGCAGCCGGCCGGCGGCGCTGGCGCTGGTGATGACGGCGTCGGCGCCGGACTGCTTGAGCAGCGGCGCGTTCTCCTCCTCGCGCACCGCGGCCACGATCTTCGCCCCGCGGTTGAGCTGCCGGGCCGTCAGCGCCACCAGCACCGCCGTGTCGTCGCGCTGGGTGGCGATGATGATCTGGCGCGCCTTGTGCACCTCGGCCCGCTTCAGCACCTCGCTGCGGGTCGCGTCCCCGACGATGCCCGCGTACCCCTCGGCGGTCGCCGCGTCGATCACCTTGGAACTGGGGTCCACCACGACCACCTGTTCCTTCTTCAGCCCCGTCGCGCAGACGGTTTGGATCGCCGACCGGCCCTTGGTGCCGAAGCCGATGACGACGGTGTGGTCGCGCAAGGTGGACCTCCAGCGGGTCAGTCGCCACTCCTCACGGGTGCGCTCGGTGAGGGCTTCGAGGGTGGTACCGACCAGGATGATCAGGAAGAGCACGCGCAGGGGCGTGACGACGAGGATGTTGGTGAGCCGGGCGCTTTCACTGGCCGGCGTGATGTCACCGTATCCGGTGGTGGAGAGGGTGACGGTCGCGTAGTAGAACGCGTCGAGGAGGCTGATCCCTCCGCCCGCGTTGTCGTTGTAGCCGTCGCGGTCGGCGTAGACGATCAGGGCGGTCGCGATCAGGACCAGCAGGGCGATGGAGAGCCGTTTGGAGACCTGGCGGAGCGGATGCTCCACCACCTTCCTCGGAAGGCTCACCCGATGGGTCACCAGATGCTCGTCGGCCTGGCGGGCGATCGCGTCCTGGCCCGGAAGTTTCACGTGAAACACACCCCGATTCCTGCGGACGCCCAGGGCAGGTCCAGCAGTTCCGTCTCCTGCCCGGGACGTGCGCCGCCGGGCGGCACGACGGCCAGAGCGTCGGCAGCGGCGATGCCGCGCAGCATGGCCGGGCCGTTGTAGTGCAGCGGCACCGCCTGGTCGCCGCGCAGGGCGACGGGGACGAGCCGCGTGTCGTACGGGTGGCCCTGGACGCCGTCCCGCAGCGGCAGGGTGTAGGTCTCCGGGGCCGGGCGGGCGGCGAGGATCCGCAGCAGCGGTTCGGCGAGCGTCAGCAGCCCGGAGACGGCGGCGAGCGGGTTGCCCGGCAGCCCGACGAGGTGCTGGGTCTCCGTGGTGCGCGCCAGCAGCATGGGGTGCCCGGGCCGCACCGTGACGCCGTCGACGAGGAGTTCGGCGCCGAGCCGGCGCAAGGTGGGGTGGACATGGTCGACGGGGCCCGCAGCGGTGCCTCCGGTGGTGACGACGATGTCGGCCTCGGAGGTGCCGATCGCCTCGTGCAGGGCGTCGGCGTCGTCGCGGACGCGCCGTACGGCGGTGATCTCGGCGCCGAGCGCCCGCAGCCAGGGCGGCAGCATCGGGCCGAGGGCGTCCCGGATCAGCCCGTCGTGCGGCAGCCCTTCGGCGAGCAGCTCGTCGCCGAGGACCAGGACGTCGGCCCGGGGGCGCGGGACGGCGGTGACGGTGTCGTATCCGGCCGCCGCGGCGAGCCCGAGCACGGCCGGGGTGACGAGGGTGCCGACGGGCAGGAGCTGGTCACCGGTGCGGCATTCCTGGCCGCGCGGGCGGATGTCCTGGCCGGTCATGACGTCCCGGGTCGGGTAGAGGCGGCCCTTGTCGTCGGTGCGGCCGTGCTCGGAGCGCAGGACGGCGGTGGTGTCCGGGGGGATGCGCGCGCCGGTGGCGATGGGTACGGCCTCGCCGTCGGTGAGGGGCGCCGGGCCGGTCTGCCCGGCCAGGACGCCTTCCTCCCGGACCGCCCACGGGGCGGGACCGGCGACCGCCCAGCCGTCCATCGCGGAGGTGTCGAAGGAGGGGAGGTCGGTGAGGGCGTCGAGCGGGGTGGCCAGGGTGAGGCCGAGGGCGGCGCCCAGCGGCACGGAGACAGGGGCGCGGCGGGCGGCCCGGACGGCACCGCGCGCGGCCCGTTCGGCGACGGCGCGGGCCTCCGGCCAGGGGGTGGCGCGGTGGCGGTCGGAGGCGGCGGGGGAGTCCTGCCGGTGGGGGACAGGGGTGTCCTGCCGGTGGGCGGTGCTGTCCTGCCGGTGGGAGGCGGCGGGACCGTACGTATCGCCCCGGCCGGCGGGGCCGCGCGCGTGGTGGCCGTGACTGTCGTTCACGAGGGCGAGCACCTCCTCGACGTCGAGGTCCTCGGCGTCCTCACCGGTGCGGCTGCCGGGCGGGGTCATCCGGCGTCCGGCCTGGTGTCGGGGGTGGCGTCGGGGGCGACGTCGGCCCGGGCGGCAGGGGGCGCGGTGGCGGCGGAGGACGCGGCGTCGGCGGTGGTCTCCTCGGCCCAGCGCGCCGCGAGCGCCGCGGCCTTGCGGGCGGCCTCGGCGACCGCTTCCGGGCCACCGCCCGCCCGTGCGGCCGCGTAGCCGACGAGGAAGGTGGTCAGCGGCGCCGCGGGCCTGTCCACGGAGTGCGCGGCGTCGCGGGCGAGGTCGAGCAGGCCCCGGGCGTCGACGTCGAGGTCGATGCCCAGTTCGTCCTTGACGGCGGAAATCCATTCATCCAACACGTGCCCATGCTCCCTGATGCGTGCCCTGGCGGTGGCGATGTCGTCCCAGGTGTCGCAGTCGAAGGACGCGACGGGGTCGGCGATGCGGGTGAGGTGCAGCTCGGCGACGAGGCGCCGCAGCGCAAGACCGTGCGCGGAGCCGTGCCGGGCGGTGAGGCGCGCGAGCGTCCCGCGCAGGCGCGGCGCGCGGTACGCGGCCACGAGCGGCTGGTCGCGGCCGTCGGGATCGGTCAGCAGCACGCCGTCGGCGTCGCTCGCGCGGAGCGTGTCCAGGAGCCGCCCCACGGTCCGCTCGCCGAGGAACGGCAGGTCGGCGGAGACCACCAGGACGTGCTCGGCGGTGGTGTGCCGCAGTCCGGCGTCGAGCGCGGCGAGCGGGCCGCCGCCGGGCGGGTCCTCGCGGGCCCAGGTCACCGGCCGCGCGGTCGGCCGGGGCGCGGCGACGACGACGGTGGTGCCGGCGCCCGCGCAGGCCGCGAGCACCCGGTCGAGCAGGGGCCGCCCGCCCACGCGCACGCCGGGCTTGTCCGCGCCGCCCAGACGCCGGGCGGCGCCGCCCGCGAGCACGACGGCGTCGTACGCGGCCGGCTCGGCTCGCTGCCCGGGGCCGGTCGTGGCACCGGGCGCGCCGGGGTACTGGTGTGCGGTCACCCCCCGAGTATGCGTGCCCCCGCGATCACACGGAACGCGGGGGAAGCGACACGATCACGGGCAGCGGCTCGCGGAGGAACAGGAATCACAGCGTCCGCAGCAGCACCGCCGGCTGTTCCACACAGTCCGCCACGTAGCGGAGGAAACCGCCGGCCACGCCACCGTCGCACACCCGGTGGTCGAAGGTGAGCGAGAGCTGGACGACCTGGCGCACCGCGAGCTCGCCCTCGTGCACCCAGGGCTTGGGGACGATGCGGCCGACGCCGAGCATGGCGGCCTCGGGGTGGTTGATGATCGGCGTGGAGCCGTCGACGCCGAAGACGCCGTAGTTGTTCAGCGTGAAGGTCCCGCCGGTCAGGTCCGCCGGTGTCAGCGTCCCGGCCCGGCCCGCCTCGGTCAGCCGGGCGAACTCGGCCGTCAGCGACTCGGCGTCCCGCGCGTGCGCGTCCCGTACGACCGGCACGACGAGCCCGCGGTCGGTCTGCGCCGCGAAGCCCAGGTGCACGTGGTCGAACCGGACGATCTCCCTGGCCTCCGTGTCCACCGTGGAGTTGAGCTCCGGGAAGCGCGCGAGAGCGGCGGTGCAGATCCGGGCCAGCAGGGCCAGGAGGGAGATCTTGGGGCCTCCGGCCGCGTTCATGGCCGCGCGGGCCCGCATCAGCTCCGTGGCGTCCGCGTCCACCCAGCAGGTCGCGTCCGGGATCTCCCGGCGGCTGCGCGCCAGCTTGTCGGCGACGGCGCCGCGGACGCCCTTGAGGGGTGTGCGGATCTCGCCGGGGGCCGTGGTCGCAAAGGACCGGGTCACGGGGGCGGCCGGGCCCGCGGCACGGGCGGCACCGGCCGCGCTCGCCGCCTGCGGCACGGGCGCGTGCGGCTCCGCCGGGGCGGCCGGGGCGCCGCGGCCCGCCGCGCGCAGCGCGTACTCCACGTCGGCGCGCAGGATCAGCCCGTCCGGGCCGGAGCCGGTCAGCTCGCGCAGGTCGAGGCCGTTCTGCCGGGCCAGCCTGCGGACCAGGGGGGATATGACCGGGACGGGTCCGTCGTCGACGGCGACGCCGCCCGCCTGCCCGTTCACCGGACCGCCCGGGTCACCGGCCGCCGCCCGCCCGGCCGCGCCGGCCCCGTCGCCCGGGGCCGCCCCGGCCCGGCCGTTCCCCGCCGCGTCGGGACGCGCGCCACCGGCTTCGGTCCTCGCGGAGACCCCGGTCACCGGCCGCCCCGGCCGGACCCTGCGGCGCCGTGCGGGTGCCTCGGACGTGCCGTAACCGACGAGGACGTTGCCCGAACTGCCGCCACCGTCACGGGACGCGCCCTGGCCGCCGTCACGGGACGCGCCCTGGCCGCCGTCACGGGACGCGCCCTGGCCGCCGTCGCGGGACGGGCTCCCGGCGCCGGTCCCGGATGGGGCCCCCGCTCCGGGCGCCGTGGAGCCACCGCTCCCGGACGGACGGTCGGCGCCGGGGTCCGCGCTGCCGCCGGACGGCGTCCGCTCCCCCACCGCCACCGTGATCAGCGGGGCTCCGACGGGCAGCTCCTGGCCCTCCTCGCCGAAGCGGGCCGTGACCACACCGCCGTAGGGGCAGGGCACCTCGACCATCGCCTTGGCCGTCTCGACCTCGACCACCGGCTGGTCGATGGCGACGACGTCACCGACCTCGACCAGCCAGCGCACGATCTCCGCCTCGGTGAGCCCCTCACCGAGGTCGGGCAGCTTGAACTCCAGCACCTGTGCCATCAGCTCTCGGCCTCCCACTGCAGGCGCCCCACGGCGTCCAGGATCCGGTCCACACCGGGCAGGTGGTGGCGCTCCAGCATCGGCGGCGGGTACGGCACGTCGAACCCGGCGACACGCAGCACCGGCGCCTCCAGGTGGTGGAAGCAGCGCTCCGTGACCCGGGCCGCGATCTCCCCGCCCGGGCCCCCGAAGGAACCCGACTCGTGGACCACGACCGCGCGTCCCGTCCGCCGTACCGAGGCGCACACCGTCTCGTCGTCGAACGGCACCAGGGAGCGCAGGTCGACGACTTCGAGGTCCCAGCCCTCGGCCCGGGCCGCCTCGGCCGCCTCCATGCAGACGGGTACGGACGGCCCGTACGTGATGAGCGTGGCGCTCCGGCCCGAGCGCCGCACCACCGCGCGGCCGATGGGTTCAACGGGCGCGGGCTCCTCCGGGTTCCAGGCGTCCTTCGACCAGTACAGCCGCTTGGGCTCCAGGAAGACGACCGGGTCGTCGGAGGCGATGGACGCGCGCAGCAGCCCGTAGGCGTCGGCGACGGTCGCGGGCGTGACGACGTGGAGCCCCGGGGTCGCCATGTAGTACGCCTCGGAGGAGTCGCTGTGGTGCTCGACGCCGCCGATGCCGCCGCCGTAGGGGACGCGGATGGTGATCGGCAGGGGCATCGCGCCGCGGGTGCGGTTGCGCATCCGGGAGACGTGCGAGATCAGCTGCTCGAACGCCGGGTAGGCGAACGCGTCGAACTGCATCTCCACGACCGGGCGCAAACCGTACATGGCCATGCCGACGGCCGTGCCGAGGATGCCCGCCTCGGCCAGCGGGGTGTCCGTGCAGCGGTCCTCGCCGAACTCCTTGGCGAGTCCGTCGGTGACGCGGAAGACGCCGCCCAGGGTGCCGACGTCCTCGCCCATGACGTGCACGGCGGGGTCGGCGGCCATCGCGTCGCGCAGCGCGCGCGTGAGGGCCTGCGCCATGGTGGCCGGCTTGACGGCGACGGTGGTCATCGGTGCGTGCCCTCCTCGGCCTCGGCCTCCAGCTCGGCCCGCAGCTGCTCCCGCTGCTCGCGCAGCTGGGGCGTGGGCTCGGCGTAGACGTGGGCGAACAGGTCCATCGGGTCGAGGACCGGGTCCTGGTTCATCTGCTCGCGCAAGGAGGCGGCCATGGTCTCGGCGTCCTGGCGGGCGGCCTCGATGCCGGCCTCGTCGAGCAGGCCGCGCGCGGTCAGCTCGCGCTCCAGCAGAACGATCGGGTCGTGCTCGCGCCAGGCCTCGACCTCGGAGTCGCCGCGGTAGCGGGTCGCGTCGTCGGCGTTGGTGTGCGCGTCCATGCGGTAGGTGATCGCCTCGACGAGGGTGGGGCCGCCGCCCGCGCGGGCGTGGCGCACGGCGTCGGAGAGCACCTCGTGGACGGCCGCGGCGTCGTTGCCGTCGACCAGCCGGCCGGGCATGCCGTAGCCGACGGCCTTGTGGGCCAGCGACGGGGCCGCGGTCTGCTTGGCGAGCGGGACGGAGATCGCGAAGCCGTTGTTCTGCACGAGGAAGACGACCGGGGCCTGCCAGACGGCCGCGAAGTTCAGCGCCTCGTGGAAGTCGCCCTCGCTGGTGCCGCCGTCGCCGACCATGGCCAGCGCGACCACGTCGTCGCCCTTGAGGCGGGCGGCGTGCGCGAGGCCCACGGCGTGCGGCAGCTGCGTGGCGAGCGGGGTGGACAGGGGGGCGACCCGGTGCTCGTACGGGTCGTAGCCGGTGTGCCAGTCGCCGCGCAGCAGCGTCAGCGCCTGGGCCGGCTCCACGCCGCGGGCGACCACGGCGAGGGTGTCGCGGTAGCTCGGGAAGAGCCAGTCGCGCTCCTGGAGCACCATCGCGGCGGCGACCTCGCAGGCCTCCTGGCCGGTGGTGGAGGGGTAGACGGCGAGGCGGCCCTGCTTGGTGAGGGCGGTGGCCTGCGCGTTGTAGCGGCGGCCGCGGACCAGCTGGGCGTACAGCGTCCGCAGCAGCTCCGGGTCGGCCTTCGCGGCCGCCTCGGTGCCGAGGACGCGGTACGGCTCCGCGTCGGGCAGCAGCGGTGCGGGGTCGGTACGCGGCTGCCAGGCGGGCGGCGGGGCCGGCCGGTACGCGCCCCGCTGCTCCATGACCGTCATGACGGCACCTCCTCGTGGGAGCGGCTACGGAGGCGCGTCGGCTGTGACCCGCCTCACCTACCGATTGTTCGGTCGTCGGCACATTTTGGCTACGGGTGACCCCAGGCTGTGGACAAACGGTTCTCCACAGCCTGTGATGGACGCAGGACGTCCATGGCGGGGAGGGTGGCGCGGGTGGCATCTGAACAAATGGCCGAGAGCCGGGACGACGGCGGCGCGCTGCCGCCGGCCCGGCCGCTGGACGCCGTCGACCAGGACATCCTGCGCATGCTCCAGGCGGACGGGCGCGCCTCCATACGGTCGGTCGCCGAACGCGTCCACGTCTCGCGCGCCAACGCCTACGCCCGGATCAACCGGCTCGTCGAGGACGGCGTCATCCGCGGCTTCGGCGCCCGCGTCGACCACGAGCGGGCCGGACAGGGCACCTCCGCGTACATCACGCTGAAGATCGTGCAGAACTCCTGGCGCACCGTGCGCGAGCAGCTCAGACAGCTGCCCGGCGCCTCCCACATCGCCCTGGTGGGCGGCGACTTCGACGTACTGCTGCTGGTGCACGTCTCCGACAACCGGTCGCTGCGCGAGCTGGTGCTCACCCGGCTCCAGGCGATCCCGGAGGTGCTCAGCACGCGCACGCTGCTGGTGTTCGAGGAGGAGGACCTGGAGCCGCAGGGCTGAAACCGGCCGCGCTCGCGGGGTCAGCCCCGGCCGGGGCTCCGCCATCGGGACTGCACCCCGGGGTTCTGCGGGCTCAGCCGCTCTTGCGGAGCCCGCCGAACGCCAGCTGCACCACCGCGTCGGCCACCTCGCGCTCGTTCATCCCGCGCCCGTCCGGCCGGTACCACTCGACGATCGAGTTGATCATCCCGAAGACCAGCCGGGTCACCAGCCGGACCTCCACGTCGCCGCGCACGTCCCCGTCGGCCGCCGCCGCCTTGAGCAGGTCGGCGACCCGGTGGTCGAAGTCGCGGCGCCGCTCCAGGGCCCAGCGCTCGGTGCCGGTGTTGCCGCGCACCCGCAGCAGCAGCGTCACGTAGGGCAGTTCGGCTATCAGGACCTCGACCATGCGCCGCACGACGTACTCCAGGCGCTCGGCGGCGCGCCCCACGCGCGCGGGCTCCTCGTCGAGGATGCCGAAGAGGCCGTCCAGGGCGCGGCTGACGGCCCGGCGCAGCAGCTCCTCCTTGCCGGTGACGTGGTGGTAGATCGAGGACTTGGAGATGCCGGCCGCCTTGGACAGGTGCTCCATGGAGGTGCCGTCGTAGCCGCGCTCGTTGAACACCCGGACGGCGACGGACAGCAGCGTGTCCGGGGTGTAGGTGTCGCGCCTGGCGGTGGTCATGAGGCGTTGCCCTCCCGCTGGTCGGAGGCGTGGGCGTGGCGGTACAGCGCGAGGGACGGCGCGTAGCGCCCCGAGGGGTCGCGCAGGTGCAGGTCGTCCAGGAGCGCGTAGGCCCAGGAGCGGCCGAGCCTGCGGCTCCACTCGAAGGGACCCAGAGGGTAGTTGACACCGAGGCGCATCGCGGTGTCGACGTCCTCCTCGGTGGCGACGCCCTTGGCGACCGCGTCGTGCGCGAGGTCGATGATCCGGGCGACCGTGCGGGCGACGATCATGCCGGGCACGTCGCCGATGACGGTGACCTTCTTGCCGAGCGCCTGGAAGAGGCCGACGGCCTCGGCGAGCGTCTGCGGTGCGGTGTCCTGGGAGGCGGACAGGGCGATCCGGGTCGCCTTGCGGTAGTCCAGGGCCAGGTCGAAGTAGACGACGTCCCGGAACTCCACGGAGGTCTGCCCGTCGGCGAGGGCGAGCTGGCCGCCGCTCGGCAGGACCAGCCGGGTGCCGTTGTCCTCGTCCTCCTCGCGGACCCGGACGCCCGCCTCGCGGATCAGCGCGAGCAGGTCGGCGGCGGGGCCCAGGTCCCCCTCGGCCACCACGTACGCGGGCGGCTGCCGCTGCTCGGCGGTGTCCGGCTCGGGCCGTTCGGCGCCGTCCCGGTGGTCGTACCAGCCCTGCCCCGTCTTGCGGCCCAGCCGGCCGGACTCGACCAGGCGGCGCTGGGCGAGGGACGGGGTGAAGCGCACGTCCTGGAAGAAGGACTCCCAGACCGACCGGGTGACGGACTCGTTGACGTCCTGGCCGATCAGGTCGGTCAGCTCGAAGGCGCCCATCCGGAAGCCGCCCGACTCGCGCAGCACGGCGTCGATGGTGGCCGGGTCGGCGCCCTGCGCCTCGTACACCGCGAAGGCCTCGGCGTAGAAGGGCCGGGCGATGCGGTTGACGATGAAGCCGGGGGTGTCCGCGCAGGCGACCGGCGTCTTGCCCCAGGCGCGGGCGGTCTCGTACGCGCGCGTGGCGTACGTGACGTCGGTGGCGAACCCGGAGACGACCTCGACCAGCGGCAGCAGCGGGGCCGGGTTGAAGAAGTGCAGGCCGACGAAGCGGCCGGGGACGCGCAGGGCGCCCCCGATGGCGGTGACGGACAGCGAGGAGGTGTTGGTGGCGAGCAGGCAGTCGTCGTCGACGACGGTCTCCAGCTCGCGGAACAGCTCCTGCTTGACGTCCAGCCGCTCCAGGACCGCCTCCACCACCAGGGAGCAGTCGGCGAGCTCGGCGAGGGTCCCGGCAGGCAGCAGCCGGGCCCGGGCGGCGTCCCGGTCGGCGGGGGTCAGCCGCTCCTTCTCGACGAGCCGGTCCAGGCGGGCCCCGATCGCGTCGGCCGCCTGCCGCGCCCGTCCCTCCAGGGCGTCGTACAGCCGTACGGAATGGCCCGCGACCAGCGCGACCTGGGCGATTCCCTGGCCCATGGTGCCGGTGCCGACGACGGCCACGGGGCTGCTGAGGTCCAGTGCTGTCATGGGCGCGATCCTCCCGCACGGGGTTTTCCACAGATGCGGCGGACCCCCTTGAACCGACCGATCGTTCGGTTACTCTAGCTCTGTCCGAGTGTTCCCGCCCAGGTTTCTGCCCAGGTCATGAACTCGACGAGGAGTTCTTGAGACGAGGAGTTGGTCACCCATGACCGCCGCACTCTCGGCGCACGAGCTGATCGCCCGGCACCGGTCCACCCTCGACCAGGCGCTGGAAGCGATCCGCACGCGCGCGTACTGGTCCCCGCACCCCGAGCACCCGAAGGCCTACGGGGAGCACGGCAGCCTGGACGCGGCGGCGGGCAAGGCCGCCTTCGACGCCCTGCTCGGCAGCCGCCTCGACCTCGGCCAGCCCGGGACGGACGACTGGGTGGGCGGCGAGACCTCCCCGTACGGCATCGACCTGGGCGTGACGTACCCGCACGCGGACCTCGACGTGCTGCTGCCCGCCATGAAGGCCGGTCAGCGGGCCTGGCGGGACGCGGGCGCCGAGCAGCGCGCGGTGGTCTGCCTGGAGATCCTCAAGCGCATCAGCGACCGCACGCACGAGTTCGCGCACGCGGTCATGCACACCTCCGGCCAGGCCTTCATGATGGCGTTCCAGGCGGGCGGCCCCCACGCCCAGGACCGGGGTCTGGAAGCGGTGGCGTACGCGTACGTGGAGCAGGTGCGCACGCCCGACAACGCCGAGTGGACCAAGCCCCAGGGCAAGCGCGACCCGCTGGCGATGACCAAGCAGTTCACGCCGGTCCCGCGCGGCATCGCCCTGGTGATCGGCTGCAACACCTTCCCGACGTGGAACGGCTACCCGGGCCTGTTCGCCTCCCTCGCCACCGGCAACGCGGTCCTGGTCAAGCCGCACCCGCGCGCGGTGCTCCCGCTCGCGCTCACCGTGCAGGTCGCCCGCGAGGTGCTCACCGAGGCGGGCTTCGACCCGAACCTGGTGGCGCTGGCCGCCGAGCGGCCCGGCGAGGGCATCGCCAAGACGCTCGCGCTGCGCCCCGAGATCCGGATCATCGACTACACGGGCTCGACCGAGTTCGGCGACTGGCTGGAGGCCAACGCCCGCCAGGCGCAGGTCTACACGGAGAAGGCCGGCGTCAACACGGTCGTCGTCCACTCCACGTCCGACTACAAGGGCATGCTGTCCAACCTGGCGTTCTCGCTGTCCCTGTACAGCGGCCAGATGTGCACCACCCCGCAGAACCTGCTGATCCCGCGCGAGGGCATCACCACGGACCAGGGCCCCAAGTCGTACGACGAGGTCGTCGCGGATCTCGCCCGGGCGGTCGACGGGCTGCTGGGCGACGACGCCCGGGCGAACGCGCTGCTCGGCGCGATCGTCAACCCGGACGTGAAGGCCCGGCTGGAGGCCGCGGCGGGACTGGGCGAGGTCGCCCTGGCCTCCCGCGAGATCACCAACCCGGACTTCCCCGGGGCGGTCGTGCGCACGCCGGTCATCGTGAAGCTGGACGGGGCCAAGCCGGACGCGGAGGCCGCGTACATGAGCGAGTGCTTCGGGCCGGTGTCCTTCACCGTCGCCGTCGACTCGGTCACGGACGCGGTGGAGCTGCTGGCCCGGACCATCCGCGAGAAGGGCGCGATGACGGTCGGCGCGTACACCACCGACCCCGAGGTCGAGCGGGCCGTGCAGGAGGTGTGCCTGGAGGAGGCGGCGCAGCTGTCGCTGAACCTGACCGGCGGGGTGTACGTGAACCAGACGGCCGCGTTCTCCGACTTCCACGGCTCGGGCGGCAACCCGGCGGCCAGCGCGGCGCTGTGCGACGGGGCGTTCGTCGCCAACCGCTTCCGGGTGGTCGAGGTGCGGCGGGAGGCCTAGGCGGACCCCGAGCCCCTACGCCCCGCCACAACTCCAGTGGTAGAGGGTCATCGCCACACTGGTCGCCAGGTTGTAGCTGCTGACCTGGGGGCGCATCGGCAGGGACAGCAGGTGGTCCGCACGCGCGCGCAGGTGCGCCGACAGGCCCGCGCGCTCCGAGCCGAACGCGAGGACGGCGTCGTCCGGGAGCTTGACGCCCCGGATGTCGTCGCCCTCCGGGTCGAGGGCGAACAGCGGGCCGGAGGGCAGTTCCGCCACGGTCAGGCGTTCCACCGCCGTCGCGAAGTGCAGGCCCGCCCCGCCGCGCACGACCGCCGGGTGCCAGGGGTCGACCGTCCCGGTCGTCACCACGCCCGTCGCTCCGAAACCGGCGGCCAGGCGGATCACCGCGCCCGCGTTACCGAGGTTGCGGGGGTCGTCGAGGACCACGACCGGAGCCGTGCGCGGCGTGTGGGCCAGCCGCGCCAGGTTGGACGCGCGCGGAGGCCGTACCGCCAGGGCGGCCACGGCCGTCGGGTGCGGGCGCGGCACGAGCGAGGTGTACGTCCCGTGCGGGACCTCGGTCAGCAGCGCGGCCAGGGCGTCCCGCACGTCCGGGGCCAGCTCGTCCGCCAGGGCGAGCGCGGCCGCCCGGTCGGCGGTGACCGCCACCGGCACCTCGGCGCCGAACCGCAGGGCGTGCTTGAGGGCGTGGAAGCCGTCGAGCAGGACGGTGGTCGCGGCGAGCCGGTGCCAGTCGGCGACGGGATCGGTCATGCCCCGAAGCCTACGTGCGTGACCTCGGGGCTCTCCCGGCCGCGCTGCCCGGGCAGCCGCGGGCGCTCGGGGCGGCGCAGCACGCGGTCCCGCGCGCGGGCCGTCCGGCCGCCCAGGCGGCGCAGGAACGCCGTCGACAGGAACACCGCGTCCGCCGCGATCATCGCGAGCGAGAAGAACGGCAGGCCGAGCACGACGGCGATCACGGCGTGCTCGGTGATCATGACGGCCAGCAGGACGTTCTTCACCCGCCGGTTGAACAGCGTGAACGGGAAGGCGACCTGGACCAGGACGGTCCCGTAGGTCATGAGCATCACGAGCGTGCCGCTGGCGGACAGCAGGTCCGCGAGGGCGGGCCAGGGCGAGAAGGACTCCAGGTGGAGCGGGTAGTAGACGGCGGTGCCGTCCTGCCAGCGGGAGCCCTGGATCTTGTACCAGCCCGCCGTCGCGTAGATCAGGCACGCCTCGGCCATGATCACGAGCAGCGCGCCGTTGTGCACGACGTTCGCGACGACGTCGAGCGCGATCCGCGGCTCGTCCGAGCGGGTGCGGCGGCCGACCAACCACCACAGGGCCTGCGCCGCCCACACGGTCCACAGCAGGGCCGGGATCAGCCAGTCGCCCTGCATCCGGCCCGCCAGGGTCACCGCGAGCAGCACGCACCCGAGCACCGCCCACAGGACCGGTCCGGTCCGGTCGGTGACCCGCTCGCCGCGGGCCCGGGCCGCGCGGTCCCGCGCGGCCCGCCGGGCGTCCAGTGACCACACCTGGGCGCAGCGCGTGAACACCAGGTAGATCGACATCAGGTGCAGTACGTTGTCGCCGCCGTCGCCCATGAAGACACTGCGGTTCTGCAGCGACAGCACGCCGGCCATGAACAGCACCGACATGGTGCGGGTGCGCCAGCCCAGCAGCAGCAGGGCGCTGGTGAGGACCGCCAGCGCGTAGACGGCCTCGAACCAGACGCGGCCGTCGAACCACATCAGGGCGGTGAAGGCGCCGTTCGTGCCGATCAGCTGCTCGGCGAGGTCCCGGCTCCAGGGGCCGTCGGGACCGTAGAGCTCCTGGCGGTGGGGGAACTCGCGGAGCAGGAACAGCAGCCAGGTGGCGCTGAAGCCGATGCGGACGACGGCGGTCTGGTGGGGGCCCAGGGCGGCCTCGGTGACGCGGGCGATACCCTGTGAGAGCGCCAGGGAGTAGCGGTTCACCGCACGCCTCCCAGGGCCTCGTCGCGCGGCACCTTCCACCACGGCAGCTCACGGTAGGAGGGCGTCGTGGAGACCTTCTCGCGGCTCCACTCCGGCGGGGGCACGTTACTGGTGCGCGAGCGCACCTGCACCCGTTCCAGGACACCGCCGCCCCCGGTCGTGGCCCGCACCGCGTCGTTGCGGTCCAGGCGCAGGACCGCTATCCGCCGCAGGTACGCCTCGGAGAGCGCGCCACGCATCCCCACCGGGCGGTTCCGGCTGTCGTGGGTGGCGACGAAGAAGTCCCAGGCGCGGCGCAGCTCGTTCTGCCGGGTGTGGCTGGGCAGCGGGTTGCCGTCGATCGCCCGGCCGTCCTCGGCGGACAGGTCGTACCAGCCGCTGGTCAGGGTCATGCCGTCCGTGCCGCGCACCGAGGCCCGGACCTGGACCGAGATGTTCTGCTGCAGCGGGTTGGGGGCGAACAGCTTCCAGTTCTGCTCGAACTCCGGGTAGATCCACTCGTCCACCGCCTCGCCGTGCTCCTTGGTGACGGTGTTCGCCGGCGCGACGTGCAGGAACGTCATCCCGAGGTGCACGCAGACCCCGGCCGCGACGACCGCGAGGGCGAGCGCGACGACGATCCGGTAGCGCAGCGAGAGCCCGGCGATCCCGGCACGGGGCTCGCCGGGCGGAGCGGATGCCGGAGCCGGAGCGGGCGCGGGGGTCGGACCGGGCGCCGGAGTCGGACCTGGCGCCGGGGGCGCGGTCGGACCTGGCGCCGGGGTCGGACCTGGCGCCGGAGTCGGACCGGATGCCGGGAGCGGACCGGGCGCGGGGGTCGGAGGGGGCGCCGGGGGCACGGTCGGACCTGGCCCCGGGGTCGGACCCGGCGCCGGGGTCAAACCGGATGCCGGGAGCGGTCCGGGCTCACCGGGCCGCGAGCCAGGCCCGTCGGGCCGCGAGCCGGACTCACCGGATCGCGAACCGGAACCACCGGCCCGCGAGCCGGGCTCGTTGGGCGGCGAGCCGGAACCACCGGCCCGCGGGGCGGGTTCACCGGACCGCGAGCCGGACTCGTCGGACCGCGAGCCGGAACCACCGGTCCGCGAGCCGGGCTCGTCGGGCCGGGCGGCACGGCCCGGTGGGGTCGGCGCGCCCGGGCCGTTCCGGGCGGTCGAGCCCTCGTCGTACTGGTCCATTCCGCCCCGTTCCACGATCCCGGTCCGTCGTTCCGTCCGCCCGGCCGCGAGGGCGTCGCACCGCACGCGCGCCACCGCGCGATCCCCGGCACCGGCACGGTACTCAGGCCGCCCACCCCCGCACAGCCCCTTCCGACCGGTGCGGGCCGTGGCCGTCGCCACACCCCGGAGGTCGCCGTACGGGCCCCCGCGCCTCCCCGGGTCCGCGGTCCCCTGGTCCACGGGGGACCCCCGCAGGTTATCCACAGGCGCCCGGGCCGGTCGTCCGCCGGAGTGACACCCTACGGCGCCCGCCCGTACGCCCATTCCCTTCTTCTAGAACCTGTTCTATCTTGACGCCCCGTCAGATAACGGACCGCCGGAAGGACAGGCACCGTGGACTTCACCTTCTCCGAGGAGCAGCAGGCGGCGGCCGAGGCGGCGAAGGGGGTGTTCGCCGGCGTCGCTCCCGACGCCGTGCCCAGCCCGGCCCTCACCCCGGGCGCCGTCGCCGAGACGTACGACCGTGAGCTGTGGGCCCGGCTCGCCCGCGCGGACCTGCTGGGCCTGCTGCTCGACGAGCGGCACGGCGGGTCGGGCCTGGACGCCGTCGCGCTCTGCCTGGTGCTGCGCGAGTCGGCGCGGGTGCTGGCCCGGGTGCCGCTGCTGGAGAGCAGCGCGGCCGCGGCCACCGTGCAGGCCCACGGCGGTGCGCGGACCAGGTCCGCCCTGCTCCCCGGGGTCGCCCGGGGCGAGACCGTGCTCACCGTCGCCGCGCACGGCCGCACCGGCCACGACCCGGCCGAGCAGGCCGTGACCGCCCGGCGGGACGGCGGGGCGTGGGTGCTGGACGGTGTGCAGACGGCGGTGCCGTGGGCCCACGACGCGGACGTCACGCTGGTCCCCGCGCGCACCGGGACCGGCCGGACCGTGCTGGCCCTGGTCCCCCGCGGGCACGAGGGCGTCGTCCTGGCCGAGCAGTTCTCCACCAGCGGCGAGCGGCTCGGCGAGCTGCGGCTGGAGTCGGCGCGGCTCGCCGACCGGGACGTGATCGGCGCCGACGGAGCGTGGGAGGGGCTGCGGGACCTGCTGGCCACGGGGACGTGCGCGCTGGCGCTCGGACTCGGGGAGCGGGTGCTGGGGATGACCGCGGAGTACACGGGCGCGCGGGAGCAGTTCGGGCACCCCCTCGCGACCTTCCAGGCCGTCGCCGTGCAGGCGGCCGACCGCTACATCGACCTGCGCGCGATGGAGGCCACGCTGTGGCAGGCGGCGTGGCGGATCGCCTCGGGAGCGCCGGGCGCGCTGCCCGCCACCGGTGACGTGGCCGTCGCCAAGATGTGGGCGGCGGAGGGCGTGCGCCGGGTCGTGCAGACCGCGCAGCACCTGCACGGCGGTTTCGGCGCCGACGTCGACTACCCGCTGCACCGCTACCACGCCTGGGCCAAGCACCTGGAACTGTCCCTCGGCCCGGCGTCCGCGCACGAGGAGACCCTGGGCGATCTGCTGGCGACGCATCCCCTGGCCTGACCGCCCCGGCGGCGTCCGCGGCCGCGCACGGGCCCAGGAGGCCGTGCGGGCCCCGGACGTCCTGCACGCCCTGGAGGTCCCAGAAGTCCTGGGGCCGGACTACCGGACTAGAGGACGAACCCGGGCTGTCCGTCGTCGGTCACGACGGGGCGGCCCGCCGCCTCCCACACCTGCATGCCGCCGTCGACGTTCACCGCGTCGACGCCCTGCTGCGCCAGGTACATCGTGACCTGGGCACTGCGGCCGCCGGAGCGGCAGATCACATGCACCCGGCCGTCCTGCGGGGCGGCCTCGGTCAGCTCGCCGTACCGGGCGACGAACTCGCTGAGGGGGATGTGCAGCGCCCCTTCGGCGTGACCCGCCTTCCACTCGTCGTCCTCCCGGACGTCCAGCAGGAAGTCGCCGTCCTTGAGGTCCGCGACCGCGACGGTGGGCACACCAGCTCCGAAACTCATACCTCCGACGCTACCCGAATTCGGCCCCCGGGCGGCCCGGGGGCCGATCAGCCCGTGCCGTCGCCGAGCAGCGCGGCCAGCTCCGTCTCGCGCTCACCGACCTGCGTGAGCAGCTGCTGCCCGATCTCGTCCAGGAGGCGGTCCGGGTCGTCCGGGGCCAGCTGGAGCATGTGGCCTATGGCGCTGTCCTCCAGCTCCCTGGCGAGCACGGCCAGCAGCTCCTTGCGCTGGGCGAGCCATTCGAGGCGGGCGTACAGCTCCTCGGCACGGCTCGGGCCCCGCTTCAGCTCGGGCCCCTTGGCCCACTCCTCGGCGAGCTCGCGCAGCTCCGCCTCGTCGCCACGGGCGTAGGCGGCGTTGACGCGGGTGATGAACTCCTCGCGCCGCTCACGCTCCTTCTCCTCCTGGGCGAGGTCCGGGTGGGCCTTGCGGGCGAGGTCGCGGTAGAGCTTGCGGGCCTCCTCGCTGGGGCGGACGCGCCGCGGGGGCCGGACCGCCTGGTCCGTCAGCATGGCCACGGCCTCGGGGAACAGGCCGCTGTCGTCCATCCAGCCGTGCAGCAGTTCCTCCACGCCGGGGATCGGCGCGAGCCGGGCGCGGGCCTCCTCCGCCCGGCGGCGGTCCTCGGGGTCGCCGCTGCGGGCGGCCCGGGCCTCCAGGATCCGGGCGTCCAGCTCCTCCAGCCGGGCGTAGAGCGGGCCGAGCTTCTGCTCGTGGAGCCGGGAGAAGTTCTCGACCTCCACCCGGAAGGTCTCCACCGCGATCTCGTACTCGATCAGCGCCTGCTCGGCGGCCCGCACGGCCCGCTCCAGCCGTGCCTCGGGCCGCGCCGCCTCGTCCTCGGGCGTCACCCGTTCCTCACCGGCGCCGCCACCACCCTGCTCAGCTTCCGGGGTCGTCACCCGACCAGCCTAGGCCACGGCCGGACCGGACCCGCGCCCCCGCCCGCCGCGCGTCACACGCCGGTCTCCGCCGCGACCTTCCCCGCGCGCACCGCCGCCACCAGATCCGCGTGGTCCGCCTCCGTGCGGTCGGCGTAGGCCACGGCGAAGGCCGCCATGGCCTCGTCCAGCTCCTCGTTCTTGCCGCAGTACCCGGCGATGAGCCGGGGGTCGGCGCTGTGGGCGTGGGCCCTGGCCAGCAGGGCGCCCGTCATGCGGCCGTAGTCGTCCAGCTGGTCGGCGGCCAGGGCGGCCGGGTCGACGCTGCCCTTGCGGTTGCGGAACTGGCGTACCTGGTAGGGGCGTCCGTCGACCGTCGTCCAGCCGAGCAGATTGTCGCTGACGACCTGCATGCGCTTCTGGCCGAGCACCACGCGGCGGCCCTCGTGGTCCGCCGCGGGCGGCTCGAAGCCGGCCGTCACCAGGTGCGGCACCAGCGCCGACGCCCGCGCCTCCTTCACCTGGAGCACGAGCGGCTCACCCCGGTGGTCCAGCAGGAGCACGACGTAGGACCGGGTGCCGACGCTGCCGGTGCCGACGACGCGGAACGCCACGTCGTGCACCGCGTACCGGGCGAGCAGGGGCAGGCGGTCCTCCGGCAGGGTGTCGACGTACGCCTCCAGGGACGCCGCCACCGCCGCCGCCTCCTCGTCCGGGACGCGTCGCAGCACCGGCGGGGCGTCGACGAAGCGGCGGCCGCCGTCCTCCGTGGCCTCGGTCGACTTGGCCGCGAAGCGCCCGCTGGTGTTGAGGCGGGCCTTCTCCGAGACCCGCTCCAGCGTGCCGAGCAGGTCGTGGGCGTCCGTGTGGGAGACGAGCTCCTCGTCCGCGATGGCGTTCCACGCGTCCAGGACCGGGAGCTTCGCCAGCAGCCGCATGGTGCGGCGGTAGGCGCCCGCCGTGTCGTGGGCCGCCGTGCGGCAGGTGTGCTCGTCCGCGCCCGCCTCCCGGCCGGCCAGCACCAGGGAGGTCACCAGGCGCTTGAGGTCCCATTCCCAGGGGCCGTGCACCGTCTCGTCGAAGTCGTTGAGGTCGATGACCAGGCCGCCGCGCGCGTCGCCGTACAGGCCGAAGTTGGCCGTGTGGGCGTCGCCGCAGATCTGGGCCCCGATCCGGGTCACGGGGGTGCGGGCCAGGTCGTACGCCATGAGGCCGGCCGCGCCGCGCAGGAAGGTGAACGGGGTGGCGGCCATGCGGCCCACCCGCAGAGGAGTGAGCTCGGGCAGCCGGCCGCGGCCCGACTCCTCGACCGCGCTCACCGCGTCGGGCCGGGAGGGGTCCGGGTCGAACGTGGCGTGCGCGCTGCGCGGGACGCGCTCGCGCAGCGCCTTGCCCTCGTCCCTGGGCGTGCCCGCGTCGGGCCACTCCGCGAATCCGCGCACCCGGGGCAGCCTGGGCGCCGTCCCGTCCCCGCCGCTCTTGCCTGCCGCTGTTCCGGTCATCCCGGCCGCCTCCCCCGTACGCGCACGAACATCAACTCGTGCCGACGGTACAACCGGCGGCCGGAACGCGTCAGACCCTGTGGACAACTCCGGAGCCGCGACCACCGCCAGAGGGCCGGCAACCGTCCCACAGCGGTGGACGACCCGCGCGCCCGCTCACACCGGCACCCTCCGGGACACCGATCACCGCACGCACCACCGCACCACCCGCGGGGAGCCCGGCCTACGCCCCCGAGGACGCCCGCTCCGGCACAGCCGCCCCCTCCTGCCCGGCCCCTCCCTGCCCTGCCGCTTCCTGCCCGGCCGCCTGCTCCCGCACCGGCACCCGCTCATGCTCCGGTCCCCGCTCCTCCGCCCGGCCCTGTGCCAGCACCCGCTCCGCGCGGTCCACCGAGATGTCCAGGCGGGCCAGCACCGCGGGGACGGCGATGCTCGGCAGGAAGTGCTCGAACATCACCACGACACGGCGCTCCAGGTCCTGCCGCTGGCAGCGCAGCTGGGACAGCAGCTGCACCCCGGAGAAGCTGCCGACCAGCAGCTCGGCCGTCTCGGCCACGTCGACGTGCGGCAGCAGTTCGCCCTGTGCCTTCGCCTCGCCCAGCCGCTGCACGTTCCGGTCGATCCACATCTGGAAGGCCGGTGTGCGGTCGAGGTCCATGGCGCCCTGGTCCAGGGCGAGCCCCACACTGGCGCGCACCAACGGCTCGAACCGCAGCCGGCGGGCCAGCACCAGCCCGGAGTCGACGAGCTCCTGGAGCTTGCAGGTCTGCGGCGGGAGCGTGATCGCGAGCTGTTCCTCGAACACCCCGATCGCCAGCTCCTCCTTGGAGCCGAAGTGGAAGTACAGCGCGCCCTTGGTGACGCCGGCCCGGTCCAGGATCTCCCCGATGGTCGCCGAGGTGTAGCCGCGTTCGTCGAAGACGGCCGCGGCCGCCTCCAGGATGGTCCGCCGGGTGCGGATCGCGCGCTCCTGTCGCGCCATCGGGTGCCTCCTGATCTGCGTCGATCCCTGTCAACTCGTTGTGCGCGGAGGGCTCGAGAGCCTGTCCCAGCGGCGTGGTTCACCCTTTGAAAAAAACCGGCTCGTCCGTATCTTAGTCAAACGTCGACCGCTGCCAGGCAGCCGATCCTGGGGGTTCTCATGCCGCGGACAGGACTTTCGAGCGCGCTCACGGACGATCAGACCGGACGAGAGGGCCGCCCGGCAAACGGAACCGCGGCGGTCGTCGAGAACGCGCCATACACGACCGTCACGAAGGAACTCGCCCACCGCACCACGGGAAGCGACGTCTTCCCCGCCCGGTGGAGGCGGATCTCCGACACCCGCTTCCGGTTCGTCGCGCACTGGCCGGCCGCCCACCGCTTCTTCGGCCCCGTGGACGGGATCCACCAGGACCCGATGGTCGTGGGCGAAACGTTGCGGCAGGCCTCGATGGTGCTCGCGCACGCCGAGTTCGGGGCCCCCGCCGACACCCACTTCGTCATGTGGGACCTCACGGTCCTCACCGAGCCCGCGGCGCTGCTGCTGGCGGACGCCGCCGAGCCGGTCGTCGTCGACGTCGTCTGCTCCGAGATACGCCGCCGTGGCCGGGGCCTGGCCGGCATGCGGACCACGATGGAGTTCCACCGGGCGGGCCGCTTCGTCGCGCGCGGCACCGGCAGCACCGGCTGCACCTCGCCGCGGGCCTACCGGCGCCTGCGGGGGCGGCAGTTGGCCGCCGTGGACACGCCCGTGCCGCTGCTGCCCGGCATCGCCCCGGAGCTCGCCGGCCGGGCCCGCGCCGAGGACGTCGTCCTCGCCCCCGGCGACCGGCCCGGAGTCTGGCACCTGCGCGTGGACACCGGCCATCCCGTCCTCTTCCCCCGCCCCAACGACCACGTGCCCGGCATGGTCCTGTTCGAGGCGGCCCGGCAGGCCGCGACCGCCGCGACCGGCCTGCGCCCCTTCCTGCCGCGCGTGCTGACGGCCTCCTTCGCCCGGTACGCCGAACTGCACAGCCCCTGCCGCCTGGAGACCGAGGTGCTCGACGAGAACCCGGCGGAGGTGACCGTCCGGGTGGCCGGGCGGCAGGACGGCGAACCGGTCTTCACCGCCGACCTCACCTGCGCCCGGCCCGGGCCGGTACGGTCCCTGCCGTGACGGTCACCTTCCTGGTCACGGGCGGAAGCGGTTTCGTCGGCAGCCGGGTGGCGGCCGCGGCCCGCGAACGTCCCGGCGTGCGCGTACGGCTGCTGTCCCGGCGGGACCCGCACGGGGCCGGCACCGTGCGCGGCGACCTGTGCGACCCGCCTTCCCTGCGCGGCGCCTGCTCCGGCGTCGACGTCCTGGTGCACTGCGCCTCGCGGATCAGCGGCGACTCCGCCACCGTCGAGGCCGTCAACGACCACGGCACCCGGGCCCTGGTCGAGGAGGCCGTGCGCGCCGGAGTGGGCCGGATCGTGTACGTGAGCACGGCCGCCGTCCACGGCCGGGGCCCCTTCCGCGGCGTACGCCCCGGGGAGGTCCCCGTCGCGCCCGCGTCGGCCACCAGCCGCACCCGGGCCGCCGCCGAACGGCACGTCCTGGACGCGGGCGGCCTGGTGCTGCGGCCGCACCTCGTCCACGGCGAGGGCGACCGCTGGGTCGTCCCCGGACTCGCCTGGCTGCTGGCCGAGTTGGGGGCGACGCCGACCGGCTGCACGGCGCTGCACTCGATGATCGACGTCACCACCCTGGGCCGCGCGGTCGCGGCCGCGGCGCTGTCCCCGGCGCACGGCGGCGGCGCCCACTACGTCGGCCACCCCGAGCCGGTGCCGGTCCCCGAACTGCTGGGCGCCGTGCGCGAGCACCTGGGCGTGGCCGGCGGCGGTGCGGCGGTGGACGTCGCCACCGCCCTGGACAGGGCCGCCGGTTCACCGCTCGCCCGCCACCACCTCGGCATGCTCACGGTCGACCACTGGTTCGTGGACGACGCGTTCTGGAAGGACCTCGACTGCTCGCCCGGGGACGGCTTCGCGGCCGCGTTCACGCGCGCGGCACCCTGGTACCGCTCGTTCCTCGCGGGCCGGACGGCTTCCTGACCGCCGCCTCCTCCTCCGGGCGCGGGCCGTCGTGGCGTCCGTGCAGCAGCACCGGCAACTCCTCGTGGCCCGTGGAGATGATGGAGCGCAGCCGCCTGGGCGGGCGCGCCGGATCGGCCAGGGCCAGCCGCGGGAACCGTTCGAACAGGGACGTCAGCGCCACCGTCGCCTCGGCCATCGCCAGGGGCCGGCCCAGGCAGTGGTGCACGCCGTGCCCGAAGGACACGTGGTCGCGGCTGGTCGCGCGCGTGACGTCGAACCGGTCGGCGTCGGGCCCGTGCCGCTCGGGGTCGCGCCCCGCACCGGCGAAGGAGACGACGACCGGGTCGCCCTTGGGGATGGTGAGACCCGGCTCGATCTCGATGTCCTCCACGGCGTAGCGCAGGCCCGACATGGCGCCCGGCGCCTCGTGGCGCAGCGACTCCTCCAGGGCGTCCTCCCAGGTCACCCGGCCGGAGCGGACGAGGTCCAGTTGCTCGGGGTGGGCGAGCAGGCTGTGCACGGTGTTGTCGATGAGGTTGACGGTGGTCTCGAAGCCCGCGGTGAGCAGCAGGATGAGGTTGTCCATCAACTCCTGTTCGCTCAGGCTGCCTTCGTCGCGGGCGGCGATGAGGGCCGTCGTGAGGTCGTCGGCCGGGTGGGCGCGCTTGTGCCGCAGGAACGCGGTCAGCGTGGCGTAGAGGTCGACCGCGTTGGCCTGGGCGTCCTCCAGGGAGATCGCGGTGTCGAAGAAGCGGCTGATGATGCGGTAGAGGGCCCGGCGCGGACCGTCCTCGCCGTGCGGTACGCCGAACAGCTCGCACACCACCTCGTGCGGCACCGGAGCCGCGAACGCCGCCCGCAGGTCGACGACCTGGCCCTCCGGGAGCCGCTCCAGGCCGTCCAGGGCCCGGTCGACGATCTCCTGGACGCGCGGCAGCAGCGCGTCGACGCGGCGTTTGGTGAAGGCGGCGGCCATCGGCTTGCGCAGCCGGCTGTGGTCGGCGCCGTAGGCGGTGACCATGTTGCGCACGGAGACCCAGATGGCCAGCGGCCAGGTGCGGGAGACGTCCCCGTTGATCCAGGCCGGCCAGTGCTGATAGGCGTCCTTGCTGGTCTCGGGTCCGGCCAGGAGCCGCTTGTTCAGCTCCAGGCCGTTGATCCACCACGCCCGTACGCCACCCGGCAGTTCCACCTCCACGGCCGGGCCCTGGGCGCGGATCCGGGCTATCTCGTCGTAGAGGTTCCGGCCGGACGGGTCGATCGTCAGGAAGGGGCAGGCCTGTGGTGCCATGACTCATCGCTCCTTGGTCCCGGGGCTGGGAGACCATCGTGCGATCCGGACGCCGGAAAAACTTGGCAACCGGTTTGTTTTGGTCACCGTTCTCCCCGGCGTGCCCGCCGGGGAAGGGCTGCCGGGGAGACCGCTACCGCAGGGCGAGCGGCGCCGCGGCCGGCTCCCGGCGTGCCGCGCCCGGGACCGGGTCCGCCTCCGGGGCCCGCTGGTCCGGCTCGCGTCCCGCCGCGTCCAGGACGCCCGCGAGGTGCGGTGCGGCCACGCAGGGCAGCAGCAGGTGCCACAGGTCGGTGAGGGAGGGCCGGGCGAGCCAGCCGTGGTCGTCCCGGGCCAGCACCTCGATGCCGGTCGTCGCCGCGAGGAGGACGGCGGCGGTGCGGTGGGGCGGTGTCCCGGCGGCGAGTTCGCCCCCGCGCTCCGCCTCGTCGAGCAGGCCGTGCACGCACGCCCGCCACTCCCGGCGCAGGTCACGCGTCCGCGCGCCGCCCGCCTCGGCGTTGAGCCGTAACCCCGCCCGGACCACGACGTCGGCGCGGAGCAGCCGGGCGACCCGGTGCGTGACGTCCACGAGGCGCTGCAGGGCGCACCCGTCGCCGCCCCGTCCCGCGAGCGCCGCCCGGCGCAGGGCACGGGCGGCCGCCTGCTCGACGGCGTCGGCCACGGCGGCCTTGTTGGCGAAGTGGAAGTGCAGCGCGCCGGAGCTGACGCCGGCGCCCGCGCTGATCTCCGCCAGGCTGGCCCGGTCGTACCCGCGGGCCTCGAACTGCTCGGCCGCCGAACGGATCAGCGCACGACGGGTCCGGACGGCCCGGTCCTGTTTGGTCACCCGTGGCTCCCCTGCAGGGCTCTGAATGGCGACGCAATGAAACCAAGTCGCCGGTTTTTCCACAACGCGCGGCCAGTCGGGTGCCCTCGGGGGCAGCTCCTACGCGCGCAGGTACGCCAGCACCGCCAGCACCCTGCGGTGGGTGTCCTCGGCCGGGGGCAGGTCCAGCTTGGTGAGGATGCCGGAGACGTGCTTTCCGACGGCCGCCTCGGAGACGACCAGGCGGCGGGCGATCGCGCCGTTGGACCGGCCCTCGGCGATCAGCGCCAGCACCTCCCGTTCGCGCGAGGTGAGCCGCTCCAGCGGGTCGCGGCGGCGGCGCAGCAACTGCCGTACCACCTCGGGGTCGACGACCGTGCCGCCGCCGGCCACCGCGCCGAGCGCCGTGACGAACTCCTCGACCTGGCCGATCCGGTCCTTCAGCAGGTAGCCGACGCCCGTGCCGTCCCCCGTGTCGAGCAGCTCGGCGGCGTACCGGCGCTGCACGTACTGGCTGAGGACCAGCACGGGCAGCGTGGGCCGTTCCCGGCGCAGCCGCACGGCCGCGTGCAGGCCCTCGTCCTGGAAGCCCGGCGGCATCCGCACGTCCGTGACGACCACGTCCGGGTCGTGCTCCCCGACGGCGGCGACCAGGGCCCCGGCGTCGCCCACCGCGGCGGCGACCTCGTGCCCGAACCGGCCGAGCAGCCCGACGAGCCCGTCCCGCAGCAGCACGCCGTCCTCGGCCAGGACGACCCGCAGCGGGCGGTCAACGCGCAGGGTCACAGGGGATCTCCACACACAGCACGGTCGGTCCGCCGGGCGGGCTGGACAGGAAGAGTCTGCCATCGAGCACCGCCACCCGGTCGGCGAGACCGGTCAGCCCGCTGCCCGGGCCGGCCCGCGCGCCGCCGCGTCCGTCGTCGCGGATCCGCAGCGACAGCCGGCCGTCGCGGTGCCCGCCGCCGACCTCCGCCCGGCTCGCCCCGCTGTGCCGGGCCACGTTGGCGAGCGCCTCGCACACCACGAAGTAGGCGGCGGCCTCGACGGCCGGGGAGAAGCGCCCGGGCAGCTCCAGGTCGACGTCCACGGGCACCGCCGAGCGCTCGGCGGCGTCGAAGACGGCGGCTTCGAGACCGTAGTCGGCGAGCACCTTGGGGTGGATGCCGTGGATGAGTTCGCGCAGCTCCGCGAGGGCCGCGCCGGCCTGCTCGTGCGCCGCGGCCAGCTGGTCGGCGAGGGGGCCGGGCGGGGCGTCGAGACGGGCCAGGCCCAGCGTCATCGTCAGGGCGACGAGCCGTTGCTGGGCGCCGTCGTGCAGATCGCGTTCGATGCGCCGCCGCTCCGTCTCGAAGGCGTCCACCAACCGCGCCCGGGAGCGGGCCAGTTCGACGACCCGCGCCCCCAGGCCCGCCTCCCGCGGCGCGACCAGCAGCCGGGCCAGACCGGCCCGGGCCCCGGCCGCCACGCCCAGCAGATAGCCGCCGAGGGCCAGCAGGAGCAGCCCGAGGACCGCCCAGCCGAAGGCCGCCGGCCAGCCGGTGACCAGCCACAGCTTGAGCACCTTCGCCTCGCCGGAGACGAGCAGCAGCAGCGGCGTCAGGGCCACGGACAGCGGCGCCAGCAGCCCGACGGTGAGCAGCAAGGCGTCCACCGGCCACAGCAGGCCCGCGAACAGCAGCGCGTGGCCGAGCTCGCGCCAGGTGGCCCGCTCCCGCAGCCGTGTCGCCAGCCACGCCCGCAACCCCGGCGCGCCGGGCGGCTCGTGCGGGTCGGGCGCCGGCTCGGCATCGACCAGCTTCAGCCGCAGCCGTTCCACCGCCGCCACGGGCAGGCCCGCCAGGACCGTGGCGAGCAGCAGCGGGATCCCCACCAGCGCGAGCGCCAGCACGCCGCCGGTCACCGCCGACAGCGCGATCCCCACGAGGACGACGGCCCCGGTGAGCGCGCCGGTGAGCAGGTAACCGGCCGCCCGCCAGGGCCACGCCGACAGCGGGTAGCCGGGGCGGGCCAGGGCCTGCCACACGTTCGAAGGCTGCATGGGGATCACCGTAGGAGCCCGGCCCGGACCCGGCCATGGGCGTGGTCGGAGGTCCGGGGGTAGGCCTGGCCCTACCCCGGTTGTGGGTCCCGCCGCACTGCGCCGGACCGCTCCCGCCCGGTTTCGTGGAGGCGACACCGACACGGGGTGACAGCCGCACCGGCGGGTGCCACCGGCACGAGGGGGCACCGCACCGGCGGGTGCCACCGGCACGAGGGGGACCCATGACGCACGACGCCGTCCGGCTCGACTCGGTCACCAGGGCGTACGGGGCGGTGACCGCCCTCGACCGGGTGTCGCTGGCGCTGCCCGCCGGGAGTTTCACCGCCGTCATGGGCCCGTCCGGCTCCGGCAAGTCGACCCTGCTGCAGTGCGCGGCGGGCCTGGACCGGCCGGACTCCGGCTCGGTCACCGTGGACGGCACCGAACTCACGGGACTGAGCGAGCGGCGGCTGACGCTGCTGCGCCGCGAGCGGATCGGGTTCGTCTTCCAGGCGTTCAACCTGCTGCCCGCCCTGACCGCCGAGCAGAACGTGGCCCTGCCCCTGCGCCTGGCGGGCCGCCGCGTCGCCAAGGCCCGGGTCCGCGAGGCGCTGGAGCAGGTCGGACTCGCCGGCCGGGCGCGGCACAGACCCGGGGAGCTCTCCGGCGGCCAGCAGCAACGCGTCGCCCTGGCGCGGGCGTTGGTGACCCGCCCGGCGGTGCTGTTCGGCGACGAGCCGACGGGCGCGCTGGACACCCGCACCGGCCACGAGGTGCTTGGGCTGCTGCGCGGCATGGTCGACCGGACGGGCCGGACGGTCGTCATGGTCACGCACGACCCGGTGGCCGCCGCCTGCGCCGACCGCGTGCTCTTCCTCGCCGACGGCCGGGTCGGCGGGGAGCTGACCGGCGCCGACGCCGCCACCGTCGCCGCGCGCATGATCCGCCTGGAGGCCGTCCCGTGCTGAGCGTCGCCCTGCGCGGCCTGCGCACCCGCCGCACCGCCTTCACGGGCGGCTTCGTCGCGCTCGCCCTGGGCGTGGCCCTGCTCACCGTCATGGGCCTGGCCCTGGCCTCCTCGGCGTCCGCCCCGGAGCGCGGGCCCGGGCGGTTCGCCGCCGCACCGGTCGTCGTGACGAGCCAGGACACCCTGCGCGTGCCGACCCCGGCCGGCGAGCGCACGGCCCGGCTCGCCCACCCGCGCCCGATCCCCGCCGCGACCGTCGCCCGGCTGCGGCAGCTGGGGCCCGTGGTGACGGACCGCCCCGCCGGCGGCGTCCACCGGCTGGGAATTGAGGCGGCCCCGGCGGCCGTGCGGGAGGCGGTGGGCGGTGACGTCCGGGTCCTCACCGGGGCCGCCCGCCGGCTCGCGGACCCCGGGCGGGAGCGGGACCGCGAGGAACTCACCGCCCTGCACGCCCTGTTCGGCACCGCGGGCGGGGTCGCCGCCTTCGTGTCGGTCTTCGTCGTGGCGTCGACCTTCGCCTTCGCGGTGGACCGGCGGCGCCGGGAGTTCGCGCTGCTGCGCACGGCCGGGGCCACCCCCGGCCAGATCCGGCGGACCGTCCTGGCCGAGGCCCTGGCCGTCGGCGCCCTCGCCTCCGCCACCGGCTGCGCCCTGGGCTCCTGCGCCGCGCCGCTGTTGGCCGCCCGGCTGGTCCAACAGGACCTGGCACCGGACTGGTTCACCGTCGGGCAGCACGTCTGGCCGTACCACGCGGCGTTCTGGACGGGTCTGCTCGTCGCGCTGTGCGGGGCGGCGGCGGCCGCCTGGCGGGCGGGGCGCACGGCCCCCGCCGAGGCCCTGCGCACGGCCTCGGCGGACCGCGGCGGGATCCCCCGGGGCCGTCTGCTCTGCGGTACGGCCCTGCTGCTCACCGCCGCCGTCACCCTCGTCCTGTCCCTGACCGGCGACCCGGGCGACCTGCTCCACCGCAAGACCTACGTCAGCCGCCCCATGCTGCTGATCACGGCGGCCGCGCTGCTGTCCCCGCCGCTGGTGCGCCCCCTGGTGGGGCTGCTCACCCGGCTGCCCGGCGTCTGCGCCCTGCTGGTGCGCGAGAACACCGCCGCCGGGGCCCGCCGTACCGCCGCGCTCGCGGCTCCCGTCCTGGTCACGGTCGCCCTCGCCGGGTCCCTCCTCGGCACAACCGCGACCCTGGACCGGGCCGAGGCGGCCGAGGCGCGGGAACGCACCACCGCCGCGTTCGTCGTGACACCGGCGGACGGCACCGGCTTCGACGCGGCGACCCTGCGAAGGCTGCGGGCGGTGCCGGGCACCGTGGTGTCGCCCTCCTCCTCCACGGCCGTGCACGTCCTGGAGGACGGTGCGGCCCTGGTCCGCTCCGAGGCCCGGGCCGCGGACACCGCCGCCCTGGCCGCCACCGCGCGCCTGCCCCTCGCCGCGGGCCGGCCGGCCGACCTCGACGACGACTCGATCGTCGTCAACGAGGAGTGGCGGCGGCACCGGGTGGGCGAACGGGTCCGGGTCTGGCTCGGCGACGGAACCCGGCGGACCCTGCGGATCGCCGCGGTCATGACCACCGGCACGGGCGGCAACGGCGCGTACGTCACCCCGCGCAACGCCCCGGGCGCCCCGGTCGACCGGGTCGACGTGGCCCTGACCCCGGGCGCGGACCCGCGGGCCGTCGCCGACGCCCTGCGCGCCTCGGCCGGCACCGGCCGGGTCCTCACCCGGGACGCCTGGCTGCGCGCCTCGCACCCCGGCACCGACCGCACCACCCGCCTCGGACTCCTGCTGGTCCTCGGCATCGCGCTGCTGTACACCGGCATCTCCGTGGCCAACACGACGGCCATGGGACAGTCCGACCGTGTGCGGGACCTGGCCGTACTGCGGCTGGCCGGGGCCACGCGGTGGCAGCTGCTGCGGCTGACCGGGGCCGAGGCGCTGACGGTCGCGGCGGCGGGCGCCCTGCTCGGCCTGCTGGTCGCCGGCGTCAACCTGGCGGGGGTGGTGGCCGCCCTCGCCCTGCAGTCGGCTCCGCCCGCTCCCGCCCTCCCGTGGCGGGCCGTGGGCACGACGGCCGCCGCCTGCGCGCTGCTCGCCGTGGTCTCCGCGGTCGTCCCCGCGGCCGTCTCCCTGCGCCGCCGGGCGGTGGACCGGGCGGGGACACACGAGTGACCCGGCCGGGCCCCGGCCGAGTGAATGCCCTGGTCAATGCCCTGATCAATGCCCTGTCGATCCCTTGGCCGCCCCCGCGGCCTCCCGGTCGGTCTCATCATGAGACCGACCGGAAGCACCGCCCTACAGCGGATGCCATGCGGCGCACCTCGTTCGGCGACCGGCCCTGCTCGATCGCCCGCGCCGCCGGCCTCCTGGGCGACGCGTGGACCCTGCTGGTGCTGCGCGAACTCTTCTACGGCGAGTCCCGTTTCGACGGTTTCACCCCCACCCTGGGCATCGCCCGCAACACCCTCACCGACCGGCTGCGCCGCCTGGAGGCCGAGGGCCTGGTCGAACGGCGGGCGTACCAGAGCGAGCTGGTCCGGCACGCGTACCTGCTGACGGACAAGGGCCGCGACTTCTTCGGCGTGCTCACCGCGCTCAGCGCCTGGGGCGACCGCTGGCCGGCCGGCGACGCGGGCGCCCCGGTCGTCCTGCGCCACACGCCCTGCGGCCACGACACCGAGGCCCGGGTCGTCTGCTCCCACTGCGGCGAGCCCCTGGGCCAGCGGGACGTGACCGCGCGCCCCGGCTACCCGGACCACCTCCTCGGCGGCCCCGTCGTACGGGCCCGCTTCGGCACCGGACGGCCCCTGGGCGACACCCCGGAACCGGCCTGACGAGGCGGCGTCCCGCCGCCCGTGAGCTATCTCACGGACCGGGACGGCGCACGCCCGCCGCGAGCTGTGCGATGCCTCACAAGGGCCAGGGAAAAGAACGCGGCCCCCGCGGTGACTTCCGTCACCGCGGGGGCCGCATCGCTGTCTGGGGGCACCGACGGAATACGCTGGCCAGGGCCTATCACGTCACAGTGGAGATCGTTTCCCACGCTGCACCCGCGGCTTTCCCGCACCCCTGGTCAGCGGCACGCTCGGGAGTTCTCACAGCGGTGAGTGCCGGCCTTCGGACTCACCGCAGCGCGGCGCCCGGGCCGGACGGTTCTTCTGCGGGCCAGCCCCGGTCGGCAACCAGCACATTGCCGGGATCCTGGGCGAGTGCCGCTCGGCCGCCGTCAGGGCGGGGCGGGTGGTTTGAGGGAGGGCGGGGAAGCGGACACCAAGCCGCGACGGGCGAGGGCCCACAGGCGGAGGTGCTGAGCCAGGGACTCGTGGCCGTCCTTCTGATCACCTGAGTCCTCGAGGGGTGCGCAGTGATCTCGTGTGTGGAGAGCGACCGCGCGGATGAACAGGACCGCCAGTGCCGAGACGTCCTCCGGACGCGCGCCGGGGGGCAGCTCGCCGGCCCGGGAGGCGTCCTCGGCGAGTCGCCGCACGAGCGGATGCCAGACGCCGGACCAGCGCTTCAGACCGGTCGACTGGTCCAGTTCCAGGCGGGCGGCCGCGCGCACCACCACGTTCTTGTGGAGCATGCACGTGATACCCGTGACCACCCCGGAGAGCTGGTCGAGCGGCGTCCGCGCAGCTGACAGTGCCTCACCGACCGATGCCTGGACCGCTCCCAGCGCGCTGTCCACCACCGCGTCCGCCAGATCGGCCTTGGAGCGGAAGTGAAAGGTCAGCGCCCCGTTCGACAGCCCGGCAGCATGCGAGACCCGCCCCAGCGAAACCCCCGCGTAACCGTCGCGCTCGAACTCCTCGGCAGCCGCCTCGATGAGGGCGGCACGAGTCAGTGCCGCCCGGTCCTGCTTGGTCACCTGTCGGCTCTCTCGTTCTTTCCCCTGGACCGCAGGGACCTGACGGGACGCCAGATCCCAGGCTGCTCGGACGGTTTCAGTCGCTCGCCGCCACGGCGAGACGGAGGTGCGGCCGGGCCTGGACCTCCAGCCCCAGCCGCTGGAGCGTTCGCCCGTACAGCAGGCGCACGTAGGAGTCGTCCGGCCGCTGCTCCACGAGCGGTTCCAGCATCGTTCGCGCGCGATTCAGCTGGGCGGAGCCGAAGTAGGCGCGGGCCGCGAGGATCCGCACGCCGGGGTCGTCGGCGAAGTCCGCCAGCAGCGGCCGCAGCAGGGTGACCGCGCCGAGCGGGTCCCGCTCCTCCATCAGCGACTCCGCCCAGCGCATACGGCTCACCTCGGCCGGTACGTCGGGCTGCGGGCCGATTCCGGCCAGGAAGTCCCCGATCGCCTCGGACGACTGCGCGCCAGCGAGCGCCTGGTTGCCCACGACGAAGGAGGGTGACGTGCGCACCTTGCGCGCCTTGCCCTGCAACAGCAGTTCGCGGACGAGCAGTTCACCGGCGTCCGTCTCCAGCAGGTCCGGCCCCTCGCGGAACCCGGCCCGCAGGGCGACGGCACACAGGACCGCCCGGTCGCTGATGTCCAGCCCCTCGATGAAGTAGGCGTGCATCAGGCCTTCGGCCACCGTGTCCTGCACCCCCGGACCGGCGTGCTCGTGTGCCAGCGCGAGGAGCCGGTGGGCGTCGTGGCTGCTGGCGCGCCAACTGGCACCCTGCCAGGGGCCGAGCCCCTCGGCGGCCGCGAGCTGCGAGATCCGCACCCGGTTCTCGGCCGGGCTGAGGCCGGGCGCGCAGGCGCGCAGCGCCTCGTCCATGAGCGGGTCGCGCATGGCCTCGTCCATCGGGACAGCCATGGAGGGGGCGCTCGGGTCTATGCGGAACGGCCGCCAGACCACCTCGACGTCGTCGCGATCCGCGATCGCGCGCTCCAGGCGGCGCTTGCCGATGTACGCCCACGCGCAGACGACGTCTGCCCAGATCTCGATTCGCATGGCCTCAACGATAGGCGACGATGGTTGTCTATGCAACGCATGTCGTTTAACGGCACCCCGCGTGAAGGCCGCCTCGACGGACAGCGTTCACCCTCGTGGAGCCCCGCTGTCCGCCCAAGACCCGTACGGGCTGGCCGATCGAGTAGGGCAGGGACCGCGCTTCGGCTACCTGCGATGGGCATTGCCCGCACACGTGCCCGACGCGGAAGGTGATGGTGCGCCCGGTCGGAGCGAGGGAGTGGCCGCACCACCATCAGGACGGACCTCCGCGGCCCCCTCTGCCCGCTCCTGCCGACGGCCCGTACCCCGGCCGGCACCCGCGGCCCGCGGCCGGCCGGTCCGCCCGAACCTTCCGTCATGCTTCAGGGAGACACGTATGCCCGCATCCCCCGCCGCCGTAGGCTTCGGCGCGTTCATCTCGCCACTGCACCCGCCGGGCGAGGCCCCCGACCTGCAGATGTGGCGCGATCTCGACCTGATCTCCTGGCTCGACGACCTCGGCCTCGACGAGGTCTGGGTCGGCGAGCACCACTCCGGAGGGTGGGGCACCATCAGCTCGCCGGAGGTCTTCCTGGCGGCGGCGGCCGAACGCACGCGTCACATACGTCTGGGGACCGGCGTGGTGAGCCTGCCGTACCACCACCCGTTCCACGCGGCGTCCCGCATCGTCCAGCTCGACCACATGACCCGCGGACGGGTCATGTTCGGTGTCGGTTCGGGGTCGTCCCCCGCGGACGCCCACATGATTGGAGTCGAGGCGGTCGACACCCGCCGTATGACCGCGGAGGCGCTTGAGGTCATCCGGCCCTTGCTGGCCGGGGAGACGGTGACCCGCTCCACCGACTGGTTCACACTTCGCGACGCGCGGCTGCATCTGACGCCGTACTCGCGGGATCTGGAAGTGGCCATATCCAGCGCCTCGTCGCCGGTCAGCATGCGCCTCGCCGGACGGTACGCACTCAGCCCCCTGTCGTTCGGCGCGCCCGTGCCCGGTGCGCCCCCGATCGACCTGGCGGCCCAGTGGGCGCACGCCGAGACGGCCGCGGCGGAGGTCGGAAGCGCCATGTGCCGCAGCGACTGGCGGATCGTCCTTCCGGTGCATGTGGCCGAGACCACCAAGCAGGCGTACGCCGACGTCCGCGAGGGCTTCCAGCGTTTCGCCTACGGGTACTTCCGGGACACCTTGGGTCTGCCCGTCGACTTCCCCGGAGTCCCCGCCGGCGAGGAGATCGCGGCGATGGTCGAGTCCGGCGCCGCGATCGTCGGATCGGTCGACGACTGCGTCGAGGCCGTGGAGCGGCTGGTGGAGCGGACCGGCGGTTTCGGCAGGCTGCTCGTCGCCGTGAACGACTGGGCATCGCGCGAGCGGACCCGGCACAGTTTCGAGCTCCTCGCGCGCTATGTGGCCCCGCACTTCGACGGGCGGCTGGACGGTCCGCGGCGGTCCAGCCGGTGGGTTCAGGAGAACCGTTCCGCCTTCGTGGGCAAGGCCGTCGCGGCCTTCCAGCAGGCGACGTCCGGATCCGGGATATGAGCATGGGTGCGACAAGTACGGCGTCCCCCGTCCCGTCCCGTCCGGCGGAGATCCCGGCACCGGCCGCCACCGCCACCGTGGAACAGGGGCCCACCGGCGCCACGGCCGACGCGGGCGGCCCCTCCAGACTGGACTCGCTGACCGGGCTGCGGTGGTGGGCGGCACTCCTGGTGTTCGGGGAGCACGCCGGGAAGCTCATGCTGAGCACACCTGCGGGCTCTACCGACCTCTCCTCGCTGGACACCGCGCTGCACGCGGTGTTCGGGACCGGATTCGTGGGCGTGAGCTGCTTCTTCATCCTCAGCGGATTCGTCCTCGCGTGGTCACGCAAGCCGGCCGACACCGCCCGGAGGTTCTGGCAGCGGCGCTTCGCCAAGATCTATCCCGTCTTCTTCGCCACCACCCTCCTGGCGATCGTGTGGATCGCGACCACCACGGACGCGCTGCCCGGCTGGCAGCTGGTCCTGACCCATCTGTTCCTGGTCCAGTCGTGGGTGCCGGACCAGTCCGTGTCCTACGGGCTCAACCCCGTCGCGTGGTCGCTGAGTTGTGAAGCCTTCTTCTACTTCGCCTTCCCGGCCCTGTATGCCGCCATGGCATCGGCCCGGGCGCTCACGTTGCGCTGGGTGGCCGGCCTGTGCGCGGTGGCCGTGTTCGTGGTGCCGTACCTGGCGTCCAGTGTCTTCACGCTCAAGCACCCGGGCGGTGCCGAGAGCATTTCCACCGAGTCCATCGGCGGACCGTTCATGTACTGGTTCGTCTACGTCTTCCCGCTCATGCGGCTCGCCGAGTTCGTCTGCGGCATCGCGCTCGCCTGCCTGGTGCGCCGCGGCCTGTGGCGGGGCCCCGGCGTGCCGGTGGCCCTCGTCCTGGCCGTCGGCTCCATCTGGCTGGGCACGTACGCGCCCGAACCGCTGCAGCGCGTGGCGGTCACCTTCGTACCCTTCGCGCTGCTGATCGCGGCGCTGGCGCAGGCGGACGTCACGGGCCGGTGGACGCCACTGCGCGGCCGCGCGATGGTGTTCCTCGGGGAGATCTCGTTCGCGCTGTACATGGTGCAGCTGGTGTTCCTGATGTGGACCGGTGTCCATCTGCGCGGCTGGCTGCACGAGCTGGGACTGCTGCCGTCGCCGGAGGCGGCCGCCCCTATGTGGCTGGGGCTGGCGGTCTTCCTGCTCTACCTCGCGGTGTGCTCAGTGCTGGCCTGGGCGCTGTACAGGGGCGTCGAGCGCCCCATGATGCGAGTCCTGCGCCCGCGTACCGCGGAGCCTGCCGCTTCCGGCTGAGCCCTACGGCCGCCGTGGTCACACTGTACGTCCTGGCCCCCGCACGCTCCGCAGCCCCGCACGCCCCGCCGACTCGCCGACTCGCCAACTCGCCGCGAGACGGTCGGGTGGCGGGGCGGCGGGGCGTGCGGGGCGTCCTGGTTCCGTTCCCGGCCCATGGAGCCTGCTCTCCCCCCGACACGGACGGGCCCGGTGCGCTTCTCGCGCACCGGGCCCGTCGCTGTGGCGCTCGGCGGGAATCAGTCGATCGTGATGTCGGGTCCGTACAGGTCGATCCAGGTGGCCAGTTCCAGCACCCGCTCCAGACCGTGCCGGACGGAAATGTCCATCCGGGAAGGGTCCGTGGCCACGGCGCGGGCCAGCCACTCATCGCTCACCAGCGAGAAGAGCGTGCTGTTCGACTCCGCGGCCACCTGCTTGGCCTGCTGCTGGAGCGCATGCTGGTAGAACGGGTCCTGAGTGGACGGGTAGGGGCTCTTCCTGCGCTCGGCCACGGACGCCGGCAGCACGTCCCGGACAGCGGCCCTGAGCAGGCTCTTCTCCCGGCCGTCGAAGGTCTTGAGACTCCACGGTGTGTTGAACACGTACTCGGTCAGCCGGTGATCGCAGAAGGGCACCCGGACCTCCAGGCCGTTGGCCATGCTCATCCGGTCCTTGCGTTCGAGCAGCGACGGCATCCACCGCGTGAGGTTGAGATAGCTGATCCGGCGCATCCGCGCCTCCAGACCGTCCTCCCCGGGCAGCCGTGGCACCTCCGCGACGGCGTCCGCGTAACGGTCCTGCGCGTACTCGACCAGCCGCAGCCGCTCCCTGACCTCGGGACGCAGCAGCTTGAGCGCCTCCTGCTCGGCGTCCCCGAAGATGGCCGTCCAGGGGAAGGTCTCGGCCTGTTGGGCGGCGGGGTGGTGGAACCACAGGTAACCGCCGAAGAGTTCGTCGGCCGCCTCGCCGGACAGGGCGACGGTCGATCGCTCCCGCACGGCGCGGAACAGCAGGTACAGCGAGAGGTCCATGTCACCGTGCACACCCGGCAGGTCGCGGGCGCGGACGGTGGCCCGGCGCACCTGCTGGTCCGCCATGGCGCGCGAGTCGAGGACGACGTCGTGGTGGTCGGTGCCCACGTGGGCGACGACCTCGCGGATGTACGGCGCGTCCTGGGTCTCACGCAACTCCGTCGCCCGGAACGTCTCGGCGCCGTCGGCGAAGTCCACCGCGAAGGTGCGGACGCGTTCGGTCCCGCGGTCGCGGCGCAGCCCGGCGGCGGCCAGCGCGGTGAGTGCGCTGGAGTCGAGTCCTCCGGACAGCAGCACGCACCGGGGCACGTCCGAGACCATCTGCCGGGCGGCGATGTCCTCCAGGAGCTCCCGGATGTGCGACGTCGTGGTCGCCAGGTCGTCGGTGTGCTCGCGCGCCTCCAGCTTCCAGTACACGCGCTCGCGCACACCGGTCCGGTCGACGGTCACCAGGGTGCCGGGGCGCATTTCGCGCATGCCCCGCCAGATCGCCTGTCCCGGAGTCCGGGTGAACAGGAACATCTCGCGCAGACCGTCGGCGTCGACGGTCCGGTCGGCGTCCGGGTGGGCGAGCAGGGCCTTGGGCTCCGAACCGAACAGGACGCCGTCGGCGGTCGGCCGGTAGAACAGCGGCTTGACCCCGGCACGGTCCCGGACCAGGAGCAGCCGCTCCGACCGGGAGTCCCAGATCGCGAAGGCGAACATCCCGTCGAGCTTCTCGACGCACGCCTCGCCCCACTCCAGGTAGGCGCGCAGCACCACCTCGGTGTCGCTCCGGGTCGTCCACGTGTGCCCGCGACCGGTGAGGAGTTCGCGCAGTTCCCGATAGTTGTAGACCTCCCCGCTGTAGGTGATGACGACCTCGCTGTCGGGGAGCGCCGCGGACATGGGCTGCCGCCCGCCCTCGAGGTCGATGATGGCGAGCCGGCTGTGCGCCAGGGCGGCGTGGCGGCCGGTCCAGACGCCATGGGCGTCCGGACCGCGGCACGACATGGTGGCGTTCATCGCTTCCACGGTGTCCACGTGGTGGGCCAGATCCTGGGTGAAGGACACCCAGCCGGTAATGCCGCACATCGGTTCTCTGCCTCCGGAGAAGTGGCCGCACGCCCGCCCGGGCGCGCGGCAGCGCGGATCGGGGCGGGGGCGCGGAAGAAACGGGGATCCGCCGGATCGTACGAACCCGACGGCGGTCCGTCCGAGCCCTGACGCCCTGCACGAACGAGCACTCCGGACGGCGCACGACGAGCCCTTCGTTCGTGCCGCCCCTTCGGGCATCCGGATTCGGCGCCGTGCGTGGAACGCTGCGAGTGGCCCACCTGCGGCACCGATCCTGCGCGATGGAGGCCTCTAATCGACACGCGTTGTTTAGTAGTCGCCTGTTGGCTATCCTGACGGCCCGGGCAGCGGCCTCCCCCCGCATCTCCCCCTGCACACCGAGAGGTTGGACCTCATGGGACTCTGGCTCGCACCACTGGTGCTGGCACTCTTCACCTTCGGCACCGCCGACTTCGTCGTCGCGGGCATCCTGCGCGAACTGGCCGAGGGCCTCGGAACGAGCGAGTCGGCCACGGGCCAGCTGGTGACCGTCTACTCGATCGTCTACGCGGTCTGCGCGCCCCTCGCGGCCGTGGTCACCGCCCGCGTGCCCCGCCGCACACTCGCCGCCTGGGCGGTCGCGCTGTTCATCCTCGGCAATGTCGTCGCCGCGACCGCGGGTTCCTACGAGGTACTGCTCGCTTCCCGCGTGCTGAGCGCCGTGGCCGCCGCCGTGGTGACTCCGATGTGCTTCGCCGCCGCTGGCACCGTCCCGCCTGAGGGGCAGCGCGGCAAGGCGCTCGGCCTGCTCAGCGGCGGCATCATGCTGGCCCAGCTCCTCGGCGTGCCGATCGGCACCTGGCTCGGCGGCACATGGGGCTGGCAGGCCGCCTTCTGGATGTGCGTGGCGCTCGGCGCGGTCGTTTTCGTTAGCATGCTCGCGCTGCTTCCGCCGCTGGAGCTGCCGCCGGCCATGACCCTGCGCGAGAGGCTCGCCCCGGTCACCCGCGGCCCCGTTCTGAGGGGGCTCAGCGCGATGATGATGCTGTCCGCGGGCAGCATGATGATGATGACGTACATCGCCCCCATCACCTCGGCTTCGGGCGGCGTCGGCACCAAGGGCATCGCGGCGCTGTTCGTCGCGGCCGGCTTCGCCGGTCTCGTCGCGACCCAGATCGGTGGCACGGCGAGTGACAAGCTGGGCCCCCTGCGCACCGTCCTCATCGGCGCCGGAACACTCGTTGTCGCGATGGCCGGCCTGTCCGGCTCGGTCCTGTGGGGCGAGACCCCCTTCTGGCTGCTGGTCCTGCTGGTCATGATCATGGCCTTCGCGATCGGCATGCTCAACCCGCCGCTCGCCGTCTGGCTGCTGAGCCGCGCCGGCGCCTCCGGCAACGAGGTGATGGCACTCAACGCCAGCGTCATGTACCTCGGCACGTCCCTGGGCGGCGTCCTGGGCGGCCTGCTGCTCGCCCTGTCCGGCCCGGGAGCGCTGCCCGTGCTGGCGGTGGTGGAGACGGTGCTCGTCGTCCTCCTGATCGCCACTGCGGGCCGGGGCACGCCCGAGCCGCAGGGTGCCCATGCCGGCACCGCGCCGTCCGAGCACGCGGCAGCCCCTCAGACGCACTGATCGCGCTGTCGCCAGACCGCACTGATCGCGCTGTCTCCGCTGTGGCCGCCGGACCTACGGGTCCGGCGGCCACAGCGTGTGTGGCGGTCGTCTCATCGAGTGATTGGGATATTGAAAACCAATCGTTCGTTTTTTTATGCTGGAGGGGACACGGAAACTGGATGCCCGTGTTCCCTTCCGACTCCGGGACGTCGTCCTCGCCCAGGCCGGGACATCCCCGGGCCCATGCATCCAGGCACGAGGGGGAGAGAAATGAACGCCGAGTACCCGACCGCTCGCCATATCGCCGTGGTGCTGCAGGACGTGGTCCAGCGCTACGGCCTGGAGGCCATGATCCGGACCGTGGTCGACGAGGGCTCGGTCCGCTGCCACGCCACCGGTCAGGACGTCCTGGCCCGGCTTCCCGACACCCCGGAGCTGGTCGTCCTCGCCGCGAAGGAGGCCGGCGAGCAGTGGCCGGAGTGCGCCGAGGAGCTTCGCAGCCTCGGTACGCGGCTGCTGGTCCTGGTCGACGGCGGTGACGACCAGGACGTCGAGCGCGCCGCGAAGATCCACGGGCAGGGTTTCGTGGACCAGCAGGACCTCGACACGAAAACCCTGGCCGCCGCGGTCACCGACGTACTGGAAGACCGGCTGTACGTCTCCTCCACCCTGGCCAGGACCCTGCTCGGCAGGGCCGGCCAGAGACGCTCCATGGACCAGGACTTCCGCGGCTCCACCCTGACGCCCCGGGAGCTGGAGGTCCTGCAGTTGCTCGCCGAAGGGCTCAGCAACAAGCAGGTGGCCCGCCGTCTGGTCATCTCCGAGCACGGTGTGAAGCGACTGGTGAGCAACATCCTGGCCAAGCTGAACTGCCCCAACCGCACCATGGCGGTGGTCAGGGCGATGCAGGAGGGCATACTCGCGCCGGAGCCCGCCTGATCCACGGCCCGCCGCCGGCACCCGGTGCGCCGAGCTCCCGGCCGCCGCGCCGTACGACGTCGTTCATCGTCGTACGGCGTTGTCCGCCGCGTCGCTCATCGTCGTACGGCGTTGTCCGCCGCGTCGTTCGTCGCCGTACGACGGCGTTCAGCGCGGTACGACGGCGTTCAGCGCGGTACGACGGCCACCGCGAGCGCCGCACGGTGGCCGGGCCCCGCGGGGAGGTCCCGCACCGCCCAGGTGTCCGGCCCGCCCTCGGCACCCCGGTGCACCACCACCGCTGTCGCGCGGTCCGGGCGCACCTCCACCCGGCGCAGATCGGTCGCCACCCCGACGCCGCTGCCTTTCACCACCGCCTCCTTGCGGGCCCAGCAGCGTGCGAACTCGGCCGGCCACGTCTCATGGGGACGGCTCGCCAGATAGGACCGCTCGGCGGCGCTGAGCACCGCCTCGTGCAGTCCGGGCGGCGCCTGGGGACGCAAGCGCTCGACGTCCGCTCCTACCGCGGTGCCGTCGGCCGCGGCACACAGCCAGGCGGCACCCGAATGGGACAGGCTGAACTCCAGGCCGGTCTCCGGGAACGTGATCACCGGCCGACCGTGCCGCCGCCCACCGCAGACGGGACACGGGTCACGGCCGAACTCGATCGCGGCGGGATCCGCGCCGAGCACGGATGCCAGAGCACGACGCAGCGCGGCGTGCGCCCCCGCGTACCGGGCGGCCGGGACAGGGGCGTGGAAGGAGCGGTAACGGACGGACTCCTCCTTGGACAGCAGGCGCAGGTCCTCGTCGGCCGGCTCGTCGGCCAGTCGGCCCCGCCAGACCCGGACCGGTGTGCCGCCCACGTCGTAGACCCGTCCGGCGACCTCCTGTCCGGCGTCAGGGCGGCCGGCGGCAACCCGTCCGGCAGCGGGACCGGACGGATCCGTCGTCCCGGTGCTCCCCCTGGCCGTCATGGGGCGCCGACCAGGAGCTGTTCCCGCTGCGCCCGGAGCCGGATCCTGGTCGCGTGCGAGCGGGCCAGCCAGTCCCAAAGGCGTGCACGATCGCCCGCGTCCAGGTCGTCGAGGGTCAGCCCGAACACCTCCGCGACGGTGCCGAACCACTCGTCGGCGGAGGTCAGTTCGCACACCGTACGGCTGCCGGAGCCGTCGACGCGGCTCAGTACGCACCCGCACAGGCCGTCGACACCGTCCGCGTCCCGCCGGTACACCGAGGCGATCCGGACGAACATCGAGGCCGGCGACATGGACATCACCCGGTGCATCGTCTGGAAGTCCGGCAGGGCGGCCGACCCAGTCGAGAAGTCCATGCCCGCGAACTTGCCGTGCGCATGGTGGTCGAGGCGCCATCCGCCCGGTTCCGCCGCCGACGGCCCGAGCCTGTACCGGAACGGCCCCTGCTCATGCACGCCCGCACGCAGCGGCAACGGCTCGTGCAGGGCGTCCCCCAGGCCGACGTCGGCGAGCCACGTCTCGTCCCCCACCGACACGGTGAGGGTCAGATGGTTGCCGTTCGCGCCGGGTGCGGGGGTGTCCCGGTCGGCCTGGACGCCACCGCGATGCCACGTCACCTGGTAGCCGAGCGCCCTCAGCAGTTGAGCGAACGCTCCGTTGAGGTGGAAGCAGTAGCCGCCGCGGCCCCTGAGGACACGTTCCACCGAGCACTCCGGAGCGAGCGACGTACGGCGGCCCAACTGGAAGTCGAGCGTCTCGTAGGGGATGCGCTCGACGTGCGCGCGGTGCAGCGCCTTCAGCCCCTCGGGGCTGGGGCGCCCGGTGTGGTCGGTCCGCAAGCGGTCGAGGTAGCGGCGGACATCAGGCAGCCGCATCGGGCACCTCCTCACCGGGGCCAGCGTCGACGTCCACCTCTGCCACACCGCGCGCCACCGTCGTACCGTCCGCACGGCGGGCGACGAGCCGGACCAGCGCCCGGCAGCCCTCGCCACCGGTGCGCGTCACCTCGGTCACCGTCCCGGAACAGGTGATCGCTTCCCCGCCCGGCACGGGCGCCACGAACGAGGTACGCAGCGACCGCAGCCGGTCCTGGGGCGCCCACGACGTCACCAGCCGGCCCAGCAGTGCCATCGTCAGCATGCCGTGGGCGATCACACCGGGAAGGCCCGCCGCGCGCGCGGCTTCTGGGTCGAGATGGATCGGGTTGGTGTCACCGGACGCGCGGGCGAACCCGGCCAGCACCTCGGGGGTGACCTCCGGCAGCCGCAGCGGGGGCAGTTCAGCCCCGGGACACGTCGAGAAGCCGTACGCCGGTGCGGAGCTGCCCTCCCGGCCGTCCCGCGTTGTGGCGCCCTCCCGGCTGTACGCCGTCATGCCGCCATCCCGGCCGTCCGCCGCGCCTGTATCGCGACGACCTGGCGCAGTAGTGCCACCCGGCTGCCGTCGGGACGCCGGACCAGCGTGTCCCGGGCGACGAACTCCCTCGGGCCGCGGGCGGGCAGCGACGGCACGGCGAAGGACGGCGACAGGAGCAGCGTGTCACCGGCGCAGACGGACGACACGTAGCTGAACTCCTGGGACACGTGAAGGCAGGCCGCCGGATCGGCGCCCGCCTCGGCCAACCGGCGCAGCACATCGCCCCGTTCGAGGTCGACGCCGAACAGGTACGTGGGCGGCGCCAGGATGTCGCGGTGGCCCGCGGCCCGCGCGGCCGTCGTGTCGTGGTGCACGTTGTCCGTCGCGCCGATCGCGTCGGCGAAACGCCGGACGGCGTTCCGGTCGATGTCGACCCGGTAGGCAGGCAGGGGACCGGCCAGTCTCTCGGCGATGAGCATCGTTCCTCCGTCGCTCGTCGTCGGTGCCGGTCCGCTCCGTCCACCGGGGCACTCCCCCCTGATCCGCGTTCCGGCTCGAAGTGCCCACTGTCACGGGCGGCCGGGCGTCCCGACAACGCCGACCGGGCTGGCACATCGGCGCCCCCCTTGCCCCCGAGCGGTGACCGGGTGACCGGCCCGCTCGGGCGGGCCATCCAGGCCTCCCGCACCAACCGGCCGCCTTGGTAGGCATGGCACGGCGGCGATCCCGTACCTGCAAGGCCCGGCCGGCTCACACCCGGATCGCCACGAGCGACACGTCGGCCGGGCCCTTCACGACCCACTGCGTGGACGGACGCGCCGGCCACCGACAGCGCAGAACGCACGCGAGCGGCGACCTACAGCCGCAGTGGTGACCGACAGCCGAAGGAGCCAACGAGATGACACCACCGGCGTGCCCCGGAACCGAGCCGCGGGCCGTGCAACTGCTCACCCCGGAGGGTGAACGAGTCCCAAACGCGGAGTACGACGGGTTCACGGCCGATGTGACCGCCGCTGACCTGCGAGGTCTCTACCGCGACATGGTGCTCGTCCGCCGCTTCGACGCCGAGGCCACCGCCCTGCAGCGCCAGGGCGAGCTGGGCCTGTGGCCGTCCCTGCTGGGCCAGGAGGCTGCGCAGATCGGCTCGGGCCGGGCGCTGCGCGACGACGACTACGTCTTCCCGACCTACCGCGAGCACGGCGTGGCCTGGTGCCGCAACATCGAACCGGCCGCGATGATGGCCCAGTTCCGGGGGGTCGACCAT
>NZ_JBWKIF010000036.1:0-52363 GCF_056432865.1 Streptomyces sp. NPDC044921
CCGCCCACAGCCTGACATCAGCAAGGTCCCCACCCATAACCACACCAACGACCGACCTGGCCATCAGTCACGGCAAGGACCGTTGCAGTACTAGGCCGTACGGGTGAAAGCGGGCATCTCGTAGCCGCAGGTCCCCGTAGGCTCCGCTTGGTCCGTGCGGACCGACCGGGGCGCTGCCGACGGCTAGTTCGTCCAGTCCCTTCCACTGAGGAGAGCTGAATGCGGGAAGGCCATACCATTGAGCCATCGGCGGCGATTGCGGTTGTGGGCGTAGCCTGCCGGCTCCCGGGCCGTGTTCGAGGCTTAGACGATCTTGCGTCGCTCCTGATGTCAGGCCGCGATGTCGTCTCCAGCGTTCCGCCGGACCGATTCGACGTCGCCGAATTCCTGGACGGGGGCCGTCGCAGAGCGGGCCGCACCTACACCGTGGCGGGGGGCTTCCTCGATGACATCACAGGTTTCGATTGCGGGTACTTCTCCTGGATCTCTCCCCGCGAGGCGTCCCGCATGGACCCGCAGCAGCGACTGCTGCTGGAACTCGCCGTGGAGGCCCTGGACGACGCGGGCGCGGACGCCGAACGCCTCGCGGGCGCGGACGGCGCCGTGTTCATCGGCTGCTCCAGCAAGGACTTCGGAGCTTTGCAGGCCACACGCCCCGACTCGGGCAACGCCTACACCATGTCGGGGACGGCCGGCGGCAACACCGCCAACCGGATCTCCCACCTGCTTGACTGGCACGGCCAGAGTGTGACCGTCGACACCGCCTGCTCCTCGGCCCTGACCGCCGTCCACCAGGCCTGCGAGCACCTCCGCACAGGCAAGTCCGCCCTGGCCCTGGCCGGCGGCGTCAACGTGCTGCTCGATCCACATGTCTTCAGCGGGTTTTCCGACGCGTCGATGCTCTCGCCGACGGGGCGATGCCGAGCCTTCTCCGCCGACGCCGACGGTTACGTGCGGGCTGAGGGTGGTGGTCTGCTGCTGCTCAAACCCCTGCCCCAGGCCCTGGTGGACGGAGACCGCGTGCACGCGGTGATCGTGGCGAGCGGCACCAACAACGACGGCCGCACTGCGGGGCTCGCCCTGCCCAACGGCAAGGCGCAACGGCTTCTGCTGGAGCGGGTGTACGGCGACGCCGGGATCTCGCCCGACCGGCTCGTGTACCTGGAGGCCCACGGGACAGGCACCCCGGTGGGCGACCCCATCGAGTGCACCGCCATCGGCGAGGCCCTCGCGCGGCACCGCACTGCGGGGCCGCTTCTGATCGGCTCGGTAAAGTCCAATATGGGTCATTTGGAGGCCGGTTCGGGTGTAGCCGGGCTGCTGAAGGCTCTATTGACGCTCCGTCTCCGCACGGTGCCGGCCACCCTTCATGCCGGGCAACTCAACCCTGCAATCGACTTCGGCCAACTCCAGCTCCGGCCGACGGTCACAGCGGAATCCGTGGAGGTGAGCGCCGAGTCCGTTGTCGGTGTGAACTCCTTCGGATTCGGTGGCGCCAACGCTCACGTGGTACTGGCACCCCCTCCCGTCCCGGCGGCGCCGGGCATCACAGCCGTCACGGAGCCGTTGCCCCTGGTCGTCTCAGCGCGTACGCCCGAAGCGCTCGCCGACTCCTGCAGCCGAATGGCGGACCGGCTGGGGACCTGTGGTGCCGGGGAGTTCTACGACGTCTCCCATACCGCGACCCGCCGCCGCACCCATCACCCATACCGCACAGCGCTGCTTGCCTCCACTGCGCAGGAGGCGGCGCAGGCGCTACGCGGTGCGGCCCGCGCGGAACGCCCGGCGCCCGGGTTGTCCTCCGCGCAGGCGGTCGGCGACGGGAGAATCATCTTCGCCTTCGCAGGCAATGGCTCGCAGTGGGCGGGTATGGGGGCCGACCTGCTCGCCGCCGAGCCGGTGTTCCGGGAGACGATCGAAGCGGTGGACACCGAGCTCGGCCGCCATCTCGACTGGTCCGTTGCCGAGGAGATGACCGCTGACGCCGAACGGTCCCGGATCCGCGACACGAGAGTGGCCCAGCCTCTGCTGTTCGCCTTCCAACTCGGTCTTGTGGAACTGCTCGCGGCCCGCGGTATTCGCCCCGCGGCGGTCACCGGGCACAGCGTCGGCGAGATTGCCGCCGCGTACACCGCCGGGTCACTGTCGCTGGAGGACGCCGCGCGGGTGGTTGCCTACCGCAGTCGCGCCCAGGCCGTCACCGCGGGCAAGGGCACCATGGCCGCGGTGGGCCTGTCCGAGGAGGACGTGCTCAAGGAACTCCTCCGTTACGGGAGCCGCCTTGAGCTGGCCGGGGTCAATACTCATTGCGACACCACAGTCGCGGGGGACAGCGAGGCTCTCGCTGCGCTCGGCGTCGAACTAGGCAAGCGCGGCGTCTTCTTCCGTCCCCTCGACCTCGACTACGCATTCCACAGCCGCGAGATGGACCTCATCGAGGAACCGCTGCGTGCGTCCCTGGCTGCTGTGCGTTCCCAGCCGGCCCGACTGCCGTTCGCGTCGACGGTCACCGGCGCGCTGCTGACGCAGGATGAGCAGCTGGATGCGGCGTACTGGTGGCACAACGTGCGGCGTCCGGTGCTCTTCGGCCCGGCCGTGGACGCCCTTCTGGATCTGGGCGCCGACGTCCTGATGGATGTGGGCCCGCACGCGGTGCTCAGTCCGTACCTCAAGCGCCTCGGGCTACGCCGCCGCGAGCGCTCGGTGGCCGTGATCCGCACGTGCACCCGGCGCGGGGACGGGCCCGCGGCGGTCCGTACGGCGGCCGCCCACGCCCTGGCGGCGGGTGCCGAGGTCGACCTGGATGCCCTCCTGCCGCGCGCGGGACGCGTGGTGGACCTGCCAGCCTACCCCTGGCAACGCGAGCGGCACTGGAACGGCGCACCGGACTGGTGGGGCCGGGTCACGAGCGACGGCACAGTGCCCCGACTCCTGCTGGGCCAGCGCGCCGCGGTGGCCGCACCGACCTGGCACGGACCGCTGACCTCGGCCCGCACTCCGTGGCTGGACGATCACCGAGTGGGCGTCACCCCCGTGCTGCCGGGCACCGCCTACGCGGAGGCGGCACTGGAGGCGGGCTGCGAGGCGCTCGGCACGGACGTGTTGGAGGTGACGGACTTGCTGTTCACGGCGGCCTGTGTGCTGCCTGGCGAGGACAGCACCGACGAACTGCTGCTGCAGACCTCCCTCCATCCGCACACCGGGGCAGTCGAGGTCGCCAGTCGCACCGGGCGGACCGGCACGTGGCTGCCGCACGCCCGTGGCCGGGTGCGGCGGCTGCACCGGGCGGCCCCGGAGCGCATCGGCATCGCGGGCGTAATGGCCCGCCTGGAGGCCCGGCCGGGAGCCGTGGCCGAGCACTACGCGGCGCTGTCCCGGGCCGGGATGGTGCACGGGCCCGCGTTCCAGGTGCTCACCGAGTTGCGGGCCGGGGGCGGCGAGGCCCTTTCCGCCTACCGCGTCCAGGCCGACACCTCCGGCTACCTGGCCCACCCGGCGTTGCTGGACGGCGCCCTCCAGACCGGTGCGCCGCTGCTGGCCGCCCTCGCGGACGGGCACCTCTTCCTGCCCGCGGGCATCGACGGCGTCCGGTTCTGGCGCCGTCCCGCGGACAGCGGCTTCGTCCACGTCACCGCCCGCACCCTCGGCGACCGCCAAGCGGTGTGGGACTTGCGTGTGCTGGACGAGGACGGCGAGGTGAGCATGGAACTCACAGGCTGTCGTCTGCGCCGCTTCGACCAGGCCGGGACCGCTCTCGGACGGTACGAGATCGCTCTGCGCGCAGCTCCGGCCACCGCCTCGCCGGCCGCGGTGCACCTTCCTTCCCCTGACGCCCTGCTGGCCGCCACGCGTGAGGAACGGCGGCGGCTCACCGAGATCGCGGACGACCGGTATCCGCGATTCGCCGCGGGCAACTGGCTTGCGCTCGGCCACTACGCAACCCGCGCCTTTGCCGAGCTCCTGCCCGCACAGAGGGAGTTCGGCACGCTGGAGCTTCGAGCGGCGGGGGTGCGCGCCGCGTACATGCCCCTGCTGGAACTGCTCGTCCGCGCTGCTTGCGACAGCGGCACGCTCGCGCCCAGCAGGCCACAGACGCCCTCCCGCTGGCGCTTCACCGAGACCCCGCCCGACCCCGACGCACAGGTCCGGGCTCAGCTGCGGGAGCTGCCCGACTGGGCGGCGGCAAGCGTCGTTTTCAACCTGGGTCGTCCGCAGCTGGCTGACCTCCTCCGCGGTAAGGCCGACCCGCGCGAGATGCTCCTTGCAGGCGCCGATCAGCATTTGATGACCCAGCTGTACAGCGATTCGCCGCAGCTGAGGCTGCACAACCTCTACGCCCGCGACCTGGTGCGCGAGATCGTCCGCCACTGGCCACAGGGCCGCCCGCTGCGGATCCTCGAACTGGGCGCCGGTACAGGTGGCCTGACGGGAGCTGTCCTGTCAGTTCTCCCGGCCGACCGCACGTGTTACACCTTCACCGACGTCAGTTCGGCGTTCTTCGCCCGCGCCGAAACACGCTTCCGGGACTACGACTTCATCTCGTACCGCGTCCTCGACCTCGACAAGGATTTGGAGGAGCAGGGATTCACCGAAGGCCAGTTCGACCTTGTTCTCGCGGCCAACGTGCTGCACGCCACCGCCCATGTCAGGCACTCCGCCGAGCGGGTGGGACGTCTGCTCGCCGACGGCGGTCTGCTACTCGGCCTGGAAAGCCTCGATGAGGACTTGGTCGGCTCGCTGTTCGGGCTGCTCGACGAGTACTGGGCCTGCACCGACGAGCGCCGGGGTGGGTCTCCGTTGCTGTCCAGGAACCTCTGGACGGAGTGCCTGACGAGTTCGGGCTTCGCAGAGGTGGGGTACACGGGCGTGGTACCGGATCCGGAGCGTGCGGACAACACCGTCCTGCTCGCCTGTCGCTCACCTCGCACGAATGCCTCGCCACCCGCGCCGACGCCTGCTCCGGCCGAGGGGACTTGGGCCGTCATCACGGAATCCGCATCGCGCGCGCTCGGGGAAGCCGTAGCCACACGACTGGCTGCGCCGGTGACCGAGCTGCGCGAGGGGCTGCGCCTGTCGGAGCTTCCCGCGGGTGAGCCCGGGGCGCCACTGCGCGCCGTGGTCCTCTTGGACGCCGGATCCCTCCCGGAGACGCCGGGTGGCGAGGCTCCCCGGGACTCCGGCAGCCCTGAGCACGTGGGCCGATTGACCGTCGCCCGTGCTCGAGCGCTGCGTGACCTGACCGGCGAACTGGCCGCCGCGCAAGCCGAGCTGTGGATCGTCACGCCGCCCGCAGGACTCTTTCCTGCTCCGGAGCGTCCCCTCAGCCCGGCCGACGCACCCATGTGGGGTCTCGGGCGGGTGCTCGGAAACGAGTACCCGGGCGTACGGGTCCACAGGATCTCCCTCGAACCCACCGGTGACCTTGACCGTGACGCGGACCGTCTGGCCGGGGAACTAGGCGTCCGCGAAGGCGGTTCGGAGCGTGTCCTGACCGCGGAGGGCCGCTTCCGCCCCATGCTGATCACCGAGAGGACGCCCACTCGCCCGGGGGGAGGCGGCTACCGGTTGCAGCTGCACGACCCCGGACTCGGGCATCGGCTGAGCTGGGTCGAGGAGGCCCTGCCACGACCGGGCCAGGGAGAACTGCTGATCGAGGTCGCGGCCGCCGCCCTCAATTACCGCGACGTCATGGTCGCCACCGGACTGGTCCCGGACGAGCACGCCCCGGATCACGGGGGACCACGTCTTGGCCTGGAGTGCGCCGGTGTCGTCACCGACACCGGGGCGGGCGTGCACGGCTTCTCCGCCGGCGACCGGGTCTACGCATCCGGCTACGGCTGCCTCGCCTCGCATGTGGTGGTCCGCGCCGACCAGGCCGGCCCTGTGCCCGAGGGCATGCGATTGACCGAGGCGGCCACCCTGCCTGCCGTGTTCCTCACCGTTCAGTACGCGCTGGAGGAGATGGCCCGGCTGCGCTCCGGTGAGGTGGTCCTGGTCCACGGCGGCGCGGGCGGAGTGGGGCTCGCGGCGATCCAGTACGGCCTGGGCCTGGGCGCCGAGGTGATCGCCACTGCCGGAACGCCCGCCAAGCGCCGGCTACTGCGCAGCCTCGGGGTGCGCCACGTCGTCGACTCCCGCGACCTCGCTTTCGCAGAGGAGGTGCTCGTAGCCACCGAGGGCCGGGGCGTGGATGTCGTCCTCAACTCGCTGGCCGGGGAGGGTATCGCGCGCGGACTGGAGTGCCTGCGTCCCGGCGGCCGGTTCGTCGAACTGGGCAAGCGCGACCTGTACGCCAACTCCCCGCTGCTGCTGGGACCGTTCCGCAACAACATCGCCTACTTCGGCGTCGACGTGGGAAGTCTGGCCGAGCAGTCACCGCAGACGGCCGCCGGCCAGTTCGCGGAGCTGACCCGTCGTATCAGCGACGGGCGGTACGAGCCGCTGCTCCACCAGGTCTACGCAGCCGACCGGGTCACGGAGGCCTTCCAGAACCTGCTGCACTCCAAGCACATCGGCAAGGTCGTCGTCGACCTTGCCCAGGCTCCGCCGGTCACGGCCGCGGACGTGGGCGTCCTGTCCCTGCGTCCCGATGCCTCCTACCTGGTCACCGGCGGGTTCTCCGGTTTGGGCGCGGCGTTCGCCGAGTTCCTGGCCGAGGGGGGCGCCCGCCATCTGGTGCTCGTCGGCCGCCGCGGCGCCGCCACACCCGAGGGCGCCGGTCTCCTCGAGCGGCTGGCCGCGCGGGGCGTCGAGGTGCGCGCCCACGCGGCCGACGTCGCCGAACCGGGAACCGTCGCCCGCATCCTGGCGGAGGCACGGGACAGCGGGCACCCGGTGCGCGGAGTCCTCCATGCGGCCATGCACATCGACGACGCCCCGCTGACAGAGCTGTCCCCGGAACGGTTCGCCGCGGTCCTGCGCCCCAAGGTCGCCGGCACGCTGGCTCTCGACCGCGCGACCCGGGACGAGGAGCTGGACTTCTTCGTCGTGTGCTCGTCGGTCAGTGCGTTGGTCGGCAACCGCCATCAGGGGCCCTACTGTGCCGCCAACGCCTTCGGCGAAGCGGTGGTGCGTGAGCGGCGCCGCGCCGCGCTGCCGGGCCTCGCCGTGCAGTGGGGCAACATCCGGGGTACTGGATACGTTGAGCGGACGGGCCTGCTGGACAAGATGGAGCGCGGCGGCGTGGGCGCTCTGGACCCGCGGGAAGGCTGGCGTGTCCTGAATGAGCTCATCGTTCGCCACAGCGAGTCGGCGATCGTCGGCCGTCTTGACTGGCAGCGCATCCGGCAGTTCTTCCCGGCTCTCGACGCCGGCCTGTTCGAGGGCGGTGACGAGAGCGGTGCGCGCTCCGGGGCGGAGAGCGTGGAGGAGGTGCAGACCCGACTGGAGGCTCTCACCCCGGAGGAGGGCGCCGAGGCGGTCGCAGAAGTGTTGGCCGAACTGGTGGCGAAGGTTCTACAGACGTCGGCCGAACGCGTCGACCGCACCTGCAGGCTCGACCGGCTGGGTCTGGACTCCCTCATGGTCGTCGAGCTTTCCGTCATGGTTCGCAAGCGGCTTGGCTGCGACATCGCGGTACTGGAGCTGATTTCCGCGGGATCGCTCGACGACCTCGCCCGCCGGGTGCTGCCCCTGATCCGAGGAGACCGATGACTGCCGCACCCCTTGCCTCCGCCCTCCCCGACCTGGCCGGGCTGCCCTGGTGGCGCCCCTGCCTCGTGCAGGTCGTCGGCGCCGAGCACGCCGCCCCGACTCTGGCGGCCTTCGTACAACAGCTCGTTGCCGCCTTCGAGGAGCAGGGCCACACCGTGGTCGACACCTCGCACGGCGATGTAGACCTGTTGCTGGTGGCCGCCCGTGTCCCGGAGAGCCCTGTTCCGTTGCACGAGCGGCTGCCTGAGCAGGTGCCGCCGCTTGCTGTGGCGGCGTGTCAGGAACATGGGCTGCGGGTCGGTTCGCGGCAGGTCGTCGTCCTCGTCGAGGTGCCGGAGCGACTGAGCGGCCTGCCGCACAAGGCGGTCGTCGCCACCGCACGTACCGCCATGGCCCGGATGGCGGCTCCCAAGGTGCTGTTCGTCTCCCGGGGCGAGCAGCCCGGCGAGGTCGCCGAGGCCACCCTGTGCACGCTGGAAGGCGGGCACCCTACGGAGAGGGAGCACATCCCGGACCGGATGCGCGACCGCCTCGTGACCGCGGCCTGCTCCCGCGAGGTGGCCGATGCCTGCGAGGTAGTGCCCGACGCCGTACCGGCCCGCGTCTGGGAGGCCAGTCCTGCGCCCGGGCAGCTCGCCCGCGCGGGCCGGGTCATGGGCGAACTGAACCTTCTGCCCGAGCCTGTCGACATCGGCCGGTACGTGTCGTCCGAACTGGCCCGTATGTACGAGGCGTACATGGGCTGGAAGCGGCTGAGCGAAGGCATGCTCTTCCTCGTCGACCCCGAGCTCGATGCCCTGGTGGTGAGCGCGTCCGGTAGCTGGGATGTCGACAAGCGGACGCTCGGCCGCGACGACATCACCATGGTGGCGCTCGACCCGCCTGACAGCCCCCTGCGGGTCCTCGCGCCGGAAGGCTGCCACCCGCTGGGTCCCTCGGTGGAGGCCTGGGAGGTACGGGCCTTCCTGCACGCGGTGCCCAAAGTCCGGGTGAGCCGTACCACGTCGGGGGCGTGGGTGCCCCGCCCGGACGGCGAGCGCGAAGTGCCCCTGATCCGAGCCGGAATCCACGCCCACGTGGGGGTCGAGCGGGCCGACTCGGCACACATCGAGACGGTGCCGCCGGACCGGGAGCGCTATCCGTACGGGTTCGGCTGCGGCACCGACCTGATGGGCGAGGTCGCGGCCGACACCGTACGCCGCTCCCGGGCCGTACGTGACGCCGACGACGCCCGGCTCTACGTGCGCTGGCCGATGCTCTACCACGGTGAGATGGCCGTGGAGCTGTGGAAACCCGGTTTGCCGGCCGAGCCACTGAGCGGGTTGCTCGATGTCTTCGCCGCCTCCGTGGACTTCCGTCCCGACCACATCGAGCAGCCGGTCTGACCATGGCCCTCGCACTGGTCACCGGAGCGAGTTCGGGAATCGGGGAGGCCTTCGCGCGCCACCTCGCGCGGGACGGGCACGACCTCGTGCTCGTCGCCCGCGCCCCGGACCCGCTGGAACGGACCGCCCGCACGCTGCGGGCGGACACCGGCCGACACGTCGATGTCCTTTCTGCCGACCTGGCCACCGCAGAGGGCTGCGCCGCGGTGGAGGAGCGGCTGCACTCCGGCCCGCCCGTGGACGTCCTGGTCAACAACGCCGGGACGGTGTTGGGCCGCCCGTTCCCCACCACGTCCGTGGTGGAGGAGAGCGCCCTGCTCGACCTCAACATCAGGGCCGTGATGCGGCTCACCCACGCCGCCCTGCCGCGCATGCTCCGGGCCCGCGGCGGCGCGATCGTGAACGTGGCCTCGGTCGCCGGGTGCGGGCCCTCGTGGCTGGCCAGCAGCTATCCGGCCAGCAAGGCATGGGTCATCGCCTTCAGCGAGTCCGTCGGCCGGTCCAAGGGTGTACGCCAGGCGGGAGTCCGCGTGCTCGCGGTACTGCCCGGCTACACCCGTACAGCCCTGCACGAGCGCAATGATGTCGACACCGCGCACTTCCCGTCCTGGATGTGGCTGCCCGCCGACCGGATCGCCTCCACGGCCCTGCGCGACCTGCGGCGCGGCCGGGTGGTGTGCGTACCCGGACGCCGGTACCGGGCGGTCGTACAGGCCATGCGGCACCTGCCGCGCGCCCTGGTGCTGCCGCTGTGCTGGGACCTCAGCCGTACGGACGCCTGGGACCTGGGCCATGCCGGCGCCGACGTACCCGACCGCGGCGATCCCCTGCGGCCCCTACAGGAGGAGAAGCTATGACGGCAACAGATGCTCAGCCCCCGTCCACCTGGGAGGTTCCCTCCTCCGGCGCGGCTCGCTTCAACTGGGAGTACGGCCAGGGCCGGGAGCGGCTGCTGGCGCTGTACCAGAAGGGCAAGGACAAGCAGTGGGACTCGGATCTGCGTATCGACTGGGACATCGATGTCGATCCCCACGACGCGCTCGGCACTCCAGACGAACTGATCCCGCTGTACGGCACGCATCACTGGCGGCGCATGGCCGAGCGCGAGCGCGCCGAACTGCGACGCCACTACGCGTCCTGGCTGTTCAGCCAGTTCCTTCACGGTGAGCAGGGTGCGATGGTGTGCGCCGCCCGGATCGTGGAGGCGGCCCCAGACCTGGACGCGAAGTTCTACTCCGCCACCCAGACCATGGACGAGGCGCGGCACGCAGAGGTCTACAGCCGCTTCCTCCGAGAGAAGATCGGCCTGGTCTATCCGATCAACGACAACCTCCAGTCGCTCCTCGGTGACACCCTCCGCGATTCGCGCTGGGACATGCCGTACCTCGGAATGCAGGTCCTGATCGAGGGTCTGGCCCTCGCCGCCTTCGGCATGTTGCGTGACACCACGGACAAGGAGCTGCCCCGTCAGATCCTCACGTTCGTGATGCAGGACGAGGCCCGTCACGTGGCCTTCGGCAGGATGGCCCTGCGCGACCATTACGCCCAGCTCAGTCAGGCCGAGGTGCGCGAGCGCGAGGACTTCGTCGTCGAGGGCTGTTACCTGATGCGGAACCGCTTCCTGGGCCTCGAAGTGCTGGAAAACTTCGGTATCCCCCGGCAGGAGGCCGTCGGCCTGACCGAGCAGTCCGAGTTCACGCATTTCTTCCGCAAGCTGCTGTTCCGGCGGATCGTGCCCTGCGTCAAGGACATCGGACTGCTGGGCGAAAGGCTACGGCGAGCCTTCGCCGACCTGGGCGTGCTCGACCTCGGCGGCACCGGTCTGGAGCTGCTGATGGCGGACGACGAGCACCAGGCTGAGCGACTGGACCGGGCTCGCTTCGAGCGTGAGGAGGCCGCGCGGCGCGAGGAGGTGGCCCAGGCCATCGAATGGGGTTCCGAGGCCTGAGCCTTCCCGCCGTCCTCGGCATGCCTGCATCAGCGGTCCATGCGGTCCCGTGGCAGCAGGACCGCGCGGGCCCGCAGCAGGGCAGCGGGCGCCCACCAGTTCCAACGTCCAGCCAGACCCATCAGGGCCGGTACCAGCAGACAGCGAACGAGCGTGGCGTCGATGGCCACGGCGAGGGCCAGTGCCGCACCCAGCAGCTGAAGCACTGTCAGGGACGAGGAGACCAAGGCACCCATCACGATGATCAAAGTGAGGGCTGCTGCGGTCATCAGCGGACCGGTGCGGCGCAGCCCGGCCGCGACGGCCGCGCCGTTGTCTCCCGAGCGCAGGTACTCCTCGCGGATCCGGGCCACGAGGAAGATTTCGTAGTCCATGGACACCCCGAACGCCACACAGAACACGACCACCGGGATCATCGGGTCCAAATGCCCGGTGGCTGACCCTCCCAGCCGGGCGGACAGTTCCCCGTCCTGGAACAGCACAACCATCGCGCCCATGGTGGCCGCCAGGGTGAGCAGGTTCATCAGGATGGCCTTGGCCGGCACGAGCAGACTTCCGGTGTACAGGAAGAGCAGCACGCCGACTGCGAGCGTGATCAGCACGGCGGCCCAGCCCAGGTGCAGAGCCAGGCTGCGCCGCATGTCCACCAGCGCAGCCGTCTCGCCCGCGACCATCACAGGCCCAGGGCCGGGCAGCGTGCGCACCGCGGCGACGAGGTCCCGTGCCGGGCCGCTGTACGGGGAGGCGGAGGTGGTGACGGTGTACCAGACGCCGGTTTGCGGAGCGCGCTCGAAACCCGTTGCCACGCGATTGGGGGCGGCTGCATGGCCGGGGGCCTCTCTACGCTCTGGAGTCTCCGCTTGAGCACGGGCGTCCGCATGGCCGGGAACCTTACTGGGAACGTCGTTGTCGGCGGGGACACGACTCGAGACCTCCTCCCGGCCGACGCCAGCCGTCCGCCCGCCGGCCGTGGTGGTCGGATACGGCCCCAGCACGGCGGTTACGGAGTCGAGTTTGGCCAGCCTCTCGTCCACCCCTGCGGCCGCGGCTGTGCCTGGTCGCAGGCTCGGGAACAGCACCGTGACGGTGGAGCCCCGCAGTGCGGGAAAGTCTTCAGCGGCGCGTTCGGCCGCAGCCCGCGGCGGCGCCTGGCGGGCCAGCCATGACTCGTCGATGAAACCGGTTCGCGCCCCCGCGAGGGGCGCAGCCAGCGCGAGCAGCACGACGGACACGACGGTAGCCACGGCGGCGGGGCGGCGCAGCACCTGTCCTGCCAGCCACTCCCACGAATGCTGCCTGCGGACTGGACTGCGTCGGCGCAGGATCCCACCCCTTGTGCCCAGGCGGTTCCCCAGCAAGGCCAGCAGCGCCGGTAGCAGGACCAGGGCACCGACTCCGGCCAGCGCGACCACCGCCATCGACGCGGCGCCCAGCGACCGGAAGAACGGCGCGGGGAAAAACAGCAAGGCAGACAGCGAGAGCCCGACGACGGCGGCGGAGACCACAACGGTCCGCCCGGCCGTGCGCACGGTCGAGGCGACGGCCTCTGCCGTCCCCGCGCCTCTCGTGATCTCCTCCCGGAACCGGCTGACCATGATCAGGCTGTAGTCGACGGCAAGGCCAAAGCCCAGCGCGGTGACGATATTCGGGGCGAAGACGGACACTTGGAGTCGGTCGGCAAGCAGAGACAGCACCGCTAGCGCCCCCGAGATGCTGACCAGCCCCATGGCCAGCGGCAGCAAACAGGCGGTAAACGAACCGAAGATGAGTACCAGCGCGATGGCCACCAACGGAATTCCGATCATCTCCGAGGTAATCAGATCCCGCTGGCTGCGCTCCTCCGCGTAGCGGTTGACCAGGAGCCGTCCAGACGCTTCGATTCGTAGGGGCCCCAGATTCCCGGTGTACCGCTCAATGACCCGGGACGCCGTCCGCCCGGCCTGCTCGTCGTCACCGCCGATCCCTACCTCCAGCAGCGCGGAGCGCCCGTCCCGCGACAGCAGTTCGTCGGCTTGCCGCTGAGGCACGGTCCACGGGGATGCCACCGACAGAACCCCCGGTACAGCGGCCAGACGGCGTACGAGGTCCCGGCCCGCCTCGCCCGTTGCGCCCTCCCGAACCGACTGCGTGGACCGGGCGGTCAGCCGAAGTTTGGCCGGTACGGCCCCATAGCGATCGGCCAACAAGCGCTCGGCGCGGCTCGACTCGGCGGCGGGATCCAGATACCCCCCATCGACCAGCCGGTCGCCCAGACCCAGCGACACCGGGAGACTCATGAGTACGGCGAGTGCAGCGACCAGCACGATCGGCCACCGTCGAACCACAGCCCAATGCCGCTTCGATTCGCCAGCTGCGGGGGGCTCAGCCACGGCTTCCCGCGTCACCAGCATCAACGACCCCTGTCACAAATCGAGTTTCGGGTACACCGGCTCTGACGACATCATGGTGCTCACCGGACTGCGTACGCGAGAGGGCGCGGGGATCCCCCACGTTCAGGTGAACAGGACGATTCCGACGGCTGAGAGCCCGACTGCTCGCGCCGGTCGGCCGCCCGTTGAGGTTCAAGGTCGTGTGCCTGGGCCGGGGGAGATCGGAATGGGGCTCGATGGGCTGCAGTTGGTGACGGGCAATGGGTGGAGTGCGGCGTCGTTCGTGCTGGCGGTGATGCCCCCGCTACGACAAGACCGCCCAGTCCTGGAAAGCAGCCGTCACCCTCGCCTCACTCCGGATGTAGGCATGACATTTGACGACAGAACCTAGCGCCTGTCCGGTGGGTGCAGCGCCAGCCGGATTCCCAACAGCATCGGACCATCACCCGCCCGGGCTATTCGTGCCGGAATGCCGCGTGCAGGTCGGACTTCCAGGGAAGGGGGACGCCCGCCACTCACAGGTGGCAGGAAGGGGCACATCTGATGCCGATGCACGCGAATGTGGGCGATCGCCTCCTTGTCCACGGCCACGTCGTGGGCCAGGCCGACCGACAGGGAGAGATCATCGAAGTACGCGGTCCGGACGGGAGCCCGCCCTACGTGGTCCGCTTCGATGATGGTCATGAACAACTGGTGTACTCAGGGCCCGACGCCGTCATTGAGCCCAACGAGGTCTGAATAGCCGTCCTCGGGTTGAGATGGGATCGTTGGACACGCCATAGCTGTGCTGCCCCGGGACGTTGGTGACACGCGTGATGGGTGCTTGAACGGGTGAGGGCCTTCTGGGTTCGGTGTGGATTGCGACATGTACCGCCGAAGCTCGGGAGGCCCTCGTGTCCCGCCGTGATGCCCTGCTGACGCCGACCGGGAGGCTGCGTCCGGCCCGGTGTGTCGTGGAGGACGGCTGGCCGCTGCGGCGGGCCGCGGAACGCATCCGGGTCAGTCACACCACCGCCGCCCGCTGGGCCGGCCGATACCGGCAGCTGGATGAGGCCGGGATGCACGACCGCTCCAACCGCCCGCACCACAGCCCGCGCCAGACGCCGGCCGCAGTCGAGCAGCAGCCCCTGCGGCTGCGGCGGGAACACCGCATCGGCCCTGCCCGGATGTAGCCGACGGCGTCGCGCGGGCTCAGCCAGGTGGCCAGGTGCCGGGATCGGTGGGCAGATGCTCGAAGCTGCCGATGCGCAGGCAGACGACGGACGGACCGGACTTGTCGGCATACAGGCGTCCGAGCGCTTCAACAGCGGCTTTGCTCACCCCGTAGAGCCCGTCAGGGCGTACCGGCTCCTGTGGGCGGGTGAGGTGCGCGGCAGGGTAGAAGCCGGTCACCCGGTTGCTGCTGGCCAGCACCACTCGCTCGATCCCTGGGCGCCGCGCCGCCTCCAGGACGTGGTGGGTGCCAAGCACGTTGGCTGCGAGCAGATCGGGGAGAGGCGCCTCGTCGGGTATCCCGCCCAAGTGGGAGCACGCGGTCGGCTCCGGCAAGGGCCGCTTCCACGGCGGCGGTGTCCCGGAGGTCCACGGTGCGCACATCCTCGCTCTCGGCCTCCTGGCACAGCGGCACCCGGTCGAGCAGGATCAACCGCGCCGCCTTGCCTTGCAGCGCCTCCCGCGCCACGGAGCCGATGGTCCCCCCCGGCCCGTTATCGCCACCGTTCCTAGACTCATTGCGCCTCCCCTGGCTTCGACAACCCGCGAATCTTCGCGCCTGTCGATCCAACTCAGCAAGGCGGTGGGAAACGCTCTGGGAGATCTTGAGCGAGAGGCAGGGATGTCAGGGGCGCCATCAATGATCCAACATCGATGGCAGAACCGTAACGGTGGTCTCACTTCGGCGGTAATCGGTCCAGGTTCCATGTCTACGAACATCCCGCCTGATCACGATGCGCGGTCACGGCGAAGGGGATCTCCGGCACCAGTTGGTGGGGAGCGTCATTTGGACCGTGCGGTATTCCGGCCGCGGGACCATGGGGTGGGCGGCGGGCTGTCAGTGGCCGCGGGGTGCGTTGGCTGTGTCGTCTTCCGCGGATGTCGTTTCGACGTGAGTTCGTCCGGATGTTTTTCGTGGCTCTCTGGCGCGTGCTGTGTCGGGACGGCTCTGCGGTTGAAGGGATCCCACTCATGAGGACAACCGCAGTCGAACGTCGCACCGAACTGCTGCGTCTGTACACCGGGCTGTCCTGGCCGCCTCAACCCGGCGCCGGGTTGAGGCGGCCGCGCCTGACTCCCTGCTGATCCCGCAGCCGGACGCCGGCCAACTCGTACTGGGGGCCCGCGTGATGACCGCATTGGCCTGGCGTCGGATCACCACTGTGCACCCATGGGGCAGTACGCTGCCACCGCGTACTGGTCGCGCCTGCTACGGCTTCGCCGGGGCCTGGGGCAGTACGTCGGGAACTTGCTGAAGTTTGCCCCATTCGTTGGTGACGTAGATGATGCCGTTGTCGCGGTCCAGCCCGATACCGCAGACCGGGCCGAGGCCGTCGGCCACCACCCGCTGAAGGCCCTTGGTCTCGTCGTTGGCCACGACGACCTCACGCAGCTTGTGGCCGTGCGGGTCACAGAGGTATGCGTTACCGGCGCCATCCAGGGCTAGGCGGACGCTGCGTCCGAGTGCGGAGGCTACCTTTTGCCCGGTGTCGCCGTCCGACTTCAAGTTGATCTCGTACAGCTCGCCGTGGTCATACTGGCCGACGTAGGCCTTGCCTCCGTGCAGTGCCACCCCGGCGGCCCGCGGCACATTCCAGGTGCGGCGGCTGATCGCCGGCTGGCTGGTCAGGTCGAGTTCGATCAGCTTCCCTCGGGCGAGGTCGGTGATATAGGCCTTGTTGCCCGGCAGGTCCAGGGCGACGCCGAAGGCGTACACGTCCTGGATGACCGTGACGGGGGAGGCCGACGGGTCGGCCAGGTTCACCGTGATCAGGCGCCTGCCGTTGTGGTCGGCGATGAAGGCCTTTTCGCCTGGCAGGTCCAGCGCCACATCGTTGACGTCGCCGAGATTCGCCACCACCCAGTCCGTGCGGCGGCTGGTGAGATCCACCTTGTGCAGCCTGCCACCGCGGTCGGTGACGTACGCCTTCTGGTTCGCCGGGTCCAGCGCGAGCCCGTAGGCCTGCCCCAGTCCAGTGGCGATCTCGACGGGATCCCTTTTCGATGTTTCCTGCTTCTCGCTTTCTGATTTGTGCAGAGGGTGATACTTCTTGTCGAAGGTGAGTTTCTCAAGCTCGAAGACTTCGTGCACTCCGGCGAGGGTGGAGACGACCTCGGCTTCGCCTTTTTGCGTGAACGGCTTCCCGTCGTCGGTCAGGTCAAAGGATTCCGCAGCCGTACCGCTCTCACCGAGTTTCCAGGCGATCACCTGAGAATATTTCGGTTCCTTTGCCTGCGGGCCGTCCGGCTTGGTCTCCTTGACCTCTACTGGTTCGGGGTAGTACAGAGCGACCCATCCACCGAAGGAAATGGGAAATTCGTAGTCGAACCTCCTCACCTGACGTCGTTGCGTGGCCAGGACGTCCACCCGGCTGGCGACTTCGCCGCTCAATGTCGACGTTGTCTTGAACGCAGTGGTCAGCGAACCGCTGACGGACGCAGTGATGCCAAGCATCAGTTGCGCCGATAGCTCTCCGGTCCCCGTAGCGGTACTCGTGGCTGTTGTTGTATCTGTGCTTTGTTTCTGGCTCTCCGTGTCAGTGCCCGAGTTGTTCGGGCTCTGCTTTATGGTGGTCTTCTGCGACTGGTTCATGGCCATGCTCTTTTGGAGCTGCTGCTGCAGTGACGCGATGGCTTTCGCCCCGAAGGTGAGCTGCACTTGCCCTTGGAGCGTCCAGCTGATTTGGTTCTGGATGGAAAATTCGACCGAGTGCGTCCACTTGGTGGGGGTTGGGTCGGTCCGGTTAACGTACGTTTGCTTGGAGATCACGTCGGGAGGGGGCTGCGCGATGTCTGCCCGTTCCTCGATGAGCGGCACACCCACCGTCATGTAGGCGATCCACCCGCGCTGATGCGCGGTCCCCTCTCCTTCGGGGAACTCGCCGAATCGCCCCTTGTTCAAAGAGAACCCGGTGGGGCTGATGTACCGGTCCTGCCCGTCTGATGTTTTCCTTTCGGCTTTCCTCTTCAGTTTGTCCTTATCCCGCTTCAGGATTTTAACGGCGTTGTCGGCTACTTTGAGTTCCTTCAGATTCCGGCCGGTCAGCGGGTGCCGTACAAACCGCTCGCCGAGGTGAGCCGTACTGACGTTGTTCTTGGTGGCGCCGCCCATATCTTTCTTCCTCCTTGTGTAGCGGTACTCAGTGACGTGCGTGTGATTGGTTCGAACGTGTTTGCCTGGCGGACCATGAGGAAGCCCTGTCAGCCCCCGAGTGGCGCCTTTGTTGTTGCTGTACACGGAACTCATGGGATGGGAGGGGACCCGGCCTCGACCCTTGTCTGCTGTCACATCGACCCGCCTCCCGGCAGGCCCGTCCCCCAGGCCTTCGAGCATCTACTTCGTCTCGCTTCCCGCCCTCCGTTTTTGCTTTTTTACTTTTCATCGTTGGACTTCGGCTTATCTTCCGGCTTGATCTCTGCCTCTACATTGTTGGACGCCTCGTTCTTGATCGACGAGGCCATACCGGATGTGGATGCAGGGTTTTCGCTGGCTTCCCGCTGCTTGGCGGATGCCGTCTGCGTGTTCTTGAAGAGCGGGGTGATGAAGTTGCTCATGATGTCGAGCGCCTCTGGAGACGTCTCGCGCACGATCTTCGGATCGCGTGCAACTTCGGGGATTCCGTCGTAGAGCTCCGGGTCCACACCCTCCCGTTCGGGTCGGGCGCCGGGAATTTTTTCGTTCACCTTGCGAGCGGACTCTTCGGCGGACTTGGCTTCACTTCCACTGCTGTCGAAGATGTTCTTGAACGACATGGAATTCCCTTCGTACCTTCTCGTCGGGTGCGATAGCCCATACTGGCGACGCTAGTTTCACCGATACTGTGAAGTCCTCTAAGTACCTTGGTTTTGGAGGTTGCGGCCCGTTCCGCCACACCGTCTCGACATCCGCTGCATCGAGCAGGTATGTGACTGCCTCAAGGTGTCGTAGAGGATTTGTTTTCGGGCGCTCTCACCTGGCATCAATGACGGCCAGAGACCTATTCAACGAGCCCAACAGACATCGAGGTCGCCATCCGACGCCAGGACGTGTCGTACACAAACGATGCCTGCCGCCTGCCGAACCCTCATGCGGATCACGATGTGCACCAGGATCCTTGTGTTTTTATCTACCCCACGCTGTCCGGATTACCCTTACCGGCCGCCAAGTTTCTCCCAGGTTTCCAGAATGGCCCGAATGGTAGCATCGCGTAATCCGAAAATAGTATTATCGAAGATGAGGTGAAGGGCTTCTTCGGTAGGATCGGCCGCAGCTGCCGTCTGGAAAGGGAAGTTTCGCGGGCTCCTCCGGACCTTCCTCGAGACCAAACGGCACAGTCGTGATCCAGCAGCATGCCGTGCGAAGTTTTCGACCACACAGTTCCAGCCACTGGGAAGACACGTATGGAGCCGGGGACGGGGGGCGCGCGAGCCCGGTCGCAGCGAGCCACCAAACGGCAGCTCAAGGCACTGCGGCCACTAGGCCGTTTCCTTCAGATCATCCGATCGTTGGTCCGGTGTGTCGTTGACTGACGCCCAGTGGGTCCGCATTGAGCCGCTGTTGCCGGATCGGACTCGGAAGAGAGGTGGGCGGTGGCGTGATCACCGGCAGGTGATCGACGCGATCGCGTTCAAGTACCGCATCGGCACACCGTGGATGGACCTGCCTGAACACTTCGGCTCCTGGAAGGGCGCCCACAACCGGTTGCGGACGTGGGCGGCCGACGGCACCGGGGAGAAGGTGTTCACCGCCCTGCCGGCCCAGGTCGACGCCGAAGACGGCCTCGACTGGGTCGTCGCCGTGCACTCCACCATCGTCCGTGCTCACCAGCACGCTGCCGAGGCCCGCAAAAAGCGGTCCCGGCCAGCGAGTCGGACGACCATGCCCTCGGACCGTCCCGCGGCGGACTGACCACGAAGATCCACCTCGCTGCTGACGGCCGCTGCCGGCCTCTCGCGTTCGTCATCACACCTGGCCAGGCCGGTGATGTGCCCGCATTCGAGCAGGTCATGACCCGCTTGCGGGTGCCCAGGCGGGTCGGCCGCCCCAGGATCACACCGGATGCGGTCCTGGCCGACAAGGCTTATTCGTCCCGGGCGATCCGCTGTCATCTGCGGCGGCGCGGGATCCAGGCGGTGATCCCGCAGCCCGCCGACCAGGCGGCGAACCGCAAGCGGCTCAGCCGCCGAGGCGGCCGCCCACCAGCCTTCGACCGCGAGGCCTACAAGCAGCGCAACATGGTCGAGCGCTGCATCAGCAAGCTCAAGCAGTGGCGCGGCCTGGCTCACTCGGTACGACAAGACGGCCACCATCTACCTCGCCGGACTTCACCTCGCCGCCATCTTCATCTGGTCAGCGAGGTGATCCGAAGGAAAGGCCCCAGCCCACTGAGCTCGGCCTTCAACCTACGCGCGTCCCACACGCACTCGTCTGGCGGCCGTCCCGCGCACGTCACTCAAGGTGCTCGGCACGGCTGGCCGCCCGGGTCAGCTCCGGGGCGGGACGGCCGACCGCGGTGCAACAAGCGAGCTGACGCAGACGGGCGGGAGACGACATGCGGGTCGCTGTGATCGAGCAGGGACACGTGGGGGTGACCGGCGCGTTTGCTCCTGCCCGGCAGGGGCACCAAGGTGACCGGCATGAACAGCACCTGGTGCGCCTGGAGACCCCGCGTGCCGACCGCACCCCGGTGGTGGAAGCGGCACGGACATGTAGACAGCTTCAGGCGCCCGAACCCCAAGGCCACACTGGCCTCGGACCTGGTGGGGAGGGGCTTCGCCGCGCCGCGCGGAACGCTGTTGGTCACCGACACCATGATGATCACCAGGAGTAGGCGCCTGTTGTGGCTCTCGGCGATCCGGACCGAACCGGAGCACGAACGCCGCATATGACACGCCTGCACACCGCACCGCCCCAAGCACCGCTCCTCGACCACCTCAACCTCCGCGACCGGCCAGAAAGGAGTCATGATGAGCGTTGATGACCTGCGCCCTGGCGCCTGGCGAGACGCAGAAAGCCCGTACGCGTGGATGAGCGTCACCGACGGCGAACACGTCGCGCGCATTCTGCGCCACGCAGCAGATCACACCACCGAGCCGATCCGCGTCCTTGAATGGGGATCGGGGCGCAGCACCCTCGAATTCAGCCGCCTACTGGCTAATGACAACGTCGCCTACCACTGGCTGTCCCTGGAGTACGACCGTGTGTTCTTCGACAGTTGCGTCGCTCCGCACGTCCTGGAACGTCCCGACTCCATCGTGCGCCGCATTGATGACGAATACAACGCACACGGCCCGCCCGGCGACGGCCGCCACGTGATCGAAGCGGTGTGCTGGAACCGCACCCGTCTGCTCCCTGCCGACCCCGAACACCGTGCCGGCCGCCGCGTCGATCTCGATGCCTACGTCCGCTACCCCGTAACCACCGGCCACACCTTCGACGTGATCCTCATCGACGGTCGGATGCGCCGACGCTGTCTGCTCGTCGCCCTCAGCCTCCTCGCCCCCGCCGGGGTCGCCCTGCTGCACGACGCATGGCACCCGCACTACCACTGCGCCCTGGCCCCCTATCCGGCCAGCCAGTTCTTCGGCGACGAACTGTGGGCTGGTGCCCGCGAGGCCAAGCACTTGCGAACCGCTGTCAACCTGGCCATCCGAGGAGGAAACCATGGCGAGCAGCGGGACTCCCCACCACATAGTTGACATCTGTCCACACGACCCCTTGCCTCCCCACGGTTGAGCACTACATGTATCGGCACCGCAGTACCCACCGGCGCGGTCGTGTGTGCCCGGGCCCACGACGGGTTCGGACGGGCCGACAGGGCTGCACCGTGCGCCGGTGCCCCGCGCATGGCTGAGTCCACTGGCCGGATGGGCTAGAGAGGCCCTGACAGAAGTTGTTGGTCAAGTGACCGTCGGCTTGTGCCGGGCGTCAGCTGTGGCCATGGAGCGACGCCATTCGCTCCTCCTGCGTTTGTATGTCATGTCCCGCAGGGGTCCACGCGAGGCCAGGCCCATGCCGAAGGGAACGGGCGCGGCGCCAGGCTGGGTCGGCGCCGCCCTGAAGTCGGTTCCGCCGAAACACCGGCACGCGAACGAGGTCGGCCGACATGCTCAGTTGTAGGCGATGACGAAGGCCAGCACGACCGAGAGACAGTAGACGGGGTAGAAGATGCGGGCGGCGATGTTGAGGTTGCGCCATCCGACGACGTCGTTCTTCTCCACCAGGCGGCCGCTGAGGAGTCCCACGAGGACACAGATGGCGGCCAGCAAGATGAACGCGTAGTAGCCCCATTCGATGGCCACCGTGTATTCGACGTCCGGCAGGGAGCTGGTAACGGCGGTCAGCAGGACCGCGGTGCTGAGGATCGCCGTGATGCCCATGGTGATTCTGTTGCCGGTGTACCGCTTGTCCCGCGAGAAAAACAGGGAGACGTAGGTGACCAGTGCGAGCAGGACCAGCGGAAGCAGGTTTTTCAGCAGGAAGGATCCGAGGTCGCGTTGGATGGTGACGTCCGCGACGTACTGTCCGTAGTAGATGCCAGGTGTCTCCTGGGTGATGGCCGGGTCGCCCAACGCGGCGGTGCTTCCCACGGTGGCCTTGTACAGATCCAGGCGGGACGACTGCCACCCGGAGAGCCGGTCGATGGAGGAGTTGACGTCGCTGCCGCTGCGCAGTGCCTCTGCCTGGTCCTGCTCCAGTACTTTACGGTCGCTGACGTAGACGACCTGGGAAGCGGAGTGCTTCTGGTTTTGCAGGGCGATGGTCAGGTGCTGCCGGTCGAAGGGGAACTGGTGGAAATCGAGGGAGGTTTTGAAGGTGCCACTCACCCGGTAGAGGCGGTACTTGATGCCCTCGTGCTCCGAGGACCGGATGGGCGATCCCAGGGCGACGTCGGAATCGGCGGCGTTGACGAACTGGACTGCGGTCGCATCGTCGCTGCCCCGGTAGCGGAACCACAGGAAGAAGTCCGCGTCAAAGGTTTCGGCTTCGGTGTCGAGGGCGGACACCTCGTTGAAGTTGAAGCCAGTGGACACGATCTGCTGGCGGACAAGCTGCTGGCCCGCGGCGTGTACGGAGCGGCCAGCCGCGGCCGGCGCGGCTGCGTCCGGGTCCCTGGCTGTGTCCAGCGGCATAAGCTGCATGGGGGCGGAGGCCACTCTGTTCCCTTGCACGATGCCCATGGTCACCGGCTGCGGAAGGGAGCGAGAGGCATCGAAGTACATCAGGCCGTGCAGGCATTTCACGCCCCGCTGCGGGCTGTTCATGGAGGTGAGCGCCTGGTGGACGGCCTTGCGTCCCCGGAAGTCGGGCCGGTCCGAAGACATGTGGGAGCGTTTGAGGGCCTCGACTGCCACGTCAATTGAGGTCTGCGCGGCCATGGCCGGCCAGGACGGCAGGGAGCCGTGTACGTTACGGAAAGCTTCCGCCCAGCGCAGGGCCTCACCGCTGAGGCTGTCGGCCATCAAAGGGGAGGACAGATACAGGTTGCGGGTGAGTGAGCCGGGCCGCTTCTTTTCCTGACTGCTTCTCTTCAGCCTGGTGACAAAGGAGTCCTTGCTCAGCGCGTCACCACCGACGACGGTGTTGCGGACACCGGCATCACGCAGGGCGGCGAGAGTGCGCTGCGCGGCGTCCTCGTGCATGGCCAGCAGGATCGGGCCGGCCCTCTTGTCGCCGGCCACCGCAGCGACGGCGTCTGCGATGCGTTTACTCGCCCCGGCCTGCCCGGTGGCGCCGATGCTAATGGAGCGCTGCACCTGGCCGTTCTCGGCGAAGGCCCGCGTGAAACCGTCGCCGAGGGTGCGCCCGTACTCCGTCTCTGTGTAAATGACAGAGGCCGTGCTGGCTTCCTCGACGCTGTTGAGGTATGCGGCGATGTGGGCACCCTGGTAGCCATTGGTGAAGGTGGTTCTGAAGAACCACGGGTTGTCATTCGTGATGGCGTCCGCCGTAGCCGTCGGAGTGATGGCCGGGATGCCGGCCTTCGCATAGACAGGCCCCGCAGCGAGCGCGGTGGCGCTGACGGTATGACCGACGACCAGCGCCGCGCGCCCATCTCGAACGATTTCTCCGGCCACCCGCTTGGCTGTTTCAGGGTTGTCCTTGTCATCGTGGATCAGAAGCCGGATTGGATGCCCTGCCACGCCCCCAGTGCTGTTGATCTGCTCCACGTGGAAGCGGACCCCTTGGAGCACCGCCTCGCCGCGCTCGGTGCCTGGACCGCTCAGACTGGTCACCACCGCCACGTGCACTGGCGTCGGCTCATCGTCCGTGATCCGAACGAGGAGCACGATTGTCGGCATCTCCGGGGCCAACGAAGCCGCCGTCCTCGGCGTAGCGGGCGCAGTACGTCCGCATCACCAGCCGCTCGGGCACGGAGTCCAGCGACCGGTAGAGGCGGCTCGCGGCGGTCTTCTCGTCCGCATCGCTTGGATGGTTCTTCCCCCACCAGGCGACCATCTGCCGCCAGGTGAGCCCCTGCGGCGGCAGCGGATCGGTGAACACCAGGCACCGTGTGCGTTGCGGACGATCTCCACGTTGTTGTTCACCGCGTCCCGCAGCACCATCTCGGGCTTCTCGCCGTCTGCGGCGGAGATCAGGTTCTTGAAGTTGCCCGCCGGACCGTCGCGGAACCGGCTCTCTTACTCCAGCTCCTGCCGTTCCTCCAGCGCGTCTCTGGTCGGGCCGAGGATCTTCTCCATACAGTCGCGGCGGGCCTTCCAGCTGCCGCTCATGTCGATGTCACGCCAGTACGAACCGAAGCCGCGCGGGCCGTCGAACGTCTGGAACGGCCACACCGGCGGCTCGAGGGCGAGACGCTCGATCACGGCGCGGTGTGGGCCTTGATGACGAGGGCAACGGTGTCGTTGGTCAGGCGCCTGTCCCGGCTGTCGGTCCCGTAGGAGGAGAAGTCGCTACACAGGAGCTGGGTCAGCGCGATCGCCGCGTCCAGGTCGGTGTGACCGCCGGGAGGGCCGAACCGCAGTGAATCGGCTCCACGTCGAGCACCCATGACTCGGTCCAGCTGTCGCCGTTGCTGAAGAACGCTCCCAGCTACATATCCCACCCCGTCCGTGATTCCTTCGGGACATCGTCGACCGCGGCTCGCACGGCCACCAGGTGGCGTCCTGCCGGGGTTCCGCTGTCGCCTGTCGGCCGAGGTCCCGCATTCTGTGGCTCGAGGGCCCGGGACCGGTCTTCGGGCCCAAGCGGTGACCTGGGCCGTCCCACCGTCCGAGGTCCGAGGACCCGTGACCACGATGAGCACGGCGTGCCGTCGTCCCCAGGTCGCCGATGCCCTGTCGCACCGCGGTCAGGATCGGTGTGTCGGGTGTGCGCTGCTGGTAGTGGCAGCAGAAGCTGCACGGTGGGCGCCGCTCCTTGCTCCGGGACCGCCAGAGGGGCTGGTGCATGCCTGTCAGTTCGGCGGCGCGGGGGAGCTGTTGCGAGGCTGGCTCGGTGGTCGATCGCTGTGGCCGAGGTGGGCGGCGCGCCGGCACTGGTCGCGGTGAGCGACGTCCGGCTGGAGCGGCGTGGTTGTCCGCCGGGGAATCAGTCTGTGGCCCGGCTTCTGGGCGGTTGTTCGCTTTGCTGCGCCAGAGCTGCCTGCCCGGTGCCGTATCGCACCCGGCAGAACACGCGCGCCTGCCGCAACGACGTGTGTGGCAGGCGCGGTATGTACCGGACCGGCAGACTGGCTGCTGTTCTGAGCGAAGCCGGTCAGCGTGTCAGCTGCCCGCGGGGGTGACGCCGAACATCAGGGTGCGGCGGGAGACGTCGTAGTGGACGGTCTTGGTGTTCTCCAGCAGGTCCTGCAGGACGTCGGCGTCCTCGGCGTCCACGGTCAGGACTTCTTCCCAGGCGCCTTCGTCCAGGACGAGCTGCAGGGTGAAAGTGCCGCGTCGGCCCGGTTCGCCGGCGACCCAGCTGAACTGGTAGTGGCTGAGCTGGCGGACCTTGATGCTGTCATCGGTCACAGGCTGCTGAACCTTCGGCATGAAACAACGCCTCCCGTTGGCTGTTCGTGCTGATGAGCACCGGACTGCTTGACCGGTGCCGGAGCGCTGAGTACCCCTTTCCCGGGCCGGGACAACCACGCAATAGGCCACCCGGTCGAAGAGACGGCATGCGCCTGCCGGGCGGGCGGCTGGGGAGTGGAAGCAGCCGCGGCGCGCGAAAGACGCACCCGCGCCGCAAAATCCGCTTCACGTACCAGGTGGCCGTCCTGAACTGCCGGGCGGCTCCGCCGACGGCAAGCTTGCCTGCCCAGCCGCTGCACCAGCTGCCGCTGTTCCCCGACCCCGACCTCGCCACCCTCCTCCGCCTGCCACGCCCTGCGGTGGTCGCTCCGGACAGCTTCCCGGGCACGGCCGGGTTCCTGGCCGACCTGGTGGAGATCGACACCCGGGACTCGGGAGACGCCGAACCAAGGCACGTGTCGTACCGCACCTGCGAAGGACACGCGCCACGTCAACACCCACGCCACACCGGCATCGTCCTGACACGATGACTGGCATGCAGCCGCTGCCCACCCCGTGCGCCGCAAACCAGATTTCCGTCGCCACCGCCGTCGACGCGTTCAACGCCGCGTACAAACAGACCAAGCAGCGGCACGCGGTGTTCGTCGCCTCGAGCAGCAAGGCCGTCGTTGGGCGGTGAAGATGGACGCGCTCACCGCTGACCCGCATTTGGTCGACGACCCGGCGTACGACGCGATCCGCGCCGCTGTCGTCCGCCTGATCCGCATCCCGCGAGATCCACTCGGACGCGTGCCCGGCCTGTGCGCGTCCCTGAAGCGTTGCACCACTTCACCGTGCCAGTGGCCATATCGAGTCTCCTCATCCATGGGCGGCGCAGCACGGTGCCGTACGGCCGCGCTTCGATCATCGCGGGCCGCCCAGCCACACAGAAAGGAGGAACGCGGCGCTGCTCCGTGGCCGGCCACACAGGCGCTGCCGCGGGACCACGCGAAGGCCACGGACAAGTGCCGAGTCGGGGACCCCGGGATCATGACCAATCTCACCGATAACCGCTGTACCGATGTTCCCCCCAGGCCGGAGCTGGAGCCGATTCTCACCGCGCTCGCCGCACGCGGGGCCAACGACGGGCAGGCACGTACCCGGCCGACCGGAAGAGGAGTGGGCGGTTCTCACCCGCCGCTCCCCCTGCCCCGGCCGCTGACCACGCGGTGCGGGCACAGCGCTGCACGGTGTCGGACAGCTGTGCCGGCACCTCCCGACCACGCACACTCTGCAGCGATGCGAGAAAAGCACAGGCCATTCCCGGGTGCCGGCGATCTCCGCCCCCTGCTCCCATGCAGCCGACGCGCCGAGGAGGCGTTCAGGAGGCGGACCATCGCCGCGGTGGCGCTCGACGGGCCGGCCGAACCCTGTTCCGGTCACCGATACGCCGCTCTTCGCGTCGTCGCGTAACACATGCCGGGCGTGGGCTGCGCGGCCGGGCCACTAGGGTGGGGGCAGTCCTCCAGCGCGTCGTGGAGGGCCTATCCCGCAGCAGAGTGAGCCCGCGGCGCACCCCATGAGCGCCGGGCTCGCCTTCCTTTCCCGCGGAAGCGCCCATAGCCCCGGCCTGTCCCTCGGGGGGACTTCGAGGCCGGGCAGAGTTCCATGCCCGGCTGCCTGGAGGGAGTGCTCCCGAGGCTCGTCGGGGGGAGAACCACCTGGAAGGGGCACGCGGCCGCCGTCCCGAACGGCGGCCGCCGCCCAGCCACCCGGTCGATCCACCCGGCAGGCCCCGCGCCTGCCGTCGAGGTTTTCGGGGCCTTGGTGCCGGGGGGATACCGTCCAACGACGATGTGCCTGAGATGGTCACGTGAAGGCGGCCCGGTCGGCTTCCTGCCCTCCGCTTACGTAAACCGCAGCACGGGAGCGGTGGTGTACGCGGTTCAGCTTCCCAACCCCGCGCCCCGCTGGTTCGATTTCCACGAAGTTTTCCACGCTCTGACCGTGGCAGCCTTCACTGCGCACTACATCGCCATCTTTCCGCCGTCTACTGACCCAGTAGCAGGATTCACTCCGTCATCACGGCGCTGTCGCCCTATTCGCGCACCGATCGGGGCATGCGGCATGCGGTGAGGGCCCGACCGGCGCGCCGGTCGGGCCCTCACAATGTTCTGGTGGTCCGCGCCTGTCGCGCCGGTCAGGCGGACAGGGGGGCGCCGAACATCGCGGAAGCCCGCTGCAACGGGCTTTCGATGCGCGCGGGGGCGGCCTCGCGGAGGGTGCGGCAGGTGAAGCCGAGCAGGGTCATGGCCCTCAGGACCTCGCCGGTGCTGAAATCGCGACGGTCCTGGCGGGTGACAACCTGGCCGACCTGCTTGACGGGGTAGTGACGTCGTCCGATGATCACGGACTCGCCGGTGACCGGTTCGGGTTTGATGCCCTTCATCGATTCCAGCACGCCGCTCTTGGTCAGGTCGAACGGGAAGCGGGCAATGACACAGCGCATGATGCCTCACAGGCAGAACGGGAAACGGGGCTGACCGCCGTCGAGCGGTTCAGTGAGAGAGGGCGAGGATGCCCAGGGATGCATGTAGCTGGGGCCCGCACCCCGAGGGATGCGGGCCCCAGCTGCAATCATGTGACAGTCAGCGTCACGCGGGAACGATGTTCTCGGCCGTCGGGCCCTTCTGGCCTTGCGCGATGTCGAAGTTCACCTTCTGGCCCTCCAGCAGCTCGCGGAAGCCCTGGGCGGCGATGTTCGAGTAGTGGGCGAACACGTCAGCGCCGCCACCGTCCTGCTCGATGAAGCCGAAGCCCTTTTCCGCGTTGAACCACTTAACGGTACCAGCAGCCATGTCATTTTCTCCTTTGGGGCAGTGCATACAAGATTCGCACCGTGCGAACCTCGTGTCGCCGCGATGATCACCCCGTCCGGAAAAAGCCGGAAATGCAAAAGTGCTTCCAGTGAACAGAGCCGACCGGAGCACTTGAAGTTCGGGAACCACAACTGCAACTGAGACCGACAGTAGCACGCCGCAGCAGCCAGTGTGCGGTGAGCAATGCCACCCTGCTTAACGCGAAAGAGAATCTATCCGCAAGCTCCGTTGAAATTTCAGCCGACGGGCACAGATATTGACCCGTCCGCGCGATGTCACATTCTGCGTGCCGCGCTTGCGCGATCCGGGCCCATCACGCCGTCGAAGACCGACACCGCCAGCGTCGACCCCAGATCGATCCCTTCCATCGGATGCTGCCCTGCCTCCACGTCCAGCCGTCGGCCGGCTGGCTGGCGGTGTTCTCGATCCGCAGCAGTGTCCATTCGACTTCAGTCCGTCGTCCGGGCTGCGCGCTGTCGTACCGCCCTTCCGCTGCGGCGTCTTCTCGACCGCGCATGAACGGCTGGAGCAGGCCTCCGCCGCGATACTGCGGTCATGTCCCTCTCGTGGTGTAGGCGATCAGTCGTCTGTTGTGGCGGGCAGGACGGTCGGGGTGTCGGTGCAGAGGGCGTGCTCCCGTTGGAGAGGTAACGGCGGGGTGAAGCGACCGTTCGTCGTGGAGTGACGAGATGGTCATCGCGCTGGCCGAGAAGAGCCTAACCACCGGCGAGGTCCAGGCCTATCTGGCGGAGATCTATGGCGCCGAGGCCTCCCGGCAGCCGTCTCTGCGATCACCGACAAGGTCCTTGAGGGCATGATGCGCAATTGGTGCTGCCGGCGGCGGACAGGTTCCCCGACCAGGTGCCGTGGAGTTCGTCGGGATGGTGCCAGGAGCACATGGCTGACCCGCAGATGCTCGCTCAAACCGGTGACTCGCTTTACAGGTCATCTCATTTGGCTGGGTAGGCTGCTGGACGTGGTGAGGATCGTTGAGCGGCTGGTACCGGACGAGTTGCGGGCACTGTTCCAGCGAGTGGTGCCAGAGGCGCCAACTCGGCCTCAAGGCGGCGGTCGGCGTCGACACGGTGATCGTGAGGTTCTGGCTGCGATCGTGTTCGTGGCGACTTCGGGCTGCACGGGGCGGCAACTCCCCATTGCTTCGTTCGGGCCATCAGGGGCAACAGCTCACCGCCGGTTCGCCGAGTGGATTCAGGCCAGGGTGTGGGCCAAGCTGCGCCGCCTGGTCCTCGACGAACTAGGCTCCCGCGGCGAACTGGACTGGTCCCGCTGCGCGATCGATTCCGTCAACATGCGAAGGGCATCCCTCCAATTCGCTCCCGTCGAGGACCTCGGCGTCGCAGACCGGCAAAACTGCACGCCGACAAGGGATACGACTACGCTCACCTGCGTCGATGGTTGTCGGGTCGTGGCATCCGGCACCGGATCGCCCGTAAGGGAATGGACAGTTCCCAACGGTTGGGCCGCCACCGTTGGGTCGTTGAACGGACTGTCGCTTGGCTGGCCGGCTGCCGCCGCCTCCATGGCCGCTACGAACGCAAGGCCGAACGCTTCCTCGCGTTCACCAGCATCGCCTGCACCATCATTTGCCTGCGCCGCCTGACCTGCTGATGTGCTGCTGCAGCAGCTTGACGGCCAGGTCATGGCCGTAGTGCGCGGCGAGGTCCATGGGAGCTTGCCCGTCGGGCCCCGGAAGCTGCGGGTCAGCGCCGAAGGCCAAGAGCACTGCGGTGGTGTGCACGGTCAGTGGGCTGCCGCTCTGCAAGGCGCCATCGCCTTCAGCGTCGATGGCGTGCGTCAGGAGCGTCATGTTGCCGCAGACCTCATTGGGGTCGCCGCCCCAGGCCAGCAGCTGAGCCAGGGTCTCTGCGTCCTCGTTCTCCACCGCTTGGTGGGCCGGTGTCCAGTTGTTCTCCACGGCGGCATTCAACCGTCGCTGCACGAGCCTGGCCAGCACTTGTCACAGCCTCTGATCACCAATTGAGATGGGCTGTTAGCGCCCTGGCCACGGCAGGCGGGTCAGGTTGGGCGCTGCGGGGGAAGCGGGTTCGGTCACAGCCCATGGGGTGTGCGAGACCTTGACAGAGCCCTCGTCACCACGGTAATCGGCACAGTGCGGCCTTCGCCTACCCGAGCGCTGTGCCCACTTGCGGCTGGCTTGCGAGCGCTGTGAGCCTGTGGGGGCGGCGCAGAAGGCGAGGGCTCTGGCTTGTGCGTCCGTCCATTCTTGACCGGGTCGGCCGTTCGGCCTCGTCCAGGGACGACTTTTGACGATCTGATCCGCGTCGCGGGGGCAGCGGGCGGGTCATCGGGCAGTGCATCGGGAGCGCAAAGCAGGAGTGCGGGCTGGACGACTACCAAGTACGCCGCTACCGCGCTGGCACCGACCTCGGCGGGCTCTAAGGTCCTCGCGTGCCCCGCGGGCGGCCAAGCGCGTGGGCCCAGGCCAGCAGTTCCGGAGCGTCCAGCGCCGGTAACCACCCATCGGCCCGGGTGGCGCCGTCACCCTGCGGCCGGGGACCGACGCCCAAGACCCGCAGGCCAGCCCGGCGGGCCGCTTCCACACCGGTCAGGGAGTCCTCCACCGCCAGCGCCCGGTACGGGCAGACACCGCACAGCCTGGCCGCCACGGCGTACACGTCAGGGTGCGGCTTGGGACGCACGCGGTCCCCGGCGTCGGGGACGACGAGGTGCCGGAAGTGCGCGAGCAGCCCGGCCCGTTCCAGGCTGCCTTCGACCACGACTCTTGGGCAGTTGCTGGCCACTGCCAGCGGTAACCGGCCGGAAAGCAGCCGTACGAGCCGAACGGCACCTGGCATCGTCACCGGTTCGTCGGTGACGAGTGCCAGGAAGTGGTCGAGAAGCGCGGCTGTCAGGTCCTCGGTCAGTTCGGGTTTGTGCACAGATTGCGCCATGAGCCGGCCGCAGTCCTCGTAGTGCAGGCCAACGGCCTGCTCCGCGAACCCGGGCGGTGGCTGGAGTCCGTGCTCACGGAAGGCCCGGCTGCGCGCCTCCTGCCAGTGGCGTTCGCTGTCCATCAGGGTGCCGTCGCAGTCGAAGACGACGGCTTCCGGTGACCAGTCGAGCAGATCGTGGTCCGAGGTGGTCACTTGGGCCTCCCATTTCTTCGCATGTACGCATGCGGCATTTCCGCATCCGCAGGAAACGGAAAGATAGCTTCCGCTACGTTATTTCCGTCCAGGGGAATCGGGCAATAATCCTTTTTGGTGACTCGACGGGTGTCGGAAACAGGCGTATGGCCGTGTGGTGTCGGCAGCCGCGACGCAGCGGCGAGACTGTCAACACCGCGTTCTCGCGCGTCACTTGTCCTGCGCGCTTGGTCGCGCGAAGCCGGTGCGCCTTGCGTCCGTTGCAACTCGTACGCGTTGGTATTCGAAAGGAGTGCGTAATTACCGTACGAAAGTGCCCCTTTGGGCTCCGGGCGTACGCTGGCGCACAAAATTCGCGGCCGGCGTGAGAACAGAGCAAGGGTGGACGGAACGATGCAGGAACAGGCGAAGGTAACCCGCAGATCACTGCTGGAAGCTGCTGCCCAACTGTTCGCTGAACGGGGGTAGGGGACCACCAGCGTCAACGACATAGGGGTTTTTGGCAGAGCTTTTGAGGGGGAACGCCGGGCTCGGAGTCCTCTGCGGTCTCCCGGCGTTATACCGAGTGGTAGTGACCGAAGGACAGAGAGACGGCATGGTCCGACTCCGGCGACATGCCGTGATGGCGTTCGCGGCAGCCCTCGCAACGCTCGCGGCTGCAGTCGGCCCGGCCTGGGCCCGCCCTCCGCTGCCGCTGCGGATGGACGACGCCTTCCGGCAGGACTGCCTCACGACACACAACACCGACCGGGCCCGGCGCGGTGTTCCGGCGCTGAAGATCGACCCCAAAGTCGTCGACTACGCAAAGAGCCGCGTCGACCGGATCTCCACGGGCGAAGGGCTCAGCGTAGGTTGTGCCGGAAGCGACAGGGAGCACGGAGAGACCATTACTGGCCCGTCACTACTGTGTCCGGGTGGGTAGCTACCTGCAAGGCTGTGGTTACCGGCTGGTACAACGAGAGCCGCCGGTACGACTACGCACGCCCTGGTTACGGCAAGGAGACGGGATTCTTCGCCCAAGTCGTGTGGAGGGAGACCACCCGCATCGGCTGAGCGCGGGCTGCCGGCCAAGGCTCGCAGGGGTAGGAGACGCATGCGGTGCGCAACTACCAGACCCCCCGTGATCACGACGGCCAAACTCTCATCCGACACGCCTTGAGCATTGCGGTCTGGAGCGCGCCGGGCCGGCCCCCGGCGGACCTGGTCCGAGCGGCCATGGAGCTCCGAGGCTGGAGCTGCGTGTCGGTGCTGTCCAGGCCCACCACGTGGTGCGGCGTACAGATGTGCCGATCGATCGCCTCCAACAGCGTCAGCGTGTAGCAGCGGGCGCCGAATGGCCCGTGCGTATCATCCTCGATGACCCGTGGCGTTGGGAGTTGTCCTGTCCTCCCGCAGGAACGGCATCCCGAATCTCGGGTCGTGCTGCCTGCCTCGCGCCGCGCTGCCTCGGTCTGGGTGAGCAGGACCCGCGAGGGGACGAGCACCAGCGCTCGGCCCGGGTGGTGCTTCTCGACGCTGCGGGCCGTGACCCGGGTCAGAGCGGAGGGGCGATGAAACAGCCGCGGTCCGGATCGTTGAACGACTCCTTGGCCACCAGCTCGTCCCAGGAGTTGGCCGTGCCCCACTGGTCGGTCACCTGTGCCTGTGAGGCGTCGTAGACATGGGGATGCCAGGTGTCCTCCTCCACCTGTTCCATCTCGGTGGTGTACTCCAGCGTGTTGCCGTGCGGGTCCAGGAAGTACATGAAGGCGTTGTCGCCCGCGAGGTGCCGGCCGGGACCCCATAGTTTGGTGGCGCCCGACCGGACGGCTCGCCCGGATGCACGCAGATACTCGTCCAGGCCACGCAGCTCGAAGGATATGTGGTGCAGGGACGTGTGGGGTCCTCTGGAGAACGCTACCGAGTGGTGGTGGGAATTGATCCGCAGGAAGTGCATGAGGTCACCGTTCTGCGGTGAGCGCATCGTGTCGGTGAGCCGGAAGCCGAGATGCCGCTCGTACCAGGCCCGGGTGCGCCCGATGTCCGGCGCGTTGAGAACCACATGCGACAAGCGCACCGGCACGGGTTCCCGGGCCTCGATCCGCCGGTGCCGGCGCGGCGCCACGTCGGAGGACACCTCGACGGTACGGCCGTCCACGTCGAAGAAGCGGAAACCGTAGCCACCCCCCGGGGTCGGCAAGGCGCCCGGTTCACAGATTAGCCGTACACCGGCGCCCGCCAGCCGCTGGGCCAGCACGTCGGCGTCCCGCCGAGTCGGGATACCGAAGGAGAGCAGGTCCAGGCGCTTTTCATCGGCTCCGCGCAGCCGGACCACGTACTGCTCGGGTGACCCTTCCGCCGCCAGGAAGGAGACGCCCGTGTCGTCGGCGGTCCGGGTCAGGCCCCAGACGTCGGTGTAGAAGGCGAGCTGCCGGTCGTGGTCGGGAATCGCCAGGTCGACATGGCGCAGATGTGTGAGCTGTACCGAGGACAATGTTCCTCCAGGTGACAGACGTGGGCACCGGGCAGGGACCGACCGGTCTTCCACCACTACCACTGCCGCTGCCACCGGAGTCAGGACGTAACAGGCCATGGGCACCCAGTCCTGTCCTGCGCGACCCTCATGGCAGCGGACCGTGAGGATGGGAGAACCATGAGGAATTCGCACGCGTCAGGGCTGCTTTGGCGAGCGCTTGGTTCTCGGTTGTCTGTTTCGTTTAGCTCAGCTGTGGCGCCGGTTGGTGGTGCCTTCGTCGGTGGGGCGGCGGGTCATGAGGTTGATGGCGGTGGAGCGGTGAGGGTGGGGGTTCGTAGTCGCGGGCCGGACGGCGGAGGAGCATGAGCCAGCCGAGATTGCGTTCGATGACCCAGCGGCGGGGCTGGACGTGGAAGCCGCGTGTGGTGGGGTCGCGTTGGGCGATTTTGAGGTCCATGCCGAGGTGGACTGCGTGTTCGACGGCTTTGGTCTTGTAGCCGTTGTCGGCTCGAACTTCGGTGATGGTGGGGTGGCTCTTGCGGACTTTGGTCGGCAGTCGGGTGTCGGCGACGGGGTCATGGATGCTGGCGGCGGTAATGGCCACGGCCGGCATGACGCTGAGTATGCCGATGACGATGTGCCGCTTGCGGCCGATGATCTTCTTGGCCGGGTCGATGCCTTGGCTGCTCAATTGGCCGGTGGCGGAGGGTTCGACGCTCTGGTTGTCGATCAGACAGGCGCTGGGGCTCGCAGATGACGGTGAACGCCGGGACAGGAGATCACCGACACCACCGTCCGACATCGGCCTCACGGTGCCAAGAAGCACGCCAGCAACAGCCCCGGCGCCCCCTACCAGCGGTGCCCTCCGCTTGATCACGCACGGCTGACGGATCCCACTCGCCACCAGTTCCACACGACCGCTCGATGGCCGACCAGGGCACGCGGGCGTTGTTCGAGGCGGGGCGCACGACCAGGCACGCGGTGAAGCGGAAGCCGGGGGAACGGTTCGCCGGGGGCGGCGCCTGACGCCGCGTCGGCCGGTTGTCAGTGGGCCGGGAGACAATACCGGCCATGACAGATCACTCGTCGGTCGTGCGTGCGGCCTGGAGCCGTATCGACACCTGGCTCGCGGCCCACGCGCCCCGGACCTTCGCCGAACTCTCCCCGCCCGCGGACCCCGCCGACGTCGAGCGGGCGCAGCGGGAGATGGGGCTGCGCTTCCCACAGGACCTGCTGGACTCCCTCGCCTGCCACGACGGTGCGGAGGGCTGGACGACGCTGCCGGAGAAGCCGCCGCTCTCCGTGGCCGAAATAGTGGAACTTCGGCGCAGGCGTATGGCGTTGCTGAAGTGGTCCGAACGGCAGGACCACCCGCTAGACGGGGACGGACCGGACTGGCACCCGCTGTGGATACCGTGGGCGGAGAGCGACGGCGACGCCCAGGTCGTCGATCTGCGCCCCGGTGAGACGTACGGCCAAGTCGGCACCGTCCACCACGACGAAAGCGGACTCCACGACACCTGGCCCTCGCTCGGCGCCTACCTGACCGCGGTCGCCGGCGTGCTGGAGCACGGCGGCACGGTGGGCCTTGCCGCTCCTTACCTGACCCAAGACGGCGGTCTGCGCTGGGAGCTGCCAGAGTACGTCCGCCCCGAGGACGGGCTGACGCCCGCACCACGCGCACGGACCGTCCGCACGGAGGACCCCCGATGACGGGCGAACCACCGCTCCCCGCTCAGGCGCGGCTGATCGGGACGGTGGCGACGGAGCTGGCGGCGGCGGTGCCGGGCGAGTGGGAGCGCGTCGAGTTCGAGACGTCCGTGGTGGACCGGTACACGGCCGCCCGGTGCCGGGTGGTGCGCGACGGAGGGACGGTCGAGCGGATCACGCCCGCGCCCCGCCCACCGGCCGACTCGCTCGCAGAACTGCGCGCCGCCATGCATACCCCCGGAGCCGGCACCTGGTTCACGATGAGGCTCACGATCACCGCGGCCGGCTGCTTCATCACGGACTTCTCCTACGACGACGAACCCGGCTTCCCGGTCCCGCCGGGACCGGAGGCGTACGCGCGCGACCTGGCCCGGTTCCCGCGCGACGCCGACAAGCAGCCCTCGTGGCTGCGGGAACGACTCGCCGACACCGCGCTCGGCCCGCGGCAGCGGCGGCTCGCCGGCCTCGGCCGTGCGCTCCTGCGGCGGGCCGCAGGCGGCGACGTGCCGCTCGCCGTCACCGCGCTGCCCGAGGACGACGCGGTGGTGGTCGCCCACCGCGTGCGCGGCGGGGGGAGCGTGTACGTCGCCGCGGACGAGACCGTGCTGTTCGCCGGCTCGGCCGCATCGCCGCACGAGGCGATCGAAGTCTTCCGCTCCGGGCGCCGTACGCCCCTTGAGCAGTTTCGTCCGGCCGGGACGGCGACGGTACCCGGGCCCGTGCCCCGGCCTCCGTACACGGTGCCGGACCGGCTGACCGAGACGCTGGCGACGGAGCTGGCCGCGGCCCAGCCGGGGGAGTGGGACCGCATCCGGTTCACCGCCTCCGTGGTGGACGGCCGTACGCAGACTCACTGCCTGGCCGAGCACAGTGGAACACCCGTGCCGGCGGCCGTGGCGACGACAGCGGCGTTCGAGGAAGCCCTCGCCGAACTGCGCGCCGCCATGTACATCCCTGGCTCCGGGACGTGGTTCACCGTGCGGCTCACCGTCACCCCCGGCGACCTCGCCGAGGCCGCCTTCGACCATGACCACGAGCCGCGCTTCCTGCCTCCTGTCGTCCCGGAGGCGTACGAGCGGGATCTGGCGCGGTTCCCCCGCGAGCCCGGCAGGCAGCCGGCGTGGCTGCGGGTACGGCTCTCCTGGGCCGCGCTGACGCCGCGGCAGCGGCAGCTCGCCGAGCAAGGCCGGCGGTTCCTGGAAGGACCGCCCGCCTTCGGTGACTCCCACCCTCTGTTCCCCGTCACCGCGCTACCGGAGGAGGGCGCCGTCCTCGTCACCTCGTCGCGGACCGGTGAGAGGGCGTACGTCGCATCCGACGGGACAGTCCGGGCTCTCCCGGAGCCGCCCGTTGGAACTTAGGCCCCTGCCCTCTCCTGCGGACTCGCCCAGTTTGCCTGCAACGCCGACTCGACTACTGCCGGAGCGCCTGCGCCATCAAGTATCCGCTCATCAGGCCACCCCCGGCGAGCTCGCACGGGTCACCGGCTTCTCCAAGACCCGCATCTCCGCTCTCCTGCGCGACATCGAGTACTGCCCCAGCTGGGAACTCACCTACAGCGTCATCCACGCCCTGGGCCTGCCGCCCTGGCCCCTGTGCCGCCTGTGGACCGCCGGCGCCTACGAGGCCGCCAAATCCACCACGTGGACCACCCACGCATCGCGGCCGTCCGGCCGCTGGGGCCCGAGGAGCGGCCCGTGGAACACCGCGGCTTCATCGAGTAGATGGAGCACTACTTGTGGCCGAGGTCTTCGACATCCTGTGGACCGGCTGGGACGAAGCAGAAGCGGCAGCCGGCCCCACCCTCCCCCGCTACGCCTGGCGGCTGCTGCGCTCCCGGGTCACGCTGCGCGTCAGACGGCACCCCGACGGCCGCCTCGACTTGCGCCTGGCCGCGTTCATGACCGTCGCCCAGAGCCGGATCGAGGACCCGGTGGCCCCGGTTCGTCGAGATCAGCGAAGTCGCCGACTTCTTCGACACGATCAGCCATCCGCCGCCCGACCAGTTCGACGTCGTCGTCCTGCGCTACCCGTGCGAGTTCACCCCCGACGAGGTCCATCAGGCCACCGGCCTGTACCCGGCCCACGTCCACACCCTCGATCACCATGCACGAGGAGCCCTCGAACTGCTCCACCACCGTCCCACAGCCCGGGAGTGATCCTCCCGACATGAGTGCCATCGACGACCTCCTCGCTCGCTCAGCCCTGCTGAAGAACCCCCGCATCCCTGCCGACACCATCCCCTGCCTTGGCACCCCTTCCGAGGACACCTCCCCGCCCGACGAATCCTGGATCCTCGCCGAAGAGACCCTCGCCGACGACACCGCTGCCGAGCACCTGCGTTCCCTGTGTGAGGTCGCTGTGACCCACGCCAGCACACCTCAGATAACCGACTTCATCACCGCCGGCTACTGCCTGGCCCTGCATCACCGGGCCCGCGGCGACCATCAGACAGCCGACTTCTGGCTCGGCCAGACCGGCGACAACCCCGGCACCGACCCCGACGACGGATGCGTGGCCAGCACCGCCACTATCCTGCGCATGGTCGCCCAGCTGACCGCCGACAGCGACCGCACCTACAGCGACACCATCCTGGCCGTCATGTCCTAAACCACCGCAGCCGTCAGCGACGGGTACCGTCGACACCCCGACGTCGAAATCCCCACCCCCGGTTGCGACTGGCCAGCGGCTGGACCGCCACCGTGCTGCTGACCGGCACCGTCCCGATCTGGTTCGCGACGGTGACCGACACGCCACACGGTCTCACCCGTGGCACAGCGGTCACCAACGCGCCCGAGAATAACGCTTACCTGGCCCGCCATGCGCCCGCCCACCGCGTACGCATTCCGACCGGCGTGTTCATCCAAACCCTGCGCTTCACGGGGCCCTACGACGTCGAGGTGTGCGGATACATCTGGCAGCGGTACGCCGACTCCGTGCCGGCCGGGATCCAGCGCGGCGTCGTCCTGCCGGAGGCGGACGACTCCTACGAACCCGACAAGGTCTACGACATCCACCGCGACGGCGAACACGTCATCGGCTGGTATTTCAACGTCAAGCTCCGGCAGGTGTTCGACTACCGCACCTACCCCCTGGACGAACAGGACGTCTGGCTCCGCATGTGGCACCCCGACTTCGAACACAGGGCACAGCTCGTCCCGGACTTCGCAGCTTACCCACCGTGGCACGGCCCTGCCGCCTACGGCCTGGACGCGAACTTCGTCCCCGGTAACTGGGCCGTCAAGACCACGTCCTTCAGTTTCGATACTCCGCCCTATTCGGCCAACTTCGGACAAGGCCGCGAGTTCCGCCGCCAGGTTGATCCGGAGCTTTACTTCAACATGCACATGGCCCGGGAGTTCGTCTCCCCGCTCTTCGGGCGGATCGTCCCCCTGGCCTTCATCGCCGTCCTCGTCTTCGCCTCCCTGTTCGTCACGACGAAGAACATCCGGCGGTTCCCGCTCTCCGGATTCGACGGATTGACGATGGTGGAGTTCGCGGCGGCGACGCTGCTGGTCCTCACCGTTGACCACAACACCGCGCGACAGGAGACCGGCTCCCATGGAATCACCTACATCGACTACGTCTACTTCTGCCTCTACTTCGTGATCATCGTGGTGGTCTGGAATTCCCTGCTGCTGTCCCGCGGTCTACGGCTGCCGCACGGCGGCCCGTGTCACCGGGCCGGATGCCGACTCAGCGTGGACAGCGGGACGGAAAACCGTGAGTGGTGCGCTGGAGAACAATGTCGTGGTTGGCTCGGTCAACGCCAACCGGCGCCATCACGCTGACGACGCCAAGACGGTGATCACCCTCGGCTGATCCCTCCCCGCCTCAGATGGCCACGATGTTCTCGAACTCCTGCTGATCCTCCCGCCAGCCGCCGTGCCCCTCTCCGATGTCGCGGATGTCGGCGACGATCTCGATGCGGGCCAGCCACTTGACCATCTTGAAACCGAGCTGGTTCTCCAGACGCAGCCGCAGCGGGGCACCGTGCTCGACCGGCAGCGATTCGCCGTTCATCTCGTACGCGAGGAAAGCGCCGCCGTCTCGCAAGATGTCCAGGCGTACCGCTTCGTAGAACAGGCCGTGCCCGAAGGTGTCCGTGCGGGACTTGTCGTCCATGCCCCAGAAGACGGCGAAGCGGGCTTCGGGCAGCAGCTCGCAGCGCTCCAGGACCTCCTTGACCGGGACGCCCCGCCAGTCGGCGATGGAGGACCAGCCCTGGATGCAGTGGTGCAGACTGCGACGCTGCACGGCGGGCATAGCGCGCAGCTCGTCAAGGCCGAACGAGCACGGTCTGGCCACGAGGCCCTCCACGCTCAGCCTCCAGTCAGTGAAGCCGTTAGCCGCCGAGCGCAGGTAGGAGTCGTCGGCGGGGGGACGGCCGTTGACCCAGTGGTACTCGGACACGGGGATGGTGCGCTTGCGCAGTGAAGGGCGCATGGTGCGCGTCAGGCCCAGTTCGAGGGGTGCGATGAGGGTGCCCAGAGCACGCCGGGTGGTCTTGGGGTGGCGTACGGACACCAGCGTGGCCAGCACGTTGAGGACGATCACGCCCAGGACGCCCACACCGGCGAGCGTCAGCGCCAGGGTGTGATCTGCCGTCACAGAGCCGAGCACGATCTTGGCCAGTTCCCGCCCGAGCCCGTGCGCCGCGACAACCGCGACGTGCACCACCAGGAAGAGGCAGAAAAGAGCCATGAGGAGGAAGTGCAGGAACCGGGCGCGCTGCCTGCCCCCAAGCAGCCGCACGTAGCGCGGGTAGCGCGCGTCGATCGCCGGTGACATCGCCGCCCCGGTGACGATCTGCAAGGGGGCGACCATGAACACGACAACGAAGTAGCTGAGCTGCTGCAGCGCGTTGTAGGCACCGCCCTCGGCCGGCGGGTCGAACGTCAGATAACCCCCCAGGGCGCGCAGCGCGTCGGGGACGATGCCCCAGCTCGTCGGGACGAGGCGGCGCCACTCGTCCGCGGCGAACAACAGGACGAGGTAGACGGCTCCGGTGAGAATCCAGCCCACCACGGCGGCGAAGTGCCAGTGCCGTCCCAGCCCGAGGCCGTGGGGCCGGCCGGGCAGGGCGATGACGGGTGACCAGGTCTCCTCCAGGTCCGATGCCGTCCACAGTCTGTCCTTGGGTACTTCGCGGCGGCTGAACTTCAGGACCTCGCTGCCCGGCCGGCAGTGGTCGTTGAGGTAGAGACGGGGTGAGGCACTGAGAATCTGGAGCCCACTGCGGACGAGCAAGGTGAGGAAAAGGAAGTTGAGGAAATGTGTGGCGCGCAGCCAGCCGGGATAGTCCAGGGCGGTGTCCATGACGTATGGTCCTCGCGAAGAGCCGGTGACGGTCGCGGACGTGGCCGTACGCACTCGAGGCCCCCGCCGCCCTGGTCCGTTTCCCCGGTCGCCTGCCGCGTCTCGTCACCACTGTGACACGGGCGGCGCCCCACAGCGACTCGGAGGGCGCATGTGGGGGACAATGCAGTTGCTTTACTAACTGGGCACACGGGCACGCCTAGCAATCAGTCGTTCAGCGGCTGGCATCGGGCGTGGAGCCGTTGGCGCGACCGGGGCGGCGGTGACGCGCAGGGTGCGCGACGGCGCCGGGGCGGCCGAGCTCGACGGTGACCGCCTCCAAGGCTGGCCCAAGGGGATGCGGCTGATCGTGCGAAAGGAAAGGTCGCCCCCAGCGCCAATAGCGAACAGGCATAACGCGAGCACGAAGTACACGACAAGCCGGGCCGGGAGCAGCCGGCGCCGCAGCTCACCCCGTCCGTGCTTGGCGACGGTTGCGTCGACAAGTTCCGGCGTGAACACCTTGGTCAAAATCCCTATGCGACCGGCACCCCGGCCCCCATCCCTCCACGCGCTGGCCAACGGCGCGGCGAAGTGGGAACTTCAGCGATATCGTCAGGCGCTCACCGGGGCGAGCATGGGCTGCAAGCGGCACCCAGAGGATGCTTTCCGAGGCGCAGCGCCTGCGCAGCGGTGCTGCGGTCCCCGCGCCGCGCGGCGCGGACATGGGGCTTGGCGAGTGATTCGTCGCTCCGGGGAAGTAGAGAGGACCCTCCCCGCGTTGCCGGGGGCGTCCTGCAGCGCTGTGCTGAGGGCGGGCCCTGACGTGCCATGATCCGTGGCAGGCCCCGCTCATCGGAGGCTCACATGTTCCGCTCACTCTCCTGGCGCACCACCGCTGTGACGGCTGCCGCCGCGGCGGCAGCTCTGGCCGCCACCGCCTTCACCTTCACCCCCGAGCAGACGAACACCACGTCCAAGACGCTCAACTGGATCGGTATCGAGCAGCACGACACCCAGCCCCAGCACCCACGTGTCGGTGACAGCTGGACGGTCTACCTGCACTTGCATCAAAACCGCGGCGGCAAGCCCGGCAGCAAGATCGGCGAAGGCAGCGCCCGCTGTAGTGCCGCCCATGTCCGGCACGACGGAGCCCTCGTCCAGTGCCAGGCCCTGCTGCGCACCGACGAAGGAGCACTGGCCCTCAGCGCCATGATGGACCGCTTCGGTAGGGGGCCGTTCAGCGGCGTCTCGGCCGTGACCGGAGGAACCCACGCCTACCGCGAAGCACGAGGCGAAGCCGAGATCACCCGTTCTGACACGACGGTCAATTTCGAGATCGACGTCATCCGCTGACCGGCGTGGCAGGGGGCGCCGCGCCGGGCTTCCTCCCGGCCGTCGCCCCCACCCGACTGCCGGGCCGGAAGAACGCTGCAGCGAGCTTCCCCCGGGAACGACGGCACAACCGGGTGTCTCGAAGCCGCACTGGAAGTAGTGCGTTGCCGTGTGCCAGGAGGTCCCAAAGCTGCTTCCTCTGGCCGAAGTTCATCCGACGACCAGAGCTAGGGTTCGTGCGATGTCCTGGTAGGAAGCGTCCAACTGATCGAGGCCGACGTGTACATCCAATGCGAGGACACGGTCGTAAGGGGCGAGGGCGTACTCCCGGAACGTCGGAACGTCGAGCCGGCCGGGGAGTCGAAGCGGCATCCGACTCTGCGCCCACGGAGAGGGCGAGATGGCGAAGTCGTGGAGCGGGGGAGTTGGTGTGAGCGGAAGGAAGAGCACGGCACATGCTGTACAGACACCCACGCACGCCAGACAGTCGGCCTTCGGCATCGTCCGGATGTGATGCGCGATGACCTTCGATGCTTCCGTCGAAAGAACCCCACCCGAGGTCAGGTTCTGGCCCGTCGAGGACCTGCCCGCCCTCACGCCCGATCCGTTCCTGGACGACGCGCTGCGCAACGCGCCGATCACCCGTATCAAACTGCCGCACGGATCGGGGCATGCCTGGCTGGTCTCCCGTTACGAGGACGTCCGGTTCGTCACCTCCGACGCCCGCTTCTCCCGCGAACTGGTCGCAGGCCGCGATGTGACCAGCATGTTCCCCCAGCCCGTCGCCTCACAGACAGCCGCCCTGCAGTACATCGACCCGCCCCGCCACACCCGGCTGCGAAAAGTCGTCGCCAGGGCGTTCACCACGCAGAGCATGCGCCGGCTGCGCCCGATGGCCGAACACACCGCCACCGAACTGGTCCAGGCCATGCGAGAGGCCGGCGTCCCGGCCGACCTCATGCAGCACCTGCACGGCCCCTTGCCCATCGCGGTCATGTGTTTCCTGCTCGGCACGCGCGAGGGTGACTGGCGTGAGTGGGCCAAGACCTCCGAGACCGCCCTGTCGGTAGGGCCGGACAAGGAACGCAGCCGGGTGGCACGTGAGGTGACACGGGCCCGCCTCCTGGCGCTGCTCGAGCACAAGCGCGAAGAACCGGACGAAGACCTGGCAAGCGTGCTCGCCCAGGCCGCGGCCACAGGCGAGATCACAAACGACGAAGCCGCCTCACTGGCCACAGCCGTCTACGTCAGCGGCGGGCACGCCGTCCGCAACAACAGCGGCTCCATGATGTATGCGCTGCTCACCCACCCCGAGCACCTGGGGCGGTTGCGCCGTGAACCGCATCTGCTGCCGCAGGCTCTTGAGGAACTGTTCCGGTACGTGCCCCACCGCAACGGCGTCGGCATCCCCCGCGTCGCCACCGAGGACGTCGAGGTCGGCGGGCAACTGATCCGGGCCGGTGACGTCGTCTACAACTCCTACCTCTCCGCTAACCGCGACCCCGCTGTGTTCCCCGATCCCGACACCCTGGACTTCGACCGGCAAGCCATCGCCCACCTCAGCTTCGGCCATGGACCGCACTACTGCCTGGCCGCCATGCTGGCCCGCATGCAAGCCGAGGTCATGATCAAAACACTGCTGGCACACTTTCCACGGCTCGATCTCGCCGTCCCCGCCGACGAGGTCGAGTTTCTGCGTCAAGGCCCCATCCGCGGTCCCAGATCGCTGCCCGTCACGTTCTGAGCCGCTGCCGCGAAACGGAGACACTGGCTGCTCCGGGGTCCCAAGCATCCCCCGCGGGCCATGCAGCGTCACCGACGAGAGGACCTGGTCGTGGAGAAATGCCGTCCACCGGGTTCAACCGTCGCTTGGCCCAGCCGAGTTCTCGGTAAAAGCGTTGGGTGCGTCGGATGGACGGAGGTCACCCTCTGGGTGGTATCCGGGAAGCTGCCATTCGTTCGGGGACGACTGGTCAAGTCGGAGCCAGGGTGTGCACTCCCCCAGGGCAGCGTGGGACGGGTTTGAGGCAGCGTCAGGCAGGCCTATGCGGCCGCCGAATCGCATCTTTGACCACAGGGGGAACGGACGTGCGGTAGAGGCGGGCGGGTTTCAGATCGGATGGTTTCACCGGCCGTTGATCGCACCGCTGCAAGACCGTCAAACGCCCCGAGACCCTGAAGGCCATCGGCAAGCCGCCCGGAAGATCTTGGTAGATAATGAACAAGCTGAGCCTGGTCACTGCCAGATGGAGCTTGGTGGTCAATCCGCCTCGGAATCACCGAGCCCGTGATCGCCGAGCTCGGTGAAGGCACGCCACCGGGCGCTTGACCTGCGGATCCCCTCTTTGCGGGCCCGGCCGCATGCTGGTGGGTGTGGGCGACGGTCAATTCCATCGGGACGTCCTGGGTGGTCGGTCCGTCGGCGTTGGCCTGAGCCTGCAGTTGTTCGAAGATTAAGGAGCGTTGCAAGGGCGATCGGTGGCGATCCTGATTGCGCAGACGGCTTCGGGTTGCTTCACGGGCATGGAATTCTGGCGAGGGCTGCTCGATGTCGACCCAATGGTCTGGCTGTTCATAGCGCTTCCCGTGCCTGTCGGGGCTGGCGGCTGCCTGGTACGGCGGCTTCCTCCGGATCGGTCAGACCTACCATGGGCCAGCCACTGCTCACAAATAGCGGCAAGAGGTCAGCGTTCGGGCAGCTTGCGACGGAGGCTGTCCATCGACTTCGTTACGTCATCGGCAATGCCCGCAGGTACGCCGATATCGCCTGCCGACGGCAGGCCGCCCGGGAAGAGGAGCGGCGCCGTGAGGAAGGCGGAGCCGTGGAGCGGGAGGCGCGGTATCGCGATCTGTGCGTCCTCATGGTCCCCGGCGGATCTGGTGGGTCAGCCGACTTTGTCTCAGTGCCGGGGTGGGTCGTCGTCGTGGTCGGATTGCTGAGCGGCTTTCTCGCGGGCACGCAGGAGCGCCCAGAGCGGGAGGGAGAGGCCTACGAGGTACCAGGGCATCAGCCAGAGCGCGGTCCACCAGGTGCTCTGCGGTTCGAGGATGAGGTCGGTGGCGGCTGCTGCCATACCGGTGGCCAGGCTCCAGCACGTGAGGCGGCCGACGTTCCGGACCCCTCGGGTGAGCCGGCCGGAGGCGGAGTGGGGGCGGGAGGAGGGCAGGGTTCTGCCCGGTTCGCTCATCGCGGGGGAGTCCTTCACAAGAGGGTGGACGGCGTCGGAAGGTGCCGGACGCCGTCAGTGTGCATGGGGGTGCCGTTGTGCCCGTAGCACCCCCGCCAGCTAGTCACTGGCTCTGAGACAAGTTGTGCCGGTGCGGTTTCGCATTCAGAAGCTGGTAAGCGCTCTCTGCGCACTTCTCGGCTCGGTCTGAATCTGACCGAAAAGTAGCCAGTTTCCGGTCGGGATGCACTGATTGAGATGCAGTCGAAGTATTTCGGTCAGTGTGTCCGCCGGAATTGACCACGGAATGCAAAGTTCCCCGTTCAAGGGATGGTGGGTTGCTCTACCGTGTCCGGATTCGCCCGGTCGAAGTGGTGGGGCTGATTCCAGCCCGTATGAGAGGGGTGTTGCGGGGCACGGCTGGTCGGCTTGTGTGCGTCTTGTGACAGCTTGTGTGGCTGAGGTGACCGTGTGGGTCACCGGTTCTGCCTGTCTGTCTGACTTCCTGTGGGGGGAAGCTGATGCATTTACGTGCTGCAGGCACGCCGTCTCGGCGTGCCCGGAGAACGCACAGAACCGCTCTCGTCGCTGCGATCACCACGGCCGCTCTGGCGATCGCCGCGGCCCCTGGTCTGGCCGCTCCACCGAAGCCGCAGCTGCCGGAGCCGGAGAGTCCGTGGACGAAGCCGACCAAGGTGGAGGCTCCCGCGACGCCGGCCGGGTCGGTCAAAGCGCCGGACTCGGAGGTTGAGGCCAGGCCGTCCGCCGAAGTCGCGGCCTGGCGGGCAGCGCAGAAGACGCGCGCGACCAGCGGGAAGGCCAAGAGTCCCGCATCCCGCACGGCGACCGCAGCCGAGTCCACACCCTTCCTTCCCGAGGGGCAGGGCGAGGTGCCCTGGCACCGGATCACCGACACGCGCCTGAACGACGCGCTCGTGGCACGGGTGAACGTCTCCAACGGCAACCTGATGCTCGCCGCGACGGACTTCGACATCGCCGGCGTGGGCCAGAAGCTCCAGCTGGCGCGGACGTACAACTCCCTGGAGGCGCCCTGGGGGAAGGTGTCGCAGCGCTGGTGGCAGGCGTACGAGCGCTACCTCCAGTTCGGTGACGGGGAAGTGATCGTCTACGACGCCACCGGCGACGCGCTGCGGTTCCAGCAGACGTCCACCGGCGGTTACACCACGCCGACGGGCTACTCCAAGGACCTGAAGAAGAACGCGGACGGCACCTACACCCTGACCGACCGCAAGTCGGGTACGAAGGACACCTACGACGCGCACGGTACGCTGGCCAAGGTCACGGACAACAACGACGGCGTGATCACGGTCGACCAGCACGACGAGGGCGGCGAGCACAAGGGCTTCAAGCTGACCGAGACCCGCTCGGGCCGCTGGATCGACCTGGTCAAGACCTACCCGAACCAGTGGCAGGCCAAGGACCACACGGGTCGCACGGCCGTGCTCGACCTGGACCCGGCGGGCAACCTGGCGAAGGTCACCGACACCGACGGCAAGGCCACGGCCTACGCGTACGACTCCTCACGCCGCCTGACGAAGGTGACCACCCCCGAGGGCACCGTCACGCTGTTCACCTACGACGCCCACAACCGCGTCAGGTCCATGCAGCGGGCCACCGAGGTGACCAGCACCGGCCACATCGGCCCGACCTGGCGCTACGACTACACGGCCGCCACCCCCTCCGACGCGGGCACCACCACGGTCACCGACCCCGACGGCGACGCCACCAAGTACCTGCACAACGCGGACGGCGAGGTCACCAAGGTCACCGACCCCCTGGATCACTCCCGCCACGCCAAGTACACGGGCCACCTTCTGCAGACCGCCACCGACGCGATGGGCACGGGCGCGGACGGCACCGGCGGCAACACCACCACCTACGGCTGGGACGGCCGCAACAACGCCCTCTCCCAGAAGCTCCCACTCGGCGCCACCGCGTCCGTGACGGCCTACCAGACGATCGCCGGCACCGACCTGCCCAACGACTTCACCACCGCGGACGGCCGCAAGGACACCTTCAAATACGACACCAACGGCAACACGATGTCGGTCACCACCTCCGGCACGGCCGGCGGCACCCGCGCGTACACCTACAACAAGGACACCCCGGCCTGCGGCGGCTTCGAGGGCCAGCGCTGCACCGCCAAGGACGCAGGCGGCAAGGTCACCTCCTTCGAGTACGACGCCAAGGGCAACCTCAAGAAGGTCACCCCGCCCGCCCCGCTGGGCACGACGACCTACACCTACGACGCACTCGGCCGGGTGCAGACCGTCACCGACGGACGCGGCATCAAGACCGTCTACGTCCACGACAACCGCGACCGCGTGACGAAGGTGTCCTCCACCAACGCCACGGTCACCTACTCCTACGACGGCGACGGCAACGTCAAGTCCCGTACGGACGCCTCCGGAACCACCATCTGGACCTACGACAAGCTCAACCGCGAAAGCGTCCGCACCCTGCAGAACGGCGCCCAGACAGCACTGGCCTACACCCCGGGCGGCGAGGTCGACCACTACACCGACCCCACCGGCAAGACCGACTACACCTGGGACAAGGCCGGCCGCCTGGACTACCTGATTGCCCCGGACGGCAAGAAGACCGACTTCGACTACGACAACAACGACAAGCGCACCAAGACCGTCTACCCCGGCGGCACCACCCAAGCCGTCGGCATCGACGACAACGGCCGCCCCCAGGCCGTCAAGACCACCTCCGGCACGACCACCCTGATCGACCTGGCCTACGACTACAAGAACACCGCGGGCAAGGACACCACCAAGATCCGCACCCGCACCGACAACCTCACCAAGTACAAAACCACCTACGACTACGACTCCCAGGACCGCCTGCGCTACGCCCTGGAAGCCGACTCCGCCGGAGCCCGCAAGGCGTCGTGGCTGTACTGCTGGGACAAAGCCGGCAACCTCACCAGCCAGGACGGCACCAAGAACACCTGCCCCGGCGCCACCACCTACACCTACGACGACGCCAGCGAACTGACCGGCAGGAACGGCTCCGCCACCGGCTGGTTCTACGACAAACTCGGCAACGAGACGGCGGCTGCGAGCACCACCCCCCGCACGAACGAAACCTGGACCGACCACAGCCAGCTCTCCACCATCACCGCAGGCGGCAAGAGCTACGACCTGGTCCACGCCGGCACAGACAACTCCGAGCGCACCAAACTGGGTTCGACCTGGTTCCACCACACCGCACTCGGCCTGGCCTCCACGACAACGAACGGCGTGGACACCGGATTCATCCGCGAACCGGCGGGCACCTTGAACTCCATGACGACTGGGGGGAAGTCCTACTACTACCTCACCGACGCCACGGGAAACGTCCTCGGCCTGGTCGACGACACCGGCAAGCGCACGCACACCTACGCCTACGGCCCCACCGGCCTCCCGCGTACGACACCGACCGAGGCCGTCTCCCAGCCGTACCGCTACGCGGGCACGTATCTGGACCCGACCGGGCTGTACAAGATGGGCCACCGCTACTACGACCCCACCCTCGGCCGCTTCACCCAGCCGGACCCGTCGGGGCAGGAGAAGAACGCCTACCTCTACGCCGCCGGCGACCCCATCAACAACAGCGACCCCACCGGCCTGTACGGCATCGACGACCTGGTGACTGATATCAGCATCATCGGTGGGTCCGCCGGAGCTGGAGCCGGTCTCGGGGGAGGCGCGTGCTTCTTCGGCCCCCAGGCCTGCGGAGTCGGCGTCGGCATCGGCGGCTTCATCGGCGGTGCCTTCGGAGTCGGGGTGGTAGTCGGGCGGCACATCGCAGACTAAAGCCATTGGGTGGAGGCGGCGCACGATCGTCTCCACCCCACTGAGTTGCAGCCTTACGTCGTAAGAGCGAGAGGAGTATGTATGCGAGGCTCAGGGGACTTGCGAGAGAGCCGAATCTGGAAAGCCTGCGTTTGGACGGTACTCGCTCTGTGCGTGCTTTCTTCAGGAACCTCTCTTGCGGCTGAACGTTGGGGCCTCCTCGTCCTTAGTATCGTAGGCGTGATCGCAACAGCTTCGGTGTTGGTCCAGTTCCGGCGCAGGAATTAGGACCGAGCCCCGACTGGCTGTTCTCCTTCCGCTCAGGCTGGTGAAGGCGAGGATGTGCTCGGCCTTGCGCTCATAGCGACGGTGGGTCGTCGGCAGCCGGCGAGCCAGGCCATGGTTCGTTCGATGGTCCATCGGTGCCGCCCGAGTCGTTGCGAGGGCTCGACACTTTTGCGGCCGATGCGGTGCCGGATGACGCGCTACGACAGCAATCGCCGCAGGTGGTGGTAGTCGTAGCCCTTGTCGGCGTGGAGCTTGCCAGGCTTGCGTCGGCGGGGTCCGCGGCGGGACCGGATCGGGGGTATGCCCTTCACGAGCGGGACCAGGGCCTGGCTGTCGTGGATGTTGGCACCGGAGATGCCGACGGACAGGGGCAGACCGGTCCGCTCGGTGATCAGATGGATCTTTGAGCCGTACTTGTCCCGGTCGACAGGTTCCGGACCTGTCAGGTCCCCCTTTTCAGGGCTCGCATGTTCACCGATTCGATCGCGCAACGGGACCAGTCCAGGTCGCTGCGGGAGCCGAGTTCGTCGAGGACCAGGCGGTGGAGCTTGGCCCACACCCGGGCCTTCGTCTATTCGGTGAACCGGGCGGTGGGCCGTCGCGCCCGACGGCCCGAAGGCGGCCGCGGGCAGCTGCTGCCACGTACAGCTTGATGTTGCCACGAACACGATCGCCGCCAGCACCTCGCGGTCGCCGTGGCGCCCTGCGGCCGCCGCCCTACGGCCGCCGCCCTGCGGCCGCGACGGCGCTTCCGGAACCACGCGCTGGAACAACTGCCACAACTCATCCGGCACCAGCCGCTCAACGCTCCCCACGCCGGGAGGCTACCGATCGCAAGGCGCTAGCTCCGTAGTCAGTGCCCCATTCGGCGTTGCCTGTCGAACCGGAGCAGCACCCGTACCAGGCGCCACACTCCAGCAACTGCTCCGAGCACAGTGCGCCCACCACCAGCACGCGCTTCTCCGCCGAGCCGGAGAGGTCAAGGGCCTGGACGAGAGTCCAGGCGACAGCGAAAACGACCCCAGCCAGCACGGCGGCAGTCACCAGAGCGAAGACGATCTCCACCGTCTGGTTATGTGCGTGACTGACGAAGGCCGCCGCCTGCGGTCGACGACCCGCACCATCGGCGAGTACTTCACCCAGGAACAGCCGCTGCTGCGGCCCCTGCCCCGCGAGGTGTTCGAGACCGGACGCTGGTTCACTCCGCGGGTCAACCGCTTCGGACAGGTCACCGTCCGCTGCAACTCCTACTCGGTCCCGGTCCGTTTCATCGGCCGCCAGCTGCGGGTGCTGCTGCACGCCAACGACCTGGTCGTCTATGACGGCCGCACCGTGGTCGCCCACCACGAACGCCTCAGCGGCCGGGGCGAATCCCGCCTGGTCCTGGACCACTACCTGGAAGCACTCCTGCGCAAGCCGGGCGCCTTCCCCGGATCGACCGCCTTGGAACAGGCCAAAGCCGCAGGGAAGTTCACCCCCGTCCACGAAGCCTGGTGGACCGCGGCCCGCGCCGCCCACGGCGAGGCGGCCGGCACCAGAGCCCTGATCGAGGTGCTGCTGCTGGGACGCCACATGGAACACGAACACGTTGTCGCCGGACTCGCCGCGGCCCACCGAGCCGGCGCCCTGACCGCGGACGCCGTCACGCTGGAGGCCCGCAAGGCAGCTGAAGGCGAGAACTTCACCGAGCCCCCGAAGCCCACCCGGGCCCATCCCGTCCAGCCGCAGGAGGGGACCGGCGGCACGGTCACCTTCCTGTCCGACTGGCGGCTGTCCCACCTCCCGCCCGACACCCGGCCGCTGCCGTCGGTGGCCCACTACGACCAGCTCCTGAGCTTGTCATTTAACGAAGAGGGGCGCTGGGCCGCCGCTCTGTTGGTGCGGGAGTGGTGGAAGCGGCTGTCGTGCTGGTGATTCTGCGCCAGGATGAAGCCGTGGATGACATCGTGTGCCGCCCTGCCCAGCCCCGTGAGTTAGCCGCCGTAGCTGAGTTGCGGTGGCAGTGGGTGCAGGAGTTCTACGGAACGCCCGACACCACGCTGGAGGAGTTCGTTCCACGGTTCGTGGCATGGGCCCGGGAGACCGAGTCCTCACATCGGTGCATGGTGATGGCCCGTGACGACGTTGTGATCGGCATGGCCTGGCTGGCGATCACGCAGCGTGTGCCGCATCCGCGCGCGTTCGAGCGGATGTCGGGTGACGTGCAGTGCACGTATGTCCTGCCCGATGAGCGCGGCCACGGCCTCGGCGGCGAGCTGATCGAGGCAGTCTTAGCATGGGCGAGGGATCTCGGTCTTGAGCGGGTGACCGTTCACTCCAGCGACCGGGCGGTTTCGGCGTACTCCCGCCATGGCTTTGCAGCCTCTCCGCGCCTGCTCCAGGCCGAGGTTGGGCAGGGCCGCGCGGAGTGAGTCCTCTGACCGGTGGCCGGGGTGAGGCGCTGGCCATGTTGTCGCAGTTCCGGGCGGACTTCTATGGGTGTCTCACGGGTCGCTCGGACGCGTTGTTCGAGCTGACGGACGCCCTCCTCTGCACGGAGGGCCTGGTCAAAACGCTGGTGGATCTCGCGCTCGCGCCAGAACACCGGCGGGGTCACGGAGCCCTGTACGCCGGGCTCAACCAGGGGCGGATCGACTTCGGCCGACTCCGTCGGACCCTGGCCGGCCTGCCGTTGCCGAGAGCGGCGGACGGCAGGCTGGTCCTAGTACTGCAACGGTCCTTGCCGTGACTGATGGCCAGGTCGGTCGTTGGTGTGGTTATGGGTGGGGACCTTGCTGATGTCAGGCTGTGGGCGG
>NZ_JBWKIF010000037.1:0-50847 GCF_056432865.1 Streptomyces sp. NPDC044921
TCGATGGTGGCCGCCTCGCCGGTGGGGGTGGCGGAGGTGTGGGGCGGAACCACGTTGCCCGCGGTGCGCAGCTCGAAGAGCTCACCGGGACGGGCACCCGTGATCAGGGCCGGTACGACCCTGGAGTCGGAGCAGGTGATGAACAGGACGTCGGGGGACTGGCCCTCGGCGAGGCGGGCGAACTCCTCAGGGCGCTGTCCGAACATGCGGGCGTTGTCGATGAGGGGTTGCATGAGTGTGGTGACTCCTCCTGGCGCGCAGTGGGGGCGCGTCGGACGGGCATGACAGAGAGGTGGGGGGTACTGCTCTGCTGCTCAGCAGCGGAAGACCTGCAGTGCCGCCGGCGTGTGCGACGCCGAGGATCTCGACGTGTGCCGGTGCGCGGGGCCGGGTGCGACCGGTTCGTCCGCCGTCGGCTGGATGTGCCTCGACGGCGGCCGGCCGGACGCCGGGGACGCGCAGGGGGCGGCGTGGGACCGGTCGCGGGTGCGCAGGGGACCGGTCGGGTCCCCGTGATGCCCGGCGCGGCGGCTGACGATCTCGTCGCGCAGCGCCTGGCCGGAGAAGGTGGTCCCGGGACGCGAGGCCGTGCCGGAGGGGTTGGTTCCGGGCTGAGCCTTGGCCTCGACCTGACTCGGCGTGTGCGCGGTTGCGAACGATGCCGTCGGTGCGAAGAACTGAAGGGCGAACAGGGCGGCGGCGAGGAGCGGCACCACGATCCGTGCCGTCGTACCTCGGCGCATGCGCCCCCCTTCGGATGTTCGACACGTCTAGTACGGACCAACAGTTGGTCAACGGCCGGTCAAGAAACACGTTAACCCTGCAAGGCCGTTTGCAGGGTTAACTTAACGTTTCAAACTGAAGAGAGCCTGAAAACCGTGGGTGCGCTGGCTGGAACCGCCTCTTGATCCACGGCAGTTGACGCGATAGTGGGAACCGGCTTACCGGCCGGTCGGCAGAGCGGCCGCGTCACGGGCCAGCGCGGTGAGCCGGGAGATGGCCCGGAAGTACTTCTTGCGGTAGCCGCCGTTGAGCATCTCGTCGCTGAACAGCTGGTCGAACGGCATGCCGGAGGCCATCACCGGCACCTCGCGGTCGTAGAGCCGGTCCGCGAGGACGACCAGCCGCAGGGCGGTCGACTGGTCCGGAACGGGCCGCACGCCGGTCAGGCACACCGCCTTGATCCCGTCCGTGAGAGCCCCGTACCGGCTGGGGTGGACCCGGGCCAGGTGCTCCAGGAGGGGCGAGAACGCGTCGAGCGAGGCGCCCTCGGTGGCGTGCGCCGTCGCGGTCACCTGTGCGTCGGAGTACGGCGGCGGCGCCTCGGGCAGGCCGCGGTGGCGGTAGTCCTCACCGTCGATGCGCAGGGCGCGGAAGTGGGCCGACAGGCCCTGGATCTCGCGCAGGAAGTCGGCCGCGGCGAACCGGCCCTCGCCGAGCTTGCCGGGCAGCGTGTTGGAGGTGGCGGCGAGGGCGACGCCCGCGTCGACGAGCTTGCCGAGCAGCGTGGAGACCAGGACGGTGTCGCCGGGGTCGTCGAGCTCGAACTCGTCGATGCACAGCAGGCGGTGGCCGGACAGGGTCTGCACCGTCTGCTGGAACCCCAGGGCGCCGACCAGGTTGGTCAGCTCCACGAACGTGCCGAACGCCTTGAGTGCGGGCTCGGCCGGGGTGGCGTGCCACAGGGAGGCCAGCAGGTGCGTCTTGCCGACGCCGTAGCCGCCGTCCAGGTAGACGCCGCGCGGGCCGGCGGGGGCCTTCTTCGCCGCCCTGCCGAATCCGAACAGCCGCCGCCTGCCCGAGTCCCCGTCCCCGCCCAGGCCGGCCGCGAAGCCCTCCAGGGCCCGGACGGCCTCGGTCTGGCTGGGCTGGTTCGGGTCCGGTATGTACGTGCTGAACCGGACGGAGTCGAACCGCGGCGGCGGCACCATCTCGGCGACCAGGCGGTCCGCCGGCACGTGCGGCTCACGGGCGCACAGCGACAGCGGGGCCGGGTCGGTCACGGGGCCGGTTCCGGAAGGGGCGGGGGAAGAGGACACGGTTCACCATGCTACGGCGCGTGGAACACTGCACGGCATGCGACGCCTGTTCCCTGTGACCGATGAAACAGCAGCTCCGGCCCCCGACGGCTCGTCCCGCGAGGGCGGCGGGCGGGAGTGGGGCCTGGCCGAGCTGGCCGCCGCGTACGCCTACCCCGAGCCGGGCTCCGGGGGACCGGTGCCGTACCTGCGGGCCAACATGGTGTCCACACTGGACGGCGCCGCCCAGCACGACGGACGCTCGCAGCCCATCTCCAGCGCGGCCGACATGCGGATCTTCGGCACCCTGCGGGCGCTGGCCGACGTCGTGGTCGTCGGGGCCGAGACCGTCCGGCGGGAGGGCTATCGCCCGGCCCGGGCGCGGGCCGAGTTCGCGGCGCTGCGGGAGGCGGCCGGACAGGCGCCCGCGCCCGCGATCGTCGTGGTCACGGCCAGCCTGGACCTCGACTTCTCACTGCCGCTGTTCACCGCGCCGCCGGTGCCCACCCTGATCCTCACGGGAGCCGCGGCCGCCCCCGACCGCGTCGCCGCCGCCCAGGCGGCCGGAGCACGGGTGGTGACCGCCGGGGACGGCATGGGCGTGGACCCCGCCCGTGCCGTGGCGGCCCTCGCCGGACTCGGCCACACGCGCCTGCTGACCGAGGGCGGGCCCCGGCTGCTGGGGCAGATGGTGGCGGCCGGCGTCCTGGACGAGCTGTGCCTGACCGTCTCCCCGATGCTCACGGCCGGCGACGCGCAGCGCATCGCGGGGGGCCCCGCCGTCACCGTCCCGCACCGCTTCTCGCTGCTGTCGCTGCTGGAGGAGGACGGCTTCCTGTTCACGCGCTACGGGCGGTCCTGACGTACTGAACAGCGGGACTCGGGGTACAAGGGGGCGGCGGCCGGTGCATCCGGCCGGCCGGTGCGAGCGGAAGAGGGGGGCGGTGGCCTCCCCGGACCGTCCATCGGCGGCATATGCCGTTCCGCCCGGCGTACGGAGGGCACACTGGATCCGGCAATACCCGTGCGTACACGGGCAGGATGGTTTCCGCAGGGCCCGGTACGGCCCACGGAGGAGTGGGGCCCACGGCCCCCGGAGCAGAAGGGGCGCCTGGTGTTCACTAGCGTTTTGATGATCGAGAAGGCCCTGACGTCCGCCGACGTGGAGTTCGTCACGACCTTGCACGGGGAGGAGGAGGTCTCCTTCCATGTGCTGCTGCAGCCACGGGGTGAGCAGGCGGACCGGTTGCTGCGGGCCATCGACGACGTCGCACTCGGTGAACTCGACGAGGCCGTGCGGGAGGGGGAGACCCCGGAGGGCGAGGAGGCCCTGAGCGTGGGGCAGCGGGCCCTGGAGGTGTCCCTCGCGGCGTTGCGGGCCTCGGGCAGCGCGGCGGAGGGGCGGCTGATCGAGGACCATCCGCTGGACGCGCTGAAGTCCCTGGTGGAGGAGGTCGGGGCCGACGAGGTCATCGTGCTGACCGACCCCCACTACGTGGAGGAGTTCTTCCACCGGGACTGGGCCTCGCGTGCCCGGCACAAGGTCGGGGTGCCGGTGCTGAAGCTGTTCTCGCACAGCAAGGCGTAGCCGCCGGCGGTGGCGGCACCGGAGCACCGTTCGGCATAGGCTGTGCCGCTGAACGTTCCGCACACGCACAGGGAGACACGCATGGCACCCGGCCTTCCCACCGCCATGGACCGACCGCACTTCATCGGGATCGGTGGGGCCGGGATGTCGGGGATCGCGAAGATCCTCGCCCAGCGCGGGGCCGCCGTCGCGGGCAGCGACGCCAAGGAGTCCGCCACGGCCGAGGCGCTGCGGGCGCTGGGGGCGACCGTGCACATCGGGCATGCGGCCGAGCACCTGGCCGACGACGCCAGCTGCGTGGTCGTGTCGTCGGCGATCCGGCAGGACAACCCCGAGCTGGCCCGCGCGGCCGAGCTGGGCATCCCCGTCGTGCACCGCTCCGACGCGCTCGCCGCCCTGATGGACGGCCTGCGCCCGATCGCGGTCGCCGGCACGCACGGCAAGACGACCACCACCTCGATGCTGGCCGTGTCCCTGGGCGAGCTGGGCCTGAAGCCCTCCTACGCCATCGGCGGCGACCTGGACGCGCCCGGTTCCAACGCGCTGCACGGCGAGGGCGAGATCTTCGTCGCCGAGGCCGACGAGTCGGACCGCAGCTTCCACAAGTACGCCCCCGAGGTCGCGATCGTGCTCAACGTCGAGCTCGACCACCACGCCAACTACGCGTCGATGGACGAGATCTACGCGTCGTTCGAGACGTTCGTGGACCGGATCACCGAGGGCGGCACGCTGGTGATCTCCGCCGACCACGAGGGCGCGCGCGAGCTGACCCGGCGGATCGCCGGACGCGGCGTGCGGGTGGTGACCTACGGCGAGTCCGAGGACGCCGCGGTGCGCGTGCTGTCGGTCGTGCCGCAGGGGCTCAGGAGCGAGGTGACCGTCGTCCTGGAGGGGCGGGAGCTGACCTTCACGGTCTCCGTGCCCGGCCGCCACTACGCGCACAACGCGGTCGCCGCGCTCGCGGCGGGCGTGGCGCTCGGTGTCCCCGCGGCCGACCTGGCCCCGGCGCTCGCGGCGTACACCGGGGTCAAGCGGCGGCTGCAGCTCAAGGGCGAGGCGGCCGGTGTCCAGGTCATCGACTCCTACGCCCACCACCCCACCGAGATGTCCGCCGACCTGGAGGCGATGCGCTCGGCCGCGGGCGAGGCGCGCATCCTGGTCGTCTTCCAGCCGCACCTGTTCTCGCGGACGCAGGAGCTCGGCAAGGAGATGGGGCAGTCGCTGACCCTCGCCGACGCCTCCGTGGTCCTGGACATCTACCCGGCCCGGGAGGACCCGATCCCCGGCGTGACCAGCGAGCTGATCATCGAGGCGGCCCGGGCCGCGGGCGCCGACGTGACGCCCGTGCACGACCCGGCGGACGTCCCCTCGGTCGTCGCGGGAATGGCGAAGCCCGGTGATCTCGTTCTCACCATGGGAGCGGGCGACGTCACCGACCTCGGCCCGCGGATCCTGGACCGTCTGTCGAACTGAGGGGCTGGAGGCTCATGCCGTACGACGTCGAGAAGCCGGACGAGCAGTGGCGCGCGGAGCTGAGCCCGGGCGAGTACGCCGTGCTGCGCCAGGCGGCCACCGAGCCCGCCTTCACCGGTGAGTACACCAACACCAAGACGCAGGGCGTGTACTCCTGCCGTGCCTGCGGGGCGGAGCTGTTCACCTCGGGCACCAAGTTCGAGTCGCACTGCGGCTGGCCGTCCTTCTTCGACCCGAAGGACTCCGACGCGGTGGAGCTGATCCAGGACCGTTCGCACGGCATGGTGCGGACCGAGGTGCGGTGCGCGCGCTGCGGCTCGCACCTCGGGCACGTCTTCGAGGGCGAGGGCTACCCCACGCCCACGGACCAGCGGTACTGCATCAACAGCATCGCGCTGCGGCTGACGCCCGACGAGGGCTGAGCGGCGCCCGGCGGATACCGCGGCCGCGGTATCCGCACGGCGGTGCGGCCCGTCGTGTTGACGTCGGCCGCACCGGCTCCCACACTGGCCTGACTACGTAGTCAGGAAAGCCCTTGCCGAGCCGCGCCCCAGCATGACCGCGTAGTCCGCGTCCGCGCCGTCCACGGGGAGCGCCCATGCCGAGACCCGCAGCCGCCGACGGCGGGCGCCGTCGGCGCGGTCCCGGCATGACCGAGGTCGCACGGGCCGCCGGGGTGTCGCAGAAGACCGTCTCCCGGGTCGTCAACGGCGAGCCGCACGTCAGCGCCGAGGTGCGTGACCGCGTGCTGCGGGCCATCCGCGACCTGGACTACCGGCCCAACACCGCCGCCCGCGCCCTGCTGCTGGGCCGCTACCGGCGCATCGGCGTGGTCTTCCTGGGCAGCGCGCTCTACGGCCCGTCCAACCTGCTCGTCGCCCTGGAGCGGGCCATGCGGCGCGCCGGGTACTCCGTCGCCCTGGCCACCACCCCGGAGGGGCAGAGCGTCTCGGCCGCCGTCGAGGCGCTGCTGGAGCAGGGCGTGGACGGGATCATGCTGTCCGAACCCGTCGACGACGGCACGCCGCTGCGGCTCACCGCCGACGTGCCGGTCATCAGCCTCGGCGAGGGGGTCGAACCGCCGCCGGGCACCGGCGCCGTGGTCGGCGCCGACGGCGTCGCGGCCGCCCGGCTCGCCACCGAGCACCTGCTCGCCCTGGGCCACCGCACCGTCTGGCACCTGCCCGGCCCGCAGGACTGGTGGGCCGCCCGCGACCGCCTGCGCGGATGGCGCGAGGCCCTCGCCGCAGCGGGCGCGCCCGAGCCGCCCCTGCCCGCACCCGGCGACTGGACCCCGGCCTCCGGATACGCCGCCGGACGCCGGCTCGCCCGGCTGTCCGACGTCACGGCCGTGTTCGCCGCCAACGACGACATGGCCATCGGCGCCCTGCGCGCGTTCGCCGACGCGGGCCGCGCCGTCCCCGGTGACGTGAGCGTCGTCGGCTACGACGACATACCCGCCGCCGCCTACCTCTCCCCGCCGCTGACCACCGTCCGGCAGGACTTCGCCGCCGTCGCCGACCGCGCCGCCGACGTACTGACCGCCCTGATCGAGGGCCGCGCCATCCCGGCCGGATGGGCCGACCGGGCCGTCGAGCTGACCGTCCGCGCCTCCACCGGGCCGGTACGCGACCCGGGACCCGCCCGCCCCCAGTAGCCGCACCACGTGAGGAGTCACGTGTGTACCCGCCCGCAGCCCCACCCCTCCCCCCACCCCTACCCGCTCCCTCCCGCCGCGCCCTGCTGCGCGGTGCCCTCGGCCTCGCTCCGGCCGCCGCACTCGCCGCCTGCGGCACGGACGGCACCACGCCCCGCACCTCCGGCGACGTCACCCTCGCCCTGTGGACCCACGACCCGGGCTACGAGGCGTTCTTCCGCGAGGGCGTTCCCGAGGCCGACCGGGCCGGGGACTTCCGCTACCGCCTGGAGGTCACCCGCGCCGGCGCCCCCGACGTCGTCACCAAGCTGCTCGCCCAGGCCGTCGCCGGGCGCGGCACGCCCGACCTCGTCGGCTTCGAGATCGGCAGCTTCCCGCGGATGCTGCGCGGCGACATCGCCGAACGCCTGCTGCACGACTTCACGCCCGGCATCGAGGCCGTGCCCGGGCTGAAGGAGGACCTGCTGCCCGCCCGCACCGCCCCCTTCAGCAGGGACGGCCGCGTGTACGCCTTCGACTCGGACACGCCGATGGTCGTCTACTTCTACCGGCAGGACCTCTTCGAGCAGTACGGCCTGCCGGACTCCGCGGCCACCTGGGAGGAGCTGGCCGAGGCGGGCGCCCGCGCGCACCGTGACCACGGGGCCTCCCTGTGCGTCGTCTCCACCGCGGGCAGCGATCCCGGCCAGGTCGTGCAGTCGTTCCAGATGCTGCTCTACCAGCGCGGGGGAGCCTTCTTCGACGCGGGCGGCGACCTGCTCCTGGACTCGCCGGAGGCCGAGGAGGTGCTGACCTTCCTGTGCCGGGGGCTGCGCAGCGGGTTCGCCGTCGAGGTCTCCGACTACTACGGGGCCGGCGTGCAGACCGCACTGAAGCGGGGACGGGTCATCGGACTGCCCATGGCCATCTGGTACAAGAACTACGGCCTGGCCACCAACGTGCCCGAGCAGAAGGGCATGTGGCGGGTGCGCGCCCTGCCCCGGTTCGCCGGGGGCGGCGGGCTGACCGCCGCGCTGGGCGGCACGGGCTTCGGCGTGGTCAAGGACAAGCCCAACACCCGGGCGGCCGCGGAGTTCCTCTTCCGCACCTGGCTCACGCACGACGGGCAGGTGCGGCGGTTCACCGAGACCGGGTACCTGCCGACGCGGCGGTCGGTGTACGACGACCCGCGGCTCGGGGCGTACGAGGACGAGTTCTGCGGCGGGCAGCGGCTGTTCGGGCTGTACCGCTCGCTGCTGCCTCACGTGCCGGCGTTCCACCAGCACCCCGACCAGTCGATCCTCTACGACGTGCTCGGCGGGAACCTGCTGCGGGCCTACCACGGGGACCTGTCACCGCGGCAGGCGCTGCGGCGGACCGTGGCCGACTTCCGCGACCAGGCCGGGCGTTAGGCGCCGCGGTGGTGTGCCGTTCCACGACCGCGGCCGCGCCGTGGCCGGTCGCGCAGTTCCCCGCGCCCCTCCCGGGGCGCCGTCCAGGAGGCCCCTCATCATGACCACCGTTGTAGCCGGACCGAATCCGTCCACCCGCGAGCGCGCCGGCGCGGCGGAGCGGTCCCGCCGCCCCGAGCGGGCCTGGGCGCCCTACCTCTTCATCTCGCCCTTCTACCTCCTCTACGTCCTGTTCCTGCTGGTGCCCGTCGGTGTCTCGCTGTGGCTGAGCCTCACCGAGTGGGTCGGGCTCGGGCCGCCGCACTGGGTGGGGCTGCGCAACTACCGGCTCCTCGCCACCGACGTCAGCTTCCACCGGGCCCTCGGCAACACCGCCGTGTTCGTGCTGGTCGCGGTCTGCCTCGTCGTGCCGCTCGCGCTGCTGATCGCGCAGGCGCTGAACACCCGTGGCCTGCGGGTGCGCGACCTGTGGCGCACCGCCTTCTTCGTGCCGGTCGTGGTCTCCCCGATCCTCGTCGCCCTGGTCTTCGGGCTGGTCTTCGACCGGCAGTTCGGCCTGGCGAACGCGGTGCTGCGGGCCCTGTTCGGCACCGGCGGCGTGGACTGGCTGGGCGATCCGGACCTGGCGAAGGCGAGCATCGCCCTGGTCATGCTGTGGCGGTGGACGGGCTACCTGACCGTCTTCTTCCTCGCCGGGCTGCAGAACGTGCCCCGGGAGCTGTACGAGGCCGCCGCGCTCGACGGGGCCGGGCGGCTGCGCACCTTCGCCACCGTCACGCTGCCGGCGCTGAAGCCGGTGACCGCGTTCGTCGTGGTCACCTCCTTCATCGGCGCGGCGCAGATCTTCGAGGAGCCGTATCTGCTGACCGGCGGCGGACCGGCCGAGTCCACCCTCTCGGTGACCATGTTCATCTACCGGGCCGCCTTCCAGCGCCAGCAGTTCGGCTACGCGGCCGCCGCGGCCGTCGTCCTGTTCGTGCTGGTCTTCGGCCTCAGCCGGTTCCTCAACCGGCTCCTCGGGATCGGCGGGGCCGCCTGATGACCCGCGCCCGGCTGCCCCTGTACGCCTTCCTGGTCCTGCTGTTCACCGGCTTCCTCGCCCCGCTGGTCTGGGCGCTGAGCGGTTCGTTCAAACCGCGCGGCGACATCTTCGGCCACCCGCCCGAGCTCGTCCCGGACCCCTTCACCCTGGACAACTACCGCATCCTGCTCACCGAGCAGCCCTTCGGCCGCTGGTTCCTGATGAGCACGGTCGTCGCCCTCGTCGCCACCGGCGTGTCCGTCCTCGTCTGCGCGCTCGCCGGCTACGGCTTCGCCAAGTTCCGCTTCGCCGGCAGGCGGCTGCTGTTCGGCGTGATGTTCGGCTCGCTGTCGATACCGTTCGCGGTGATCCTCGTGCCGCTGTTCGTGATCCTGGTGAAGACCGGGCTCGGCAGCCCCTGGTTCGCGCTGATCGTGCCGTGGGTGGCGCCCGCGTTCGGGATCTTCATGATGCAGCAGTACATCGTGCAGTCCATCCCGGACTCGGTGCTGGAGGCCGCCCGGATCGACGGGGCCAGCGAGTTCGGCGTCTTCCGCACCATCGTGCTGCCCCTGCTGCGTCCTGCGCTGGGCGCGCTGGCCGTCTGGCAGTTCCTGCAGAGCTACAACAGCTTCCTGTGGCCGCTGGTGCTGGTCTCCGACAGCTCCCAGTACACCCTGCCGCTGGGCCTGCAGACCCTGTTCGTCTCCGAGCAACGGCAGTACGACCTCGTGCTCGCCGGAGCGGTCCTCGCCGTCCTGCCCGCCGTCGCCCTCTTCGTGCTGCTGCGCAAGCAGCTCCTCGAAGGCCTGTCCACGGGCGCGGTCAAGGGCTGACGTCCCCTCACCTCATGACGAGGAGAACCATGTCCGAGCTGCCCCCGCGTGTCCTGTTCGGTGCCGCCTACTACCACGAGTACCAGCCGTACGAGCGCCTCGACGACGACCTCGACCTGATGGCCGAGGCCCGCTTCACCGTCATACGGGTCGGCGAGTCCGTCTGGTCCACCTGGGAACCCGACAACGGCCGCTTCGACCTCGACTGGCTCCAGCCGGTCCTGGACGGCGCCCACGAGCGGGGCATCTGTGTGATCCTCGGGACGCCGACCTACGCGGTGCCGCCCTGGCTCGCCCGCCTGTACCCGGAGATCACGGGGGAGAGCCGCACCGGTCGGCGCATCGGCTGGGGCGCGCGGCAGGAGGCCGACTTCACGCACCCGGCGTTCCGCTTCCACGCCGAGCGGATCATCCGCCGGATCACCGAGCGGTACGCGGGCCACCCCGCGGTCATCGGCCACCAGGTCGACAACGAGCCCGGGCTGCACCTGTTCCACAACCACGGCGTCTTCCAGCGCTTCACCGACGCGCTGCGCGAGCGGTACGGCGACGTGGAGACCCTCAACCGGGAGTGGGGCCTGGTCTACTGGTCGCACCGGCTGTCCACCTGGGCCGACCTGTGGACCCCCGACGGCAACGCCCAGCCGCAGTACGACCTGGCCTGGCGGCGCTTCCAGGCCCGGCAGGTCACCGAGTTCATCGCCTGGCAGGCGGAGATCGTGCGCGAGTACGCCCGCCCCGGCCAGTTCGTCACGACCTGCATCTCCTACGACCGCCAGGGCGTCGAGGACGACCGGCTCACCGAGCACCTCGACGTGACCGCGGGCAACCCGTACTACACGATGCAGGACGCCCTCGCCCTGCCCGACCGCACCACCGACGGGCAGGACTGGACGACCCGCGGCACCTGGGCGCTGTACCGCAGCGCCGACCGCATGTACTCCTCCCGCCAGGAGCCGTTCCTGGTCACCGAGACCAACGCCCAGGCCATCGGCGGCCCCTGGGACAACCGGCCGGCCTACGACGGGCAGTGGCGGCAGGCCGCCTGGGCGCTGGTCTCCCGGGGCGCCGCGATGATCGAGTACTGGCACTGGCACACCCTGCACTTCGGCGCCGAGACGTACTGGGGCGGCATCCTGCCGCACAGCGGGCGCCCCGGCCGTGTCTACCGCGAGCTGGCGGCCCTGGGCGAGGAACTGGAGCGGGCCGGGGAGCTGGTGGCGGGGCTCACCCCGGACGCGGACGTGGCGTTCCTGTACGACGGGCCCAGCAAGTGGGCGCTCCAGGGGCAACCGCCGCTGGCCGACGCCGGCGGAGGCCCGGACGGGCGGTCGTACGAGAGGATCTTCGACGCCTTCTACCGCGGGGCCTTCGACGCCGGCCTGCAGGCGCGGGTGCTGCACCCCGGGCAGCTGGCCGCGGCGCACCTGCCGTCCGTCCTGGTGGTGCCCGCCTACTACGCCGCCGACGACACCGTCCTCGACTTCCTGCGCGCCTGGGCGGAGACCGGCGGCCACCTCGTCCTCGGCCCGCGCACCGGTTACGGCGACACCGAGGCCCGGGCCCGCACTGACCTCCAGCCCGCCCGGCTGGCGGCGGCGGCCGGGGTGACGTACGACGAGTTCAGCAACCTGCGCGACCCGCTGCCCGTCACCGGCACGGACGCGCTCCCCCTGCCGCCGGAGGCGTGCGCCCTGCACTGGGCGGACGGGCTGCGGCCCGAGGGCGCCGAGATTCTGGCGGCCTACCGGCACCCGCACTTCGGCCGCTGGCCGGCCGCCACCACCCACCGCCACGGGGCCGGGCGCGTCACCTGCGTCGGCACCGTCCCCGACCCCGCCTTCGCCCGCGCCCTGTTCGAGCGGTACGCCCCCGAGCACGCCTGGCGCCCCGCCCACCCGGGCGTCACGGCCACCTCCGCCACCGCGCGGGACGGCCGCCGGCTGCGCTTCGTGCACAACTGGTCGTGGCAGGAGGTGTCCGTGCCGGTCCCCGCGGCCCTGCGGGACGTGCTGACGGACGCGGTGCACACCGGCGCCGTGCCGCTCAGGCCCTGGGACGTCAAGGTGCTGCGGGAGGTGTCCGGCTAGCAACCGCCGCCGATGTCAAGGGAGTTCCGCCCGCCCGTCGGCTGGGCATCGTGTCAGGGGCGTGGGCCGCGCCGCCCCGGAGGGGGAGCGGGCGGGCCGTGCCGGCCGGCGAAGGGATGGGAAGCCATGACGTCACCGCTGCCCTCGGAAGAGACGCTGCCGCAGCCGTTGCTGAACCCGCCGGCCTCGGTCGCGGTGTTCCTGGTCGCCACCATCGAGCCCGGCGGGGAAGCCGCCGTGCGGGCGGCGCTGGGCTCGCTCGCGGGCCTGGTGCGCTCCGTCGGCTTCCCCAGCCCCGACGGCGGGCTGGGGTGCGTCGCCGGGGTCGGATCGCGGGCCTGGGGCCGGGTGTTCGGCGCTCCGCGGCCCGCCGAGCTGCACCCGTTCCGCGAACTGGCCGGGCCCCGGCACCACGCCCCGGCCACCCCGGGCGACCTGTTCCTCCACATCAGGGCCGCCCGCACCGACCTGTGCTTCGCCCTCGCCGCCGAGCTCGTGCGGCGGCTGCGCGGCGCGGTCACCGTGCGCGACGAGACGCAGGCGTTCTCCTACTTCGACTCGCGCAACCTCCTCGGGTTCGTCGACGGCACCGAGAACCCGGTCGGCCGGGCCGCCGCCGACGCGGCGCTCGTCGGGGACGAGGACCCCGGCTTCCGGGGCGGTGCCTACGCGCTCGTGCAGAAGTACCTGCACGACGTGGAGGCCTGGGACGCCCTCGCCGTCGAGGCCCAGGAGAAGATCATCGGCCGCACCAAGCTGACCAACCTCGAACTCGACGCGCCCGGCTCCCACAAGGACGTCAACACCGTCCTCGGGCCGGACGGCGCGGAGCGGAGGATACTGCGCTCGGCCATGCCGTTCGGCCGGCCCGGGCACGGGGAGTTCGCACGTACTTCGTGGCCTACGCGCGCACGCCGGAGATACCCGAGACGATGCTGCGCAAGATGTTCCTGGGCGGACCGGGCGCGGGGCCCGACCCGCTGCTGGACTACTCCCGGGCCGTCACCGGCAGCCTGTTCTTCGTGCCGCCGGCCGCTTTTCTGGAGGCCATGCCCGGCAACTGAGTCCCGGTCCCCGCCAGTGGCCACCCCCCGGTGCGCAGGACCCTTGCGGCCGCGTCCACCGCGAACACCTCGCAGTCGCGCCGGGACGCCGCCCAGGAGACGCCCCGCGGACCCAGGGCGAAGGCCGCCGTGGCCACCGCGTCCGCCTCGGTGAGGGTCGGGGCCACCACCGTCACGCTGAGCAGACCGGTCGCCGGGCGGCCCGTGCGGGCGTCGAGGATGTGGTCGCCGCGTTCGTAGCGGGCGGACGTGGCGACGGCGCGGTCCGTCAGCTCCAGGACCGCGCACAGCCGGCCGGCGTGCTCCGGGTGGCGGACCCCGACGCGCCAGGGGCCGCCGGCGGCGACCACGTCACCGCCCGCGTTCAGGCAGAAGCGCCGCGCCCCGGCGGCCGCCAGCCGCTCCGCCGCCCGCTGCACCGACCAGCCCTTCACCACGGCGCAGGGGTCCAGCCCCCGGCCGGGCAGCCGCACGTCGAACGCGCCCCCGGCCGCCACCCGGTACTCCTCGCACAGGTCCAGGACCTCCCGCAGGTCCGGGCCGGGCCCGGCCAGCTCGCCCCGGTCCAGCCGCGACACCTCGCTGTCCGGGCGGAACGGGCTGAACCGGGCGTCGACCTCCCGCAGCCACGCGAAGAGGTCGTCCACCGGCGCACGCGGGAAGTCCTCGTCGTCGATCCGCACCGAGACCGGGAACCCCATGACGTGTTCGACGCGCCGCATCCCTCAGCCCTTCGCGTCGAGGGCGGCCTGGAGCGACTCGCGGTAGCCGTCGCTGGTGACCGTGGCGCCGGAGACCGTGTCGACGTCGGCGCTCTGCGCCCGCAGGGTCTCCTCGATCAGCCGCGGCACGGCGGCGGTGGTCTGCGGGTGGTCGGGCTGTCGCAGCATCCGCACCGAGGAGATCGTGTCCCCCTCGAAGGTGACCTCGACCTGCACCGGTCCCTTCTCGGTGTCGACCGTGGGCCCGGACACGACCGTGGAGGTCGTGCCGCCGGTCCCCGCGGAGGACGAGACCGAGGGCGTGGACGCGGGCGCCGCGGCCCGCGTGCCCGTGGACCCGGTGTCCGGCGAGGGCGCGTAGCGCCAGACGGGGATCAGGCCCGCGACGCTCAGGACGAGGACGGGTATGGCTCGCTTCACGACAGTCTCCTCGTCAGCCGGCCAGGCTGAAGCGTTCGAAGTGGATCTGCGCCTTGGGCACGCCGAGCTCGCGCAGGCTGCCCAGCACGGCGTTCATCATCGGAGGCGGGCCGCACAGGTAGACGTCCCGCTCGGTGAGGTCCGGCACCAGCCGCGCCAGCTCCCCGGGCGCCAGCCGGTCGGGCACCGGCGGTCCCGTGACCACGTGCAGTTCGGCGCCCCGGGCGAGCGCGAGGTCGCGCAGTTCGTCGTGGAGGACGGCGTCCCGGTCGGTGGCGACCCGGTAGATCACGACCGCGTGGCCGGGCAGTTCCTCCAGCAGGGCGCGGATGGGCGTGACGCCGACGCCGCCCGCGATGAGCACGGCGTCGGGCCGGGTGCGGTGCAGGGCGGTGAAGGCGCCGTAGGGGCCCTCGGCGAAGACGCGGGTGCCGGGCTTCAGGTGCCGCAGGGCCGCGCTGCCGTCGCCCGCGCGCTTGACGGTCAGCCGCAGGGTGCGGCCGTCGGGCGCGGCGGACAGCGAGAACGGGTTCGCCTGCCACCAGCGGTCCTTCGTCAGGAACCGCCACAGGAAGAACTGCCCGGCCCGCGCCGGCAGCCGGTCCAGGTCGCGGCCGGTGACGTAGACCGAGACCACGTCGTCGTTCTCGGGGACGACGGCCGTCACCCGGAGCCGGTGGCGCAGGTTCCGCCACAGCGGCAGCGCCAGCCGGCCCGCGAACACCGAGGCGAGGGCCGCGCCCCACACGGCGTACCAGTACGCCTCGGCGGCCGGTGACGAGGCGAACGTCGTGCCGGCCGCGACCTGGTGGGTGAACGCCAGCACCACCGCCACGTAGGTGTACAGGTGGACGAAGTGCCAGGTCTCGTAGGCCAGCCGCCGCCGGGCGGCCCGGGCCGAGACGGCCCCGACCACGAGGAGGATCGCCAGCGCGACGATCGCCCGCAGGACGCCCTCCACCGTCTCCGCGAGGTCCACCAGCTGGTTCACCGGGTCCAGGGCGGAGGCCTGGGCGTAGCCGAGGACGACGAACACGGCGTGCGCCAGCAGCAGCCACAGCACCGAGAAGCCCGTCCAGCGGTGCCAGGACGTCAGCCGGTCCATGCCGATCCGCCGGTCGAACCACGGCAGCCGTGCCACCAGCAGCAGCTGGAACGCCATCAGCAGCGCCGCGTACAGCCCGGCCAGCCGGCCCAGCACGATCAGCGCGTTGGAGGCGAAACCGGCCTGGACGAAGAAGACGGCCACCACGGCCGCGTTGGCGAGCAGGACCGCGTACAGGCCGGCGCGGCCCACCACGTTCGGCCGTACACCGGGGCGGGTCGCCACGGGAGGTTGTCGGAGGGTCGTCACGGTCGGCAGCTCCTTGATCGGATCCTGGGATACGAGCTTGGCGCCAGGGAGCTGTCGGGAAGCTGTCGCTCAACTTTCAAGTTTTTATCGATCCCGCCACGGGAGCGCGGGCGGCTGGGGCGGCGCGGGACGCGTGCAGCACTATGAGGGCGTGGAGAAAGTACGACTTCTCGTCGTCGACGACGACCCGCCCATCGCCGACCTCGTCGCGACCGTCGCCCGCTACGAGGGCTGGGAGGCGGTCACCGCGTACACGGGCGAGGACGCGCTGCGGCGGGCCGCCGAGTTCCACCCGGACATCGTGGTGCTCGACCTGATGCTGCCCGGCGTGGACGGCTTCGGCGTCCTGGACCGGCTGCGCGCCTCCGGCACGATGGTGCCGGTGGTGTTCCTCACCGCGCGCGACGGCGTGGCCGACCGGGTCGCCGGCCTCACCCGGGGCGGCGACGACTACCTGGTCAAGCCGTTCGCCGTGGAGGAGCTGATGGCGCGGCTGCGCACCGTGCTGCGGCGCAGCGCGGGCCCGTCCTTCCAGCGGTCGGTGCTCCGGGTCGGCGATCTCACCATGGACGAGGACACCCGCGAGGTGCGGCGCGGCGAGCGGCTGCTGTCGCTGACCCCGACCGAGTACGAGGTGCTGCGCTACCTCATGCGCAAGTCGCCGACCGTGCTCACCAAGGCGCAGATCCTCGACCACGTGTGGGAGTACGGTTTCGGCGGCCGCTCCAACGTCGTCGAGCTGGTCGTCAGCAGGCTGCGCCGCAAGCTCGACGAGGCCGGCGAGGGCGCCCCGGAGCTGATCCACACCGTGCGCGGCTTCGGGTACGTGCTGCGGCAGGCCGCCGAGTGACCGCCCGGTTGCGAGGGGCCTACCGCAGGATGCGGCTGGGCACCCGGCTGGCCCTGGGCCTCGGCGCCCTGTCGCTGGTGGTGTTCGCCGTGGTCGGCACCGCCCTGACCACCTACATGCGCGACTACCTGTCCGCCCAGCTCGACACCCAGCTCGCCCAGGCCCAGCTCGCCCAGTCCAAGAGCATCGCCGACTACGGCACCCTCTCGGGCAAGAAGTACTACAGCTGGTTCTACGCCGTGTACGACGTGCGGGAGGGCAGGCCCGAGCTGCGCCGGCCCGAGGACCCGGCCGACCTGCCGAAGGACGTCGACGACTTCACCGCGCTGGCCTCGGCGCAGTCCACCGCGCACGAGGAGCTGCTGCGCACCGAGCACCTGAAGGGCACGGGCACCTACCGGCTGCGCGCCTGCGAGGTCGAGCCCGGGGTGGTCCTGGTCAGTGCCGCTCCCATGGACGAGATCCAGGACACCGTGGGGCAGCTCATCACCATCCAGGTCGTCACCTTCGCGCTGGCGCTGCTCGCCCTGGTCGTCTTCGGCCGGCGGATGCTGCGCCGGGGTCTGAAGCCGCTCAGCGACATGGCGAGCACCGCCCACGGCATCGCCTCGCACGACCTGACCGAGTCGGCGGCGAGGCTGCCGCTGCGCGCCGACGGCCGGGACGGCGGACCCGAGGTGGACGAGCTGCGGACCGCCTTCAACACGATGCTGGAGCACATCGACGACTCCCTGGCCGTGCGCGCCGAGGCCGAGCAGCGCCTGCGCCGGTTCGTCGCCGACGCCTCGCACGAACTGCGCACCCCGCTGATGTCGGTACGCGGCTACGCCGACCTCTTCCAGTACGCCGCCGCCAACGCCCCCGCCGAACGCGACCGGCACCTGGCCAGGCTGCGCGCCGAGGCGGCCCGGATGGGTGTGCTCCTGGACGACCTGCTGCTGCTCGCGCGGCTCGACGCGGCCGAGGTGGAGACGCCGCTGCGGCCGCAGGACGCCGACCTGGCGGAGCTGGTGGGCCAGGCCGCCGACGCCTTCCGGGCGGGCCACCCCGGCCATCCGCTGACCGTGCTCGCGGGCCCCGGCCCGGTGCGGCTGCGCATGGACCCGCTGCGCATCCGCCAGGTCGTCGACAACCTCCTCACCAACGCCGCCGTGCACACCCCCGCCGGGACGAAGGTCTCGGTGGCGGTGCGCGTCACGCCCGGGACCGCCGAGGTGCGGGTCGCCGACACCGGTCCCGGCATCCCGCCCGAGGACCGGGCCCGGGTCTTCGACCGCTTCTACCGCGTCGACAAGGCCCGCAGCCGGGACCGCGGCGGCAGCGGACTCGGCCTGGCGGTGGCCCGGTCCCTGGTCCGGGCCCACGGTGGCCGGATCGAGCTGGACAGCACACCCGGAGCGACGGTGTTCACCGTGTCCCTGCCGCTCGACGGCACCGAGTCCGCGGGCCGTTGACCGGGGCCCTCTAGACTCGACCGGCGACAGCCCGCACGACCACGGCCAGAAGTTGCCGCCAACCCGAAGGGCCCCGGCGTCTTGATACGGATGGAAGCAGTCACCAAGCGGTACCCGGACGGCACGGTGGCGGTCGACCGGCTCTCGCTGGAGATACCCGACCGCTCGATCACCGTCCTGGTCGGACCGTCGGGCTGCGGCAAGACGACCACCCTGCGGATGATCAACAGGATGGTCGAACCCACTGAGGGAACGATCCTGCTCGACGGCGAGGACATCCAGCGCCGGCCCGTCACCGCCCTGCGCAGGTCGATGGGTTACGTCATCCAGAACGCCGGCCTCTTCCAGCACCGCACCATCGTCGACAACATCGCGACGGTGCCCCGCATGCTCGGCTGGGGCAAGCGGAAGGCCCGCGCCCGGGCCGCCGAACTGATGGAGCGGGTGGGCCTCGACGCCGCCCTCGCCGGGCGGTACCCGTACCAGCTCTCCGGTGGCCAGCAGCAGCGCGTCGGCGTGGCCCGGGCGCTCGCCGCCGACCCGCCCGTGCTGCTCATGGACGAGCCGTTCTCGGCGGTCGACCCGGTGGTCCGCAAAGGGCTCCAGGACGAACTGCTGCGCCTCCAGGACGAGCTGGGCAAGACCATCGTCTTCGTCACCCACGACATCGACGAGGCCATCAAGCTCGGCACCATGGTCGCCGTGCTGCGCGAGGGCGGCCGGCTCGCCCAGTACGCCCCGCCCGCGGAGCTGCTGGCCGGACCCGCCGACGCCTTCGTCGAGGACTTCCTGGGCGCCGACCGCGGCATCCGGCGGCTGTCGTTCTTCCCCTCCGCCGGACTCCCGCTGACGACCGGCCCGGTGATCCCGCTCGACGCCACCGCCGAGCGGATCGCCGCCGCCGACGCCCCCTGGCTGCTGGTGACCGACGCCGACGGCCGCCCCCTCGGCTGGGCCGAGCCGCGCGCCCTGACGGCCGGCGCCATCACGCCCGCCGAACTCCTCCCGCACGGGCGGCCGTTCGTGCCGGGCACCGACTCGCTGCGGGCCGCGCTCGACAGCGCCGTGCTCTCCCCGGCCGGTCACGCCGTCGCCGTCGACGACACCGGGCGGGTGACCGGAGTGGTCGCGCAGGCGGCCATCGGCGAGGCCATCCGCGGCGCCCACGCCGCCGACCGGGGCGACGAGGCCAAGGTCGCCTCGTGAACCTCGACCGCTTCTTCGACATCCCCAGCGACCTCCAGCACAGCTGGCCCGGCCTGATCGGACTGCACCTGCGCGAGGCCCTGCTGCCGGTGCTGGCCGGACTGCTGCTCGCCCTGCCGCTGGCCCAGCTGTGCGTCCGCTTCCGCTGGCTGTACCCGCCGGTGCTCGGCGTCACCACCGTCCTCTACGCCGTGCCCTCGCTGGCCTTCTTCGTCGTCCTCATCGACTACACCGGCCAGACCGAGCTGACCGTGATGATCCCGCTGGCCGTGTACAGCCTGGTGGTGCTCGTCCCGGCCATCGTCGACGGTGTGCGCTCCGTGCCGCGGGAGACCCTCGCCGCCGCCACCGCCATGGGCCTCGGGCCCGTACGCCGTTACCTCCAGGTGCAGTTGCCGATCGCCGTGCCCGCCATCGTCGCCGGGCTGCGGGTCGCCACCGTCTCCAGCATCTCCCTGGTCAGCGTCGGCGCCCTGATCGGCAACCAGGGCGCGCTCGGCAACCTGCTCGCCGCCGCGCAGAAGTACGACCGGCCCGAACTGGCGCTGAACTCCGTGCTCACCACGGCCGTCCTGGCCATCGTCTGCGACGCCCTGCTGGTCCTGCTCCGCGTCGGGCTGACTCCCTGGATGCCGAGCGGCGCGCGCCCGAGGACGGCCCCGCGGCCACGGCCCGTGCCCGAGGACGTGATCCGGTGAACGTACTGAACTTCGTCCAGGCCTTCTTCGGCGACGGCGCCCACTGGCACGGCTACGACGGCATCCCGCAGCGCCTGCTGGAACACGTCCAGTACTCCCTGCTGGCGCTGGCCCTCGCCGCCGCCATCGGCCTGCCGGTCGGGCTGCTGACCGGGCACACCGGGCGGGGCGGCAACGCCCTCGCCCTCATCGCCACCGCCGCGCGCGCCCTGCCCAGTTTCGGCCTGCTGGTGCTCATCGTCGTCGTGATGGGATTCGGCCTGCTGCCGGTGATGATCCCGCTGGTCGTGCTCGCCGTCCCGCCGATCCTCGTGACCACCTACGAGGCGGTCCGCTCCGTCGACCCGTCCCCGGTGGACGCCGCGCGCGGCATGGGCATGCGCGAGTCGCGGATCCTCCTGCGGGTCGAACTGCCCGTCGCCCTGCCGCTGATCCTCAGCGGTCTGCGCTCGGCGGCCATCCAGATCGTCTCCACCGCGACCATCGCCGCGTACGTGAGCCTCGGCGGACTCGGCCGCTACATCGTCGACGGCCTCTACCAGCGCGACTACGAGAAGGTCGTCGGCGGCGCCACGCTCGTGGCCGCCCTGGCGCTCGTCACGCTCGCGGTGTTCTGGGCGGTGGGCCGCCTGGCCGTGTCACCGGGCGTGCGCGGACGGTGAGCCGATGACGATCCGTCAGAAACCGTAATAATGCGTCCCTTGACTGATCACAAAGCGGCTGGATTGGATCAGTGGATGACTTCTACCGCGAAGAGCAGCTGGTCCAGGACGAGGCACACCGGCGCGGCGGCCGTCGCGTTCACCGCCGCCGCGGCGCTGCTCGCGGGCTGTTCGTCCGGCGACACCTCCGACGATCCCCTGGCGGGCGAGAAGGCGAAGGCGGGCACCGTGGTCGTCGGCTCCAACAACTTCGCCGAGAGCACCCTGCTCGCCGACATCTACGGCGAGGCGCTCAAGGCCAAGGGCATCGAGGTGACGTACAAGCACAACATCGGCAGCCGCGAGACCACCTACGGCCTGATGAGGAACGGCTCCGTCACCGTGCTGCCGGAGTACAACGGCTCCCTGCTCGCCTACCTGGACCCGAAGGCCGAGCAGAAGTCCGCCGAGGCGGTGAACGAGGCGGTCAAGGCCAAGCTGGACAAGGAGCTGACATTGCTCCGGTCCTCGCCCGCCGAGAACAAGGACTCGGTCACCGTCAACGCCCGGACCGCCGAGAAGTACGGCCTGACGTCCTCCTCGACTCTCGCCGACCTCAAGGAGGCCGCGCCGGACCTGGTGATCGGCGGCTCTCCCGAGTTCCAGACCCGGCACCAGGGCCTGAAGGGCCTGAAGTCCGTGTACGGACTGGAGTTCAAGTCCTTCAAGGCCCTCGACGCGGGCGGCCCGCTGACCCAGGCGGCACTGACCCGCGACACGGTCCAGGCGGCGGACGTCTTCACCACGGACCCGACCATCGTGAAGGAGGGGTTCGTCGTCCTGAAGGACCCGGAGAACCTCTTCGGATTCGCCAACGTGACCCCCCTGGTCCACAGGAGCGGCCTGCCGGAGGAGGGCGCCGAGGCGCTCGACGCCGTCTCCGCCGAACTGGACACGAAGACGCTGCTGGAGCTCGACGCGCAGGTGCAGCTGGAGAAGAAGGACCCGCTGGACGTCGCGCAGGCGTGGCTGAAGTCGGCGGGTCTGGCCTGAGCCGGCGACCCGTCACGATGCGGTAACGGCTGCGGCCGGCGCCCGGCGGGACCGAACGCGGCCCGGGGGCGGGACGTCACAGGGACGGAAACCGTCCCCGGTCACCGCCGATCCCTGGGAGCGTCATGCGCACCGACACGGCCCGCACCGCCCGCCTCCTCCTCGTCCTCGCCCTGTCCGTCACCGGGGCGGCCGGCGCCGCCGCGGGGTGCGGCCCGGCGGACACCCGCGGCACCGAACCCGCCCCCCGCTCGACGGACCGCCCGGCCCCGCGTGCGGCCGAGCGCGCCCGGCAGGTCGCCGACGCCTGGGACGGCTCCCCGGCGGCCGCGCGGTGGCGCGAGGGCTACCACCCCATGGCGCCGGTCGTCCGGCCGCCCGGAACCGGCCGCCTCCATGACGACGCCGACCGGCGCGCCTACGAGATCGGCAACTTCGACCTGCGCGGGAAGCTGCCCGCGGCCCCGGGCGGGACGGGCCGGGTGACGTGGCGCGGCGGGGGCTCGCTCACCGCGCCGCTCATGGACGCCGAGGACGCCTACCGGGCCCTGGACCGCGCCGACAGCCCGGGGCGGCGCCTGACCGTGACCGGCGCGCGGCTGGGCGAGATGACCCTCGACACCAGCCGAGGCCCGGCGGCCGTCCCCGCCTGGCTGTTCACCGTGGAGGGCTACGACCGGCCCCTCGCCCACGCCGCGGTGCGCCCGACCCGGCCGCCCGCGCCGCCGGTCCAGCCGCTGCGGCGGGACGTACCGGCGAGCGTGCTGGTGCCGCTCGGCGGCCTGACGGGCCTCGCCAGTGACAGCCGGTCCGTCGCCGTGGTGGCCCACCACGGCTCCTGCGACGACGGCCCCGTCGTGACGGCGTACGAGACGGACGGCAGCGTCGTGCTGGCCGCGGCCGTGACGGGCGTCGACGACGGCCCCTGCACCACCGAGGTGCGCGGGAAGAGGGTGACGGTGGAACTGGACCGGCCGGTCGGCGACCGCGTCGTCCTGGACGCCTTCACCGGCCGGCCACTGCCCTACGCGCCGTGGCCCAAACGGCGGCGAGCCGCTGAACCGTACCCGTGCGGGCCTGTTCGCCGAGCCCGTCGGGTCAGGCCCGCACCGCCGACGCGATCAGCTGGTCGATCAGCGCGATCAGCACGTCCCGGGACGACTCCCGGTCCCGCGCGTCGCACAGCAGCACCTGCACGTGCTCCGGCACCGCGAGCGCCTCCCGGATGTCCTCGGCGGGATACGGGTGTTCGCCGTGGAAGCCGTTGACGCCCACGACGAACGGGATGCCCCGGCGTTCGAAGAAGTCGATCGCGGCGAAGCTCGACTCGGGTCTGCGCACGTCCACCAGCACCACGGCACCCAGCGCGCCGAGGGCCAGGTCGTTCCACATGAACCAGAAGCGCTGCTGTCCCGGCGTACCGAACAGGTACAGCACCAGGTCCCGGCTGATGGTGATGCGGCCGAAGTCCAGGGCCACGGTCGTGGCCCGCTTCTGCTCGATGCCGTCGAGGTCGTCGACGCCCAGACCGGCCATGGTCAGGGGTTCCTCGGTGCGCAGCGGGACGATCTCGCTGACCGACCCGACCATGGTGGTCTTGCCCACGCCGAAGCCCCCGGCGATGAGGATCTTGACCGTGTCGGGTGCCGAGGACGCGTCGGTGGCAAGGTCAGAGCCGGCCAAGGCCGTCCCTCACTTTCTGCAGCAGGTCCAGGTCCGGAGTGGTACGGGAGACGGGGCGCGGGGGGCGGACGGTGATCCGGCCCGCCTCCAGCAGATCGCAGAGCAGGATGGCGACCACGCTCACCGGGAGGTCGAGCCGGGCCGCCAGCTCCGCCACGGCGACCGGCTCGGCGCACATCCGCAGGATGCGGGTGTGCTCGGGCTGCGGCCGGGCCGCGTTGGCCGGGGGCGGATCGACCGCGGTGACCGTCGCGATGAGCGTGAAGTCGGAGCGGCTCGGCCGCGTCCGCCCCCCGGTCAGGGCGAACGGCCGTACGAGCCTGCCCGCCGTGTCGCCTCCGCCCACCTCACACGCCGGGGTCGACGACGGGTCCGGCCACGCCCCGCGGTGCCGCGCTGAGGTGCTCGCCGATCTTCTTCACGAGCATGTTCATCTGGTACGCCACCACTCCGACGTCCGCGCCCGGACCGGTCAGCACGACCAGGTGCGCGCCCGGACCCGCGGAGGTGAGGATCAGGTAGCTGTTGGCCATCTCGATGAGCGCCTGGCGCACGGGGCCGCCGCGGAAGTCCATGCTGACGCCCTTGCTGAGGCTCATCAGGCCGGACGCGGTCGCCGCGAGCCGCTCGGCGTCGTCGCGCAGGAAACCGGTGGACTTGCTGACCACCAGGCCGTCCTCGGAGAGCACCACGGCCTGGTTCACGTCGGCGACCCGCTCCACGAGTCCGGTCAGCAGCTGGTCGAGCTGGGTGTGGGTGGCGGGGATGGGGCGTGTCATTGCGGTGTCCTTCGTCAGCGGTCGGCGGGCGGAGTCGAGGGGGCGGGATCGGCGGCGGCCTGCCGGGGTGGGGCGGCCTCCTCCTCGTGGCGCGGTGGCCCGGCGTCGTCGTCACGGGCCCGGAGCGTGCCGCGCTGGAAACCGGCCAGGGAGGAGGCGGCGGCCTCCGCGGTGAACGCGTCGAGGGAAGCGTCCTCGCCGGTGGGCGCGGGCTCCTCGCGCAGCTCCTCCACCAGACTGGTCTGGGGCACCCGGCGGGGGAGCGGGGCGAGACCGTCCCGGCGGGGAATGACCTGCCGGGCGGCGGACCCGGGCGCGGGAGCGGCGGCCGCGGTGCGGGCCGCGACCAGCGGGCGGGGCTCCCGGGGCGAGCCGGCGCCGGCCGCGGCCCGCGACGTCCGGGGAGACGGTCCGGCGCCCCGGGACGGCCCGGTACCCGGTACCGCCCCGGTACCGTCGGCGGACGGGGTGCCCGGCGCGGGCGCGGCGCCGTGCGCGGCTTCGGCGCTCCGGGACGATCCGGTGCTCCGGGACGATCCGGTGCCCCGGGACGGTGCGGTGCCCGGCGCGGCCCCGGTGCCGTGGGCGGACGGGGTGCCCGGCGCGGGCGCGGCGCCGTGCGCGGCTTCGGCGCTGCGGGACGATCCGGTGCCCCGGGACGGTGCGGTGCCCGGCGCGGCCCCGGTGCCGTCGGCGGACGGGGTGCCCGGCGAGGACGCGGCGTCCTGCGCGGCCCCGGTGCCCCGGAACGATTCACCGCCCTGGGACGCGTCGGCCGGCCCGGCTTGGGCCGGAGCGTGGCCGTCGGGCGACGTCCGTTCGCCCGCCGGCGCCCCCGCGTCCTCCGCGGTGGGGGTGCCACCCTCCGGCGCTCCTTGCGGACCTCCCGGCCCGGCCACGGCCACGCGGCCGTCCGTGCCGGCTCCGTCCGCGCCGTACGGCGGCTGCGCCGCCCCGCCGTCCGGCACCTCCCGCACCACGATCTCGTGCGGCACCAGCACGATCGCCGTGGTCCCGCCGTACGGCGAGGCCCGCAGGGTGACGGCGATCCCGTGCCGGTGCGCCAGCTGGGCGATCACGAACATGCCGAGCCGCAGGTCGTCGGCGAGCGCCACCACGTCGAACTGCGGGGGCACGGCCAGCTGTTCGTTGAAGGACGCGTAGTCCTCCTCGGACATGCCGAGGCCCCGGTCCTCCACCTCCACGGCCAGCCCCTTGGCCACCGTCGCGGCCCGCACGGTGACGGGGCTCGGCGCGGGCGAGTAGGCGGTGGCGTTGTCGATGAGCTCGGCCAGCAGGTGGATGACGTCGGCCACCGCGGGCGGGGCGACGTAGACCTCCTCCTCGGTGTGCACCTCCACACGCTGGTACTCGGCGACCTCGCCGATCGCGCTGCGCAGGATGTCGATCAGCGCCACCGGCTCGCTCCAGCTGCGGCCGGGCCGTTCCCCGCTGACGATGACCAGGTTTTCCTCGTAGCGGCGCAACTGGCTGGCCGTGGAGTCCAGTTCGTACAGGCCCTTGAGGACGTCGGGGTCGGTGTGCTCGCGTTCCAGCGTGTCGAGCTTGCTCAGCTGGAGGTTGACCAGGTTCTGGCTCTGCCGGGCGATGCCCAGGATGACCTTCTGGAAGCCGCGCCGGGCGTCGGCGAGTTCGACCGCGGTGTGCACGGCCGTGCGCTGGGCGGTGTTGAACGCCCGGGCCACCTGGCCCAGTTCGTCGTGACCGTAGTCCAGCTCGGGCGTGGCCGACTCCGGGTCGACGGTCTCGCCCCGCTCCAGCCGCGCCACCACGTCCGGCAGCCGCTCCTGCGCGAGGCTCACGGCGGCCCGGCGCAGGCCGCGCAGCCGCCGGGACAGCGAGCGGGTGATCCGCCAGGACATGACGACGCACACCAGCAGCGCGAGCAGTCCGGCGGCGCTCAGCAGCGCCGCCTTGAGCAGCAGCGCGTCCGCCTTGTCGGCGCTGCGCTCCAGCAGTTCCGTCGTCTGCTGCTGGATGAGGCCCGCGTACTGCTCGGACAGCTTGTCCATGGCGGCGTTCCACCGCTTCCGGGAGTCCGGCAGCGCGATCCGGTCGGGCGCGGCACCGGAGTTCCGCGCCGCCAGCACCCGGTCCTCGATCGACTGCAGCGTCCGCCACTCGGGGCCGGCCAGGATCCGTTCGGTCTGCGTCTTGGCCCCGCCGGTCAGCTGCGGCACGACCTGGTCCTGCACCAGCCACCGCCGGGTGTTGACCAGCTCCGCGAACTGCGTCCAGGCCGCGTCGTCCAGGTGGCCCGACGGCCACGCCAGGGTCAGCTGCGCGTCCTCCCGGGAGACCAGCTCCGCCGCGTGCTCCAGCGCCACGAGCGGCCCCGCCTGCGAGGTGAGGTCGCCGTCGTCGACCTGCGACAGCTCCTGGAAGGCGTGGATCTGGTCGTCGATGATCGAGGAGTACTGGTCGAGCGCCTGCTGGGGCGTGATGTCGGTGGGGTTGTCGACCTGGTCCCGGTAGTACTCCAGGCTGCCCAACGAGCCCAGCACCGAGTACAGCCGGTCGGAGATGCGGGCGGGCGCCTTCTCGATCGCGTCCGCCTGCCCGACCAGCTTCGCGACCGCCTCGTCGGTCTCCTCGCGCTGCGCGTCCAGGGCGGCCCGGGAACCGCGGGGCGAGGCCAGCCAGGCGGCCGACAGGCTGCGCTCGCGCTGCAGGGCGAGCGTCGCGTCGGTGCCCATGGCACCGGTCGACCGGCTCAGCTCGGTCTGGTCGCGCAGCCGCAGCCCCTCCGAGAACATCTGGATCGTCGTCACGCCCCACATGGCGGCGAGGGTGACGCCCGGCACCAGGGCCAGCAGCACCAGGGAGAGGCGTATGGAACCGAGACGGCGCCGGGCACCTGTCCGTCGAGACATCGTCGTCCTAGGGCGATCAGCGGGGGGCGAGGAACGGGAGGGCGGAGTGGTCGGGAAGTGCGGGGGACGGGCGCGGGGGTGGGGGCGTGCCGGGCGCGGCACATGGGATGCGCAGGATGTTATCCGTACAAGTGGACGTACGGGCCGGGCCTGACCGAATCTTTGGCGACACCGTCACAGAGGGCGTCCGGTCACCGGGTCCCGGCGGCGGCGAACCGTGCCACGGCGGACACGTTCGACCTGGTCACGAAGGCGGGCCCGGTGAGCACCGGGGCCACCCCGCCGCCACTGACGTTGCCGTTGGTCCGGTACAGCCACAGGGCGTCCACCGCGAGGTAGCCCTGCAGGTAGGGCTGCTGGTCCACGGCGAACCGCACCGAGCCGTCCCGCACCGCACGGACCAGGTCCTCGTTGAGGTCGAAGGTGGCCACCTCGGCCCTGCTCCCGGCCTGCCGCACGGCCTTGACCGCGGTGAGCGCGTACTGCGCGCCGTTGGTGACGACCACGTCGATGCTGCTGTCCTGCCGCAGCCGGGCGGCGATCGTGGCGGTCACCGCGTTCATGTCGGTGCCGTCCACGTACAGGTTGCCGGTGTCGCCGCCGAAGGTCTTCTTCACACCGGCGCAGCGGGCCTCCAGCGCGACGTTGCCCCGCTCGTGCACCACGCACAGGGCGTGCTCGGCCTTGAGGTCGTCCAGCTTGTCTCCGACGGCCCGGCCCGCGACGGACTCGTCCTGGCCGAAGTACTCCAGCAGACCCGTCGGCCGCCAGGCGTCGATACCGGAGTTGAGCCCGACGACGGGTATGCCGGCCGCCCTGGCCTGCGCGACCGGGCCCCGCATCGCCGCCGGCTTGGCCAGGGTCACCGCGATGCCGTCGACCTTGTCGCGGACCGCGTCGCGCACCAGGCCGGCCTGCGCGGCCGGGTCGGCGTCGCTGGCGTACGTCAGGTCGATGCCGTCCTTGGCGGCCGCCGCCTCGGCCCCCCGCCGCACCAGGTCCCAGAAGGCGTCGCCCTCACCGCCGTGCGTGACCAGGGCGACCTTCATCCCCGAGCCGGACCCCGCCGCGTCCCCGCCCGACGCGTCGTCGGCCGCGCCGAGGACGGAGCAGCCGGACACCAGCAGGCACAGGGCGGACGCCAGGGCCGCGGCGCGGACGCGTCTCGGGGTGTGCGGCGGGGGAGGAGTGTTCATGGGGGCGGAACCTCGCTGTGCGGCCGAGCTGGAGCAGGGTGAGAGCGCAGGCGGGCCGCGGTGTGTGCACCGACCGGATGACTCTCGCTGGCCCGGAGCCAACCGTGTGTGACCACACCCCGTCAAGTGAGCAGCCACATGCCGTGAATTGATGCTGCCGCATCGTGATGATCTGTCCGGCCGGTCGAACGGCCGTGTTCCGCCTGCGATGCGCCGGTCACCGCCGCCCCCCTCGCGCTCCCGCCACGACCGCCCTCACCTCCGCTCTTGCGTACCGTCCGCGCGGTTCGCCCGTCGGGCCGGCCCCCGGGTCCCGCCTAGACTGGTGCGGCTCACAGCACGACCGGGACGATGGGAAGGACGGCGACGGTGGCGGCACCCGGCTTCGAGGACCCCTCCGCCGACGTGCTCGGGCAGTCGGCCGCGGCGTTCGGGCTGCTCGCCTCGCCCGCTCGGCTGCACATCGTCTGGGCGCTGGCCCAGGGCGAGAGCGACGTGTCCGGCCTCGCCGAGCGGGTCGGCGGCGCGCTGCCCGCGGTCAGCCAGCACCTCACCAAGCTGAAGCTGGCCGGGCTGGTCCGCTCCCGCCGCGAGGGCCGACGCCAGGTGTACTACGTCGACGACCCCGACATCGTGGACGTCGTACGGCTCATGGTGGGCCGCCTCACCGACCGCGCGGCACCGGCGCGCCGCCTCCATGGCCTCTGAGACCACCCTGGAGGTGCTGCGGCGGCTGGAGTCGGGCCCGCGGGGACTGACCGACCCGGCTGCCGCGTCCCGGCTGGCCGCCGTCGGCGAGAACACCCTGCCGGAGGGCCGCACGCCGTCCTGGCCCCGCCGGTTCGCGCACGCCCTGCGCGACCCGTTCACGGCCGTCCTGCTCTGCCTCGGGCTGGTGTCGGCGGCCGTCGCCTCCTGGGGCACCGCCGTGGTGATCCTCGTCCTGGTCGCCGTCAGCTGCGTCCTGCGGGCGAGCGGGGAGCACCGGGCCGACCGGTCCACGGCCGCCCTGCGCGACCTGGTGGCCGGCACCGCGACGGTGCTGCGCCGCTCCGACGCCGCGGACCCGCCGGCGCCCCGCGAGGTGCCGGTCGCCGAACTGGTCCCCGGCGACGTGCTCCGGCTCGGCCCCGGTGACCTGGTCCCCGCGGACGTACGCCTGCTCCGGGCCCGGGGGCTCACCGTGCACCAGGCGGCGCTGACCGGCGAGTCGGCGCCGGTGCCCAAGAGGGCGGCGGAGGCACCGGGCGGCGACGAGGCCCACCTCTGCTTCCAGGGCAGCACCGTCGCCTCGGGCAGTGCCACCGCCGCCGTCGTCGCGACCGGTGCCGGCACCCGGTTCGCCGCGGCGCACCGGCAACCCGGACCCGGCCGGGAGGGCGGGGCGTTCGACCGGTCCGTGCACGGCATCTCCTGGGTGCTGATCCGGTTCATGCTGCTGACCCCGCCCCTGGTGCTGATGGCCAACGCGGCGCTGCGCGGGCGGGGCCTGGAGACCCTGCCGTTCGCCGTCGCGGTCGCGGTCGGGCTGACCCCGCAGATGCTGCCGGTGATCGTCACGACCTGCCTGGCCCGGGGCGCCGCACTCCTCGCGGGCACCCACGGCGTGATCGTCAAACGGCTGCCCGCGCTGCACGACCTGGGCGCCGTCGACGTGCTCTGCGTCGACAAGACCGGCACCCTCACCCAGGACCGGCCGGTCCTCGCCCGTGCCCTGGACCCGGACGGGCGGGACGATCCGGACGTCCTGCGCTGGGCCGCCGTCGGTGCCTGGTGGACCCTCCAGCTCGCCGAACTGCCCGCACCGGACGCCCTCGACGAGGCGCTGCTGGAGGCGGCCGGGCCGGTGGGCGAGGAGTACGACGGGGTGGACGCGGTGCCCTTCGACCCCGTCCGGCGGATCTCGGCCGCGGTGGTGGCGGAGGGGGGCCTCGGGCGGCACACCGTCGTCGTCACCGGTGCCGTCGAGGCCGTCCTGGAGCGCTGCGCGGCGGAGCCGGCCGAACGTGACCGGCTGCTCGCCCTCGCCGCCCGGCAGGCGCAGGCCGGGCTGCGCGTCCTGGCCGTCGCCACGGCCGGCCGCCCGGCCGGCACACGGACGCCGGCCGACGTCCGGGGCCTGGCCTTCCGCGGCCTGGTGACCTTCCGGGACGCCCTCGCCCCCACCGCGGCCGAGGCCCTGCGCGGCCTCGCCGAGCGCGGCGTGAGCGTGCGGGTCCTCACCGGCGACCACCCGGCCACCGCGGCCCGGGCCTGCCGCGAACTGGGCCTGGACCCGGGACGGGTGCGCACCGCCGCGGACCTGCGCGACCCGCACGACGTCACCGCGGCGGCCGTCGTGGCCCGCTGCACCCCGCAAGACAAGGCCCGCCTCGTCGCCGCCCTGCGCGCCGCCGGGCACACCGTCGGCTTCCTCGGCGACGGCGTGAACGACGTGGCCGCCCTGCGCGCCGCCGACGTCGGTATCGCGCCCCGCTCCGCCGTGGGCGTGGCACGGGAGAGCGCCGACGTCGTCCTCGCCGAGAAGGACCTCACGGCGATCGGCCACGCCGTCACGGCCGGCCGGCACGCCAGCGGCAACATCGCCTCCTACCTGCGCGTCACGCTCTCCTCGAACCTGGGCAACGTCGTCGCCATGCTCGCCGTCGGCCTGCTCCTGCCCTTCCTGCCGATGCTCCCGGCCCAGGTGCTCGCCCAGAACCTCTGCTTCGACGCGGCCCAGCTCGCCTACGCGCACGACCGCCCCGGCCCGGCGGCGCTGCGCCGCCCGGCCGTGCTGCGGCCGCGCTCCTTCCTCCGGTTCGTCACCGCCTTCGGCCTGCTCAACGCGGTCGCCGACCTGGCCACCTTCGCGGTCCTCGCGCTCGCGCTGCACGGCCCCGACGCCCTCGACGACGAAGCCGTCTTCCACTCCGCCTGGTTCACCGAGAACCTGCTCACCCAGGCCGTGGTGATGCTGCTCCTGCGCACCGGCCGGGACGGGCCGACCGGCCGCTCGCCGGGGCCGGTGGGCCTGGCGGCGGCCGGCCTCGCCGTCGTGGGCGTGCTGCTGCCGCCGAGCCCGCTCGGCGGGGCCCTGGGGATGACGGCCCTTCCCGCCGGGTACTACCTGCTGCCCGGCCTCGTCCTGGGCCTCTACGCCCTGGCCCTGGTGGCCGCCCGCTCCCGGTACCGGCGCCGTCAGCCGTAGCTGAGGTCCGCGCAGGGGTCGTCGTCCGCGGACCGGGCCCCGTCGGCGACCTCCCTCGGCACGGCGGTCGGCGCCGGGGAGGCCGGAGACGGCGAGGCGGCCGCACCCGGGCCGTCCGCGTAGGAGCGGCCCAGGACGACACTGATCCCGCCACCGGTCACCGGGCGGAGCGCGGCGCCGGGGAAGGCCCGCGCCACCGTCCGGGCCCGTTCCTCCTGGCCGGGACCGTACTCGACCACGGTGGTGGCGTGGTCCTGCGTGGACGCCGTGGCCGTGCCCGTGACGGTGAAGCCGTCCGCGGTGAGGGCGGAGGCGGCGCGGGCGGCCAGGCCGGGGACGGTGGTGCCGTTGTAGACGGCGACGTCGATGCCCTCGCCGGCGGCCGGTGCGGGGGAGCCGGACGCCGCGGGGCCCGGTGCGCCGCCGCGCTTTCCCCCGGCGTTCTCGCCGTCGATCGTGCGGTCGGCCCGGAGCGCGGCCCACAGGGCGTCGGCGTCCGGCTGCACGATCGCCACCCGCGATCCCTCGTAGCGCCAGGGCACCGTGACGAACTTGGTGTTGTGCAGGTCGACGTCCTTCAGGGACATCGCGAAGGAGAGCAGTTTGTCGGCGGAGCCGAGGCCGGGATCGACGGTCAGCGACCGGGTGGCCGCGTCGGCCAGCGGCAGCAGCTTCCCCGGGGTGAAGCCCTTGCTCCGCGCCTCCCTGAGCAGGCTCGCCACGAACGCCTGCTGGCGCTTGATCCGGCCGATGTCGGACCCGTCCCCGATGCCGTGCCGGATCCGGACGTAGTCCAGGGCCTTCTGCCCGGAGACGGTCTGCTCGCCCTTGTGGAACAGCAGCTTGCCCGGGGCGGTCAGCCGGGGGTTGAGGTCCTTCTGGTACACGTCCTGCGGCAGGCAGACCTTCACCCCTCCCACCACGTCCGTCAGTGCGGCGAACCCCTTGAAGTCGACGACGACCGTGTGGTCGACGCGCAGGCCCGTCAGGTGCTCGACCGTGTTCTGGGTACAGGCGGGGTTGCCCTCGAGGCTCTGGCCGACCGAGTAGGCGGCGTTGAACATCGTGTCCGGCCGGGCCTCGGTCCAGCTGCCGTCGGGCAGCCGGCACGGCGGGATGGTGACCAGGGTGTCGCGGGGGATGGAGACGGCGAGCGCGTGCCGGTGGTCGGCGTAGACGTGCAGCAGGAACGCGGTGTCCGAGCGGCCCACGTCGCCCTTCTCACCGCCGCCCAGGGCGTCGTTGCCGCCGGTGCGCGCGTCGGAGCCGATGACGAGGACGTTCGTGCCCTTCGACGAACCGGCGCCGGGACGGTCGTCGGAGATGCCGCCGGAGTCGAACGTGCTGATGTGGCCGTTCAGTCTGAGGTACAGCCAGCCGGCACCGCCCGCGGCGAGTACGAGCAGCGCCAGACACACGGCGAGGGCGAGCCGTATGCCGCCGCGGCGACCGGCGCGGCGGCGCCGGTCGCGGGGCGCCGCCCGGGCGCCGTGGGCCGCCCTCCTGCTCCGGTGCCGCGGTGGGTCCGTCCTCCGATTGCTGGCGACCGTCATCGGCGTCTGCTTGCCTCTCACCCGGGGGTTGTACAGTTGCGCAATATAGCAACTATTGAAGAGAGGGAGGGCAGGACGTGCTGCGCAACGGACTGGAGCCCTGGCACCTGCTGATCGTGGCGATCGTCGTGATCGTCCTGTTCGGCTCGAAGAAGCTGCCGGACGCGGCGCGTTCGCTGGGCCGCTCCATGCGGATCCTGAAGAGCGAGGCGAGGGCGCTGAAGGAGGAGGGCGCCCCGGCCCCCGCCCCGGCCCCGTCCGCCGGGGAACGGGCCGGGGCCGCCGCCGAGCCCGGGGGTGCCGGCTAGGGCTGCGCCGCCTGTGCGGCCCGGGCCGCCTTCCGGCGGCGGCGGCTGACACGCGGCTCCTGGTCCGGCAGCCAGCCGAAGGCGAGGCAGCTGCCGACCACGCCCAGGAGCAGGCCGACGAAGAAGCCGCCGAGGTTGGAGGTCAGCCAGGTGCCCAGCGAGACCAGCACCCCGACGACCGAGTAGAACAGGCGCTGGGCGGGGTTGAAGAGGATCAGCACCCCGCACAGCAGCATGACGGCGGGGAGGAGGTAACCGGCCAGGCCCTGCATGCCGACGTGCAGGACGACGTCCAGCGACGCCCTGAGAGTGAGCAGGATCTCCGCACCGCCCAGGGCGAGCAGCAGCCCGCCCCAGAACGGACGGCCGGCCCGCCACCGCCGGAAGGCGGGCCGGAGCTTGCCGCCTGGGCCGCCGGGCATCAGCAGCCCGACCCGCTGAAGCCCAGTTTCAGCCCGGGCAGCTTGAACACACCGGCGGTCGTGGCGTAGTTGGTCTGCCGCAGGTTCGCGATGTGCACGGTGTCGGACTGCTGGCTGAACACGCCCTTCGGTCCACGGCCCAGCGGACCGGCCTTGTCGAGGGTGCTCGCGTCGTTGCCGATCTCGATGTTGTTGAACGCGGCGTCACCGGACAGCTGGGTCGAGTCGGTCGTCAGATCGCTGGCGGTGACCTTCTGCGCACCCTCTCCGGCGCGGATGACCAGGTTCGTGCCGCCCAGGTCCACGCTCTGGCACAGCTTGGTGAGGGTGGCGTTCTTGATCACGGAGGTGACGACCAGCACCTGGCCGCCGGTGTCACCGGCGTTCGGGCTGCCCTCGGCCATCTCGTCCAGACCGCCGAACTGCGCGAAGCCGGTGCCGTTCAGCTCGGTCGCGGTGACCGTGAACGGCATGCCCGAGATGGCGAACTGCACACCCAGGGCGCCCTCGGCGGTGAGGATCGCGAGGCCCGCGGCGACCGCGGCGGCCGGCACCGCCATCACCGCGGCCCGGCGTGCCCGGACCCGCCCGCGACGCGCGGGGGCGTCGCCGGTCTCCGGGGCGGCGGAGCCGTCCGGTCTGTCGGAGGTGTGCTCGGCGGAGGAGGTCATGTGTGCTCCAGGTGCTGTCGGTGCGGATCGGACATCGGTGGCACGTTGCCCTGGCGCGGACACCGACCGCGTGCGTACGGCTCCCCGCAACTCCCGGCCGTTGCAAGGGCTTTCTGGTTACGCCGCGGTAGCCGAGCAGGAAGTTACCGGGGGTTACATGAAGGGTCAAGGGAAGTGTGAACAAAGGGTGCCGATGCTGTGCCGCAGGTGAGCCGCCCCACTCGGGAAACACTCATGCCCGGCACAACTCGCTTGCGCAGCCTTGACGTTGACGGACCGCCAGGTCTACAACCTTGCTCGTCCCACCGGATCCGTGGCGCCGGATCCGGCCGCACGCCACCGTCCGCGCACCCCGGACCGCCCGTCCCGACGGGCTCCTCGCCGCCCGGTGACGCAGTACGGGCTTTCCCTCGCCCGAGTCCCACGCACCCCGGCACGCCGCTTCCCCGGAAGCCGTGCCCACTGCCACCCCCGCCCGGCCCGGCCGGAGGCCTGCCCCCGTGCACGCCTGCGACCGGTCACCGGCCTGCCGTCGCCGGCCCGTCACGTACGGAGAAGGCGTGCCGGGCAGGCGACGGCGGGCACCGAGCGGCCCCTCACCCCCCGCTGACGAAAGAGGTACACCCGCATGCGTACGCGCACCCTCCTCAGCCTCACCGCCGCCGTGGCCGCCCTGGGCCTGGCCGCCCCCGCCTCGGCGGCCGACACCCCGGTCCTGACCACCGCCGACGGCGCGGCCGTCGCGGTCGGCGACGTGCTCGACGCGTCCCTGGCGAGCGGCACGGCCGCCACCTTCTACTCCAGCGCGACCGGCACCAGCGGCATCTCCTGCACCAAGTCGGCGTTCGCCGCCACCGTCACCGACAACCCGGCCGCCCCCGGGGTCGCCACCGAGTCCCTGACCTCGCACAGCTTCGACACCAGCGGCTGCACCACGAACGTCGTCGGCGTGCTCGGCGTCAGCGGCATCACCGTCGACAACCTGCCCTACACCACCAGCGTGTCCTCCGGCGGCACCGTCTCCGTGACCCCGGCCGCCGGCTCCACCGTCCAGTCCACGGTCAAGCTGCGCACCCTGCTCGGCACGATCACCTGCGTCTACCAGGCCCCCGGCCTGACCGGCACGGCGAGCAACGCCGACCACAGCATCTCCTTCACCAACCAGCAGTTCACCAAGGTCTCCGGCTCGTCGCTGTGCTTCGGCAACGCCTTCTTCACCGCCAAGTACGCCCCCGTGACGAAGGGCGGTGTCGCCGTCAACGTCAACTGACCGCACCCGTAGCGCAGTTCAGCGTCGCCGTAGTCATACGGCCAGGGCGGCGCCGCCGGTGAGCAGCAGCACCGCCGCGGCGCCGCCCGCCGGCACGGGCGTGCCGGGACCGGCGGGGCATCCCTGCCTTCCCCTGAGCGGCCGCCCGCGCGGGCGCCTTCTCCCCTTCGGGGGACACGACGCCGGAGCACAGTCACAGGTGCCCGGCGTACTGCTGTTGCGCAGCACCGTGTACACCACGTGCCGCCCGCCCGCCCGCCCGCCCGATCGGACGGCAGGGCCACCTTCACGCGGCACGCGCCGTCCGTCAGCTCCGGGTCCGGCAGTACGGGAAACGCCCCGACGCGTTCACCTCGACACCAGCCGTTCGAAAAGGGGGCACATGGGCGCTCGGCGGCCCCCCATAGAGGGTGGGTTCCCGGCCTGATCGAGGGTTTCCCCCGTATCCCGATGACCTGCGCTTTGCCTATCGTTCCTCCACAGCTGACCCACAGGTAACCCCGAACGGGTCCGCATCCGTCTCGCGCCTGGCCGGCCACCGCGTCGCTCTTCGCTTTTCGAACGACCCCCCCCTCCGCTTCGACGACGAAGCGACTCCACCGCCGCTCCGCCCAGCCCGGAGTCCGGCCACGAAAGGCAGACTGTGCGTACCTCCCCAACGCTCAGGCGGAAGCTGATATCCGTCGCCGCCGTCTCCGCCGCCCTGCTGACCGCCGCCCCCGCCTCGGTCGCCGTCGCCCAGGAGTCCGCCCCCACCCCGTCGGCCGTCCCGGCCGCGCAGACCGAGGCCGCCCCCGGCACCACGGCCGAGCGCCTCATCGTCGGCTACAAGTCCGGCGCCACCGAGGCGAAGTCCAACAAGGCCGCGGCCGCCGACGCCGCGGCCAAGGCCGAGAAGACCGGCGAGGACGTCGACTTCCAGCGCCGCCTCGGCACCGGTGCCGCCCTCGTCGACCTGGGCGCCGACCCCAGCCGGGCGTCCGTCGCCGACGTCGTCGCCGCGTACCAGGCCGACCCGCAGGTCGCCTACGTCGTGCCGGACCGCCTGAACAAGCCGACGGCCGTCACCCCGAACGACACCGACTACGGCAAGCAGTGGGACCTGTTCGAATCGACCGCGGGCATGAACGTCCCGGGCGCCTGGGACACCACCACCGGCAGCGGCGTCACCGTCGCCGTCATCGACACCGGCTACGTCGCCCACTCCGACCTGGCCGCGAACATCGTCGGCGGCTACGACTTCATCTCCGACACGGCCGTCTCCGTCGACGGCAACGGCCGCGACAGCAACCCGGCCGACCCGGGCGACTGGTACAACGCGGGCGAGTGCGGCGCGGGCATCCCGGCGTCCAACTCCTCCTGGCACGGCACCCACGTGGCCGGCACGATCGCCGCCGCCACCAACAACGGCAAGGGCATCGCCGGCATCGCCCACGGCGCGAAGATCTCCCCGGTCCGCGTCCTCGGCAAGTGCGGCGGCTACGACTCGGACATCATCGACGCCATCACCTGGGCGTCCGGCGGCACCGTCTCCGGCGTGCCCGCCAACACCAACGTCGCCAAGGTCATCAACATGAGCCTCGGCGGGGGCGGAGCCTGCTCCACCGCCACCCAGAGCGCCATCAACGGCGCCGTGAGCCGCGGCACCTCGGTCGTCGTCGCGGCCGGCAACGAGAACACCAACGCCTCCAGCTCGTCCCCGGCGAACTGCGGCAACGTCATCACCGTCGCCGCGACCAACCGCGCCGGCAGCCGGGCCTCGTACTCCAACTACGGCACCGTCGTCGACATCGCGGCCCCCGGCGGCGAGACCCGCACCACCACCGCCAACGGCATCCTCTCCACGCTGAACTCCGGCACGAAGACGCCGTCGACCGAGAACTACGCCTTCTACCAGGGCACCAGCATGGCCACCCCGCACGTCGCGGGCCTCGCCGCCCTGATGAAGTCGGCCAACCCGGCCCTCACCCCGGCGCAGATCGAGTCGGCCATCAAGGCCAACGCCCGTCCGCTGCCCGGCACCTGCTCCGGCGGCTGCGGCGCCGGCCTCGCGGACGCGGCCAGGACGGTCCAGGCCGTCAAGGGCGGTACGTCCACCGGCACGAGCTTCTCCAGCACCACGGCCGTCGCCATCCCGGACAACGGCGCGGCGATCGAGTCCCCGATCAACGTCAGCGGCCGCAGCGGCAACGCCCCGTCGGCCCTCCAGGTCGGTGTCGACATCACCCACACCTACCGCGGCGACCTCGTCATCGACCTGGTCGCCCCGGACGGCTCGACGTACCGTCTGAAGTCGACCGCGTCCGACTCCGCCGACAACGTGAACACCACCTACACCGTGAACGCCTCCAGCGAACTCGCCAACGGCACCTGGAAGCTGCGCGTCCAGGACACCGCGGCGCAGGACACGGGCACGCTGAACAGCTGGAAGCTGACCTTCTGATCCTCCCTCGGGAACGCTGAACGGGGCAGGCCGCGAACGGGCGGGCCGGCCGGTGCGGATGGGGCACCGGCCGGCCCGCCTTTACGTGCGGCCCCGGATCCTCCACAGTTAGATACCGAACCTGCTGTTTTCTTTGGCCGGTTGCGCTGGTTTTGCCGGAACTGCTCCCGCACTCCGGCACACTGGTGTGATGAGTGCCGTCTCAGGGTGAGTTATCGTGTACGGGGGGTAAAAACAAACGGCATGACCCGTTCATTTCCGTCCCGGGAGAGTTCAGTCGATGGCGAGGCAGTTGCGAGCCGAGCAGACCCGCTCGACGATCATCACGGCCGCCGCTGACCTGTTCGACCGTCGCGGCTACGAATCGACCAGTCTCAGCGACATCGTGGAGCACGCCCAGGTCACCAAGGGCGCCCTGTACTTCCACTTCGCCGCCAAGGAGGATCTCGCCCACGCGATCCTCGAACTCCAGTCGCACACCGCCCGTCGGCTGGCCGCGGAAACCGACCAGCGCGGCCACACCTCCCTGGAGGCGCTGATGCGCCTCACGTTCGGCATCACCCGCATGTCCGTCGAGGACCCCGTCCTGCGGGCCGGTCTGCGCCTCGCCACGGGCGGCATCCGACCCCGGCCGCCGCTCAGCCACCCGTTCACGGAGTGGCTGGACATCGTCACGGCCCGGCTGGTCGGCGCCGTCAAGGAGTCCGACGTCCACCCCGACATCGACATCGACGTCGTGGCCCACTCCCTGGTCTGCTTCTTCGTCGGCACCCGGGTCGTGGGCCGCTCCCGCGAGCCGGTCGCACGCCAGCCCCGCCGGACCGCGGAGATGTGGAACATACTCATCCGCGGCCTGGTCCCGGTCACCCGCCGCGCCCGCTACCTGAGCCTGGCGGCCCGCCTGGAACGGGAGATCGTGCCCGTCTGACGGCGGGCGCCACGAGGGTGGTCCGGGCCGCCGGGGCAGGGCCGTTCGACCCCAGCGGGCGGGTCGGCCGGCCCGCGTGGCCGGCGCGTTACGGTGAGCCCCATGCCCGACACCCCCACCGCACCCGTGCTCCTCGGCAACCAGCCGGGCTCGTTCCCGCACAGCGTGCTCGCCGAGCGGCACCCCGCCGTCATCGAGCAGGTCCGTGAGGCCTTCCCGTACGAACCGGCGCAGCACCGCGCACTCGACGAGCTGCTGGTGAACTGCACCGAGGGCGTGATCGAACCCCTCCCCGCCGACGCGCGCGACCGGGACGACTGGGACGAATGGGGGCTGCCCGGACACACCGGCCGCTCCTGGTTCGACGTCCCGTGGCTGTGGTCCGAGAGCTGGTTCTACCGCCGACTGCTCCAGGCTGTCGGCTACTTCGGCCCCGGGCCCTGGCAGGGCATCGACCCCTTCCGCCCCTTCAAACTGGCCGAACTCCACTCCGCCGAGACCGACGAGGAACTGGCCGCCCTCGACGACCTCGTCGGCCGGCCCGCCGACGAGCGGGCGCGGGCGCTGCTGCACGGCTCCCTGTGGGGCAACCGCGCCGACCTCGGCTTCCGCCTCTCCGCCGAAGGCGCCAGGGCCGCGGAGGCCGTGCCCGGTTTGGTGGCCGACGACAGCGACCGGCTGTGGTCACTGCTCCCGGCGGACGCGGGCACCGGCACGCTGTGCCTGGTCGCCGACAACGCCGGGCGCGAACTCGTCCCCGACCTGCTGCTGATCGCCCACCTGCTGGCCGACGGGCGGATCGCACGGGCGGTCCTGCACCTCAAGCCCTACCCCTACTACGTCTCCGACGCCACCACCGCCGACGTCGTCGACGCCCTGCGCCGGCTGACCGGGGCCGGGGGAGCCGCCGCCGGGTACGGCCGGCGGCTGTGGTCCGCCCTGGCCGACGGCCGTCTCGCCCTGCGGGCCCACCCCTTCGCCGCCGCCCCCCTGCCCTACGCGGAGATGCCCGGCGACCTGCGCGCCGAGTTCGCCGCGGCCACGCTCACGATCGTCAAGGGCGACCTCAACTACCGTCGCCTGGTGGGCGACCGGCTCTGGGCCCCGACCACGCCGTTCACGGACGTCACCGCCCACTTCCCCGGCCCGGTCGCCGCCCTGCGCACCCTGAAGTCCGACGTGATCACCGGCCTCGACGCGGACACGGAGGCCGCTCTGGTCGCCGCGGAGGGCCGGCGCTGGCGCACCGGCGGCACACACGCGCTGATCCAGGTCCGGGACACCCGGTGACGGCGAACTGGCGGGGTACGGCGAACGGATAGACCGCGACGGTCGGACGGGGGAGCCGCGACGGGTGGGTGGTCATGCCGTCACGGGTGCGGGCGGGGGGCCGTGACGCGGATGGGCAGGCCTCAGTGGGGTGGGAGGGGGAGGTGACAGGCGGGTGTGGTGGCCCCAGTGGGGTGAGAGGGAGGGCCGTCACTGGCGGGCAAGCTCCGATGGGGTGCGCGGGGTTGCCGTGACCGGCGGGAGGGCAAGCCCGACGGGGCGGGCGGGTAAATCGCGACGCTCGGGCGGGGCAGGCCCCGACGGGGCGGGCGGGCAAGCCGCGGCGGTCGGGTGGACCCGCGAGGTCGGACGCGGAAGCCGCGGCGGCGGACGCGGAAGGCGCGACGGTGGACGCGGAAGGCGCGACGGTGGACGCGGAAGGCGCGACGGTGGACGCGGGCGCCGCTGCGCGCGGACGTGGAGGTCACAACGCGTCGGCTGAGGCGCCGGGTTCGCCGCCGATTCACGCGATGGTGTGATCATGTGCGGCCGCGTGGATGCCGCCGCGGGGCGCCGGGTAGGGCCCGGCCATGACGCAGCCGTTCGAGCTCCCGCACTTCTACATGCCGCACCCCGCGCGGCTGAACCCCCATGTCGACGAGGCCCGGGCGCACTCGACCCGGTGGGCGCGCGAGATGGGCATGCTGGAGGGATCCGGCGTCTGGGACCAGGCCGACCTCGACGCGCACGACTACGGCCTGCTCTGCGCCTACACCCACCCCGACTGCGACGGCCCCGCCCTGTCCCTGATCACCGACTGGTACGTGTGGGTCTTCTTCTTCGACGACCACTTCCTGGAGATGTACAAGCGCAGCCAGGACCGCGCCGCCGGCAAGGCGCACCTGGACCGGCTGCCCCTGTTCATGCCGCTGGACCTCGCGACCCCCGTGCCGGAACCGGAGAACCCGGTCGAGGCGGGTCTCGCCGACCTGTGGGCGCGCACGGTGCCCGCCATGTCCGAGGGCTGGCGCCGCCGCTTCGCCGTGGCCACCGAGCACCTGCTGAACGAGTCGATGTGGGAGCTGTCCAACATCAACGAGGGGCGGATCGCCAACCCCGTCGAGTACATCGAGATGCGCCGCAAGGTCGGCGGCGCCCCCTGGTCGGCGGGGCTCGTGGAGTACGCGACCGCCGAAGTCCCCGCCTCCGTCGCCGCCTCCAGGCCGCTGAGGGTGCTGATGGAGACGTTCTCCGACGCCGTGCACCTGCGCAACGACCTGTTCTCCTACCAGCGCGAGGTCGAGGAGGAGGGGGAGAACAGCAACGGCGTGCTGGTCCTGGAGACCTTCTTCGGCTGCACCACCCAGGAGGCCGCCGACACCGTCAACGACGTCCTCACCTCCCGGCTCCACCAGTTCGAGCACACGGCGTTCACCGAAGTGCCCGCGCTGGCGCTGGAGAAGGGCCTGCGGCCCGACGAGGTCGCGGCCGTGGCGGCGTACACCAAGGGCCTGCAGGACTGGCAGTCCGGCGGTCACGAGTGGCACCTGCGCTCCAGCCGCTACATGAACGAGAACGCCGTGCGCGGGGGCAGCCCCTGGCCGGGATGCAGCGGCATGGGGACCTCCGCCGCCGACGTGCGCGCCCTGCTCGCCTCCGCGGGAGCCGAACGGATGCGCTCCTACACGCACGTGCCCTACCAGAAGGTCGGACCGTCCCGGATCCCCGACATCCGCATGCCGTTCCCGCTGGAGCTCAGCCCGCACCTCGACCGCTCCCGCCGGAACCTGACCGACTGGGTGACCCGGATGGGCATCCTCGCCGAGGGCGTCTGGGACGCCGACAAACTCAGGGCCTACGACCTGCCGCTCTGCGCGGCCGGACTCGACCCGGACGCCACCCCCGAGGCCCTCGACCTCAGCTCGCAGTGGCTCGCCTGGGGCACCTACGGCGACGACTACTACCCGCTCGTCTACGGCCACCGCCGCGACCTGGCCGCCGCCCGCCTGACCACGGCCCGCCTGTCCGACTGCATGCCGGTCGACGGTGCCGAACCACCCGTCCCGGTCAACGCCATGGAACGCAGCCTCATCGACCTGTGGCTGCGCACTACCGCGGACATGACGCCCGACGCCCGGCGCACGCTCAAGGCCGCGATCGACGCCATGACCGAGAGCTGGGTGTGGGAGCTGTCCAACCAGCTCCAGAACCGCGTCCCCGACCCGGTCGACTACCTGGAGATGCGCCGGGCCACCTTCGGCTCCGACCTCACGCTGAGCCTGTGCCGGCTGGGACACGGCCCGGCCATCCCGCCGGAGGTCTACCGCAGCGGACCGGTCCGGTCGCTGGAGAACGCGGCGATGGATTTCGCGTGCCTGCTCAACGACGTCTTCTCGTACCAGAAGGAGATCGAGTACGAGGGCGAGATCCACAACGCGATCCTCGTCGTGCAGACCTTCTTCGGCTGCGACTACCCGACCGGCCTCGGTATCGTGCACGACCTGATGAGCCAGCGCATGCGGCAGTTCGAGCACGTCGTCGAACACGAACTGCCCATTCTGTACGACGACTTCCAGCTCACGGAGGAAGCCCGGGCCGCCATGGGGACGTACGTGGCCGACCTGCGCAACTGGCTGTCCGGCATCCTGAACTGGCACCGCAGCGTGGACCGTTACAAGGACGAGTGGCTGTCCCGGCGGGCCCACGGCTTCCTCCCCGACCGGCCACCGGCCGTGCCGGTGCCCGCCCTCGGCTGAGGCGGTACGTTCCAGCCGGATCAGCATCGACCCGGCCGTGGGAGGCACCCGCACGCCAGTCCGCTACGACGCGGGCACCAGCATCCCGCTCGCGCCCAACGAGTACGGCTGGAAGGACGTCTTCCGGGTGCCCGGGGGCCAGATGCTGCGCGTCATGGGGACGTTCGACGGCGCGCACGGCAATCACGGGGAGGGCCACACCGGCTGACGCACCGGGATCGCGCCGCTCAGTCTCACTCGTTCGTGGCTCGTCTGCGGCCGGCGGGCCGGGTAGAGCATCTGCCGAGATCCTTCCGGCGTCCGCCGGAGGCGATCGGCACCACCCGGAGGCGAGCCATGAAACGAACCGCGCTGCGACCCAAGCCGATGCCGGGTCAGGAGCCCGAGTCGTCACCGGCGACCGGGTCCGGACCGCCGAGGCGGCGCCCGCACGCCGCCCGGCGGCGCGGGCGGCGGCTGCTGAACGTGCTGCTCGCCGGGTTCGCCGGGGCCGTCCTGGTGCTGTCCGGGGTCGGGCTGGGGGCGATGGGCGCCACGGTGACCGGCCAGGGCGGGGCGCTCGACCCGCGCGGGCGGCACGCGCCCGCGCTCACCCGTCCCTCGCCGTCCGCCGCCGCGTCCGCCGCCGCGTTCGCGCCCGGCGCCGTGACCCTCGGCGTGCAGGTCATGGACGCGCGCAGGCCCGGGGCCGTGGTCGTCGGGCTCCACGTCCCCGGACCGGCGCAGCGGGCGGGGCTGGTCCGCGGTGACGTGCTGCTGAACTTCGGCGCGACCCGGATCGACACGGCCGCCGACCTGGTGCGGGCCGTCGCCCGCGCCCGTCCCGGGCGGGAGGTGAAACTGACCGTGCGTCACCGCGGGGGCGGCTACCGGCAAGTGACGGTCGTACCGGCCGTCATCACGTGAACCACACGGGCAGATGAGCCGGCGGCGTCACGTGACGACGCGGAAGTGGCTGGTCAGTCGCCCCGCGTCGTCCAGGACGTGGAAGGCCGGCCCGGGCGGCGCGTCGACGTCCGCGACCGGCTCGCCCTCCCAGGGCAGTCGCAGCGTCCACGTCACACCGGGTCCGACGACCAGCGGGCGTCCCGCGAACGAGGTCGCCGCGGGCGTGTGGGCGTGGCCGGTGACCAGGCCGGCGATCTCCGTGGTGCAGCGCCACCGGCGGGTGGTGGAAGGCGAGCAGCGCCGGGAGGCCGCCGTCGAGTTCGTCGAGGGTGGCCTCGATCCAGTCGCAGGTCTGCTCCGTCAGCTCGCCGTCGTCGCTGCCCGGGACGCTGGAGTCGCACATCAGCACGGCGGCGTCGTCGAAGACGTGGACGCTGTCGACCGGCCCCTCGGTCCCCGGCCTGCCGAGCAGCGCCTTGCGGTAGGGCGCGCGGCTGTCGTGGTTGCCCGGGCAGGTCGGCACCGGGAACGGGGCGTCGCCGTCGCGCAGCCCGAGCAGGCGCGCGGCCTCCTCGTACTCCGGTTCCGTGCCGTGGTCCGCGATGTCCCCTGGTGAAACGTCATCTAAGCATTAGGGCTAATGGGTGATCAATGTGCTGACGTTAGCCGTGGTGCCGGGGCGAAAGCCCGCAGACGGCTCGCGCCGCCCCCTCCGGGCGGGCAGGATGCTGCCCGTAGCCCCTTCGTCCGCCCTGGGAGGCCCGGATGACCGGAAGCACGGCCGCGTCCTTCACCGCCGACGACTACCGGGCCCGCATGGAGCGCGCCGCGCGGACCGCCGACGAGGCCGGGCTCGCGGGCCTGCTCGTCGCCCCCGGGCCGGACCTGGTGTGGCTCACCGGATACACACCCCCGGCGGTCACCGAGCGGCTCACCCTGCTCGTCCTCGCCGCCGGGCAGGACCCCGTCCTCGTCGTCCCCGCGCTGGAGGCCCCCGACGCGCTCCAGGCCGCGGGCGCGCCCGCCCTGACCCTGCGCGACTGGACCGACGGCAAGGATCCCTACGCCGCCACCGCCGCGCTCCTCGACCCGGCGGGCCGGTTCGGCGTCAGCGACAACGCGTGGGCGCTGCACCTGCTGGCCCTCCAGCGGGCCCTGCCGGGCAGCTCCTACGCCTCGCTCACCGAGGCCCTGCCGATGCTGCGCGCCGTCAAGGACGCGGCCGAACTGGAGCTCATGGCGGCCGCGGGCGCCGCCGCCGCCGCCGCGTTCGAGGAGATCCGGGACGTCCCGTTCGCCGGCCGCCGGGAGTCCGAGGTGGCCGCGGACCTCGACCGGCTGCTGCGCCGGCACGGCCACGAACAGGTCGACTTCACCATCGTCGCCTCCGGCCCGAACGGCGCCAACCCCCACCACGAGGCCGGCGACCGTGTCATCGCCCCCGGCGACATGGTCGTCCTCGACTTCGGCGGCCTGAAGGACGGTTACGGCTCCGACACCTCCCGCACGGTCCACGTCGGCCCGCCCACCGACGAGGAGCGCCGGGTCCACGACGTGGTGCGCGCGGCCCAGGAGGCCGGATTCCGCGCGGTACGGCCGGGAGCCGCCTGCCAGGACGTCGACCGGGCCGCCCGCGCCGTCATCGCCGACGCCGGTTACGGCGAGTACTTCATCCACCGCACCGGGCACGGCATCGGCGTCACCACCCACGAGCCGCCGTACATGATCGAGGGCGAGGAGCAGCCCCTCGTGCCCGGCATGTGCTTCTCCGTGGAACCCGGCGTCTACCTGCCCGGCCGGTTCGGCGTGCGCATCGAGGACATCGTCACCGTCACCGACGACGGCGGGCGGCGCCTGAACGGCACCACCCGTGAGCTGGTCATAGTGGAGTGAGACCACCGATGTCCCCCGCACGCCTGACGAACGGCAACGGCGCGACCATGACCCAGCCACCCACCCCCACCACGGACACCGTCCGCCGGCTGGTCCTGTCCCTGCTGCAGGACGGCAGGCAAGGCAGGGCCGGCACGGAGGCCGGCCCGCGGGACACGGAAGGCGGGGGCACCGCACAGGACGGCGGCCCGGACGTCCGGCCCGCCACTCGGGGCGCGGAACCCACCACCTGGTGGGTCGGCACGCGGCACGTCCTGCGCCTGGCCCCCGACCGCGAGGCCAGCGTGCGCCGGCGCCGCGAAGTGCGCCTGCGCGACCTCGTCCGCCCGCACGTCCCGGTGGCGGTCCCGGCCAGCGTCGCGCACGGCGAGTGGGCGCCCGGACTGGCCTACACGCTGGACACCAGGCTGCCCGGCGGGTCGGGCGAACGGCACGACGTGTCCGCCGTCGGCGAGGCCGACCTCGCGGGACTGCTCACGGGCCTGCGCGAGGTGCCGGTGAGGCAGGCCGAGACCCTCGGCGTGCCGCGCGCCGCGCCCCGCTCCCTGGAGGGGCTGCGCCGGGAGGCCGTGCGCGCCGCCCAACGCCTCGCCGAGGCCGACGAGTTCGACGCCGCCCGCCTGCACCAGCTGACCCCGCCCGCCGCGGCCCAGCTGACCGCCCAGCCCGGTTCGGCGGTCCTCACCCACCACGCCCTGACGGCGGGACACCTCGTGGTCGGCGCGGACGGACGGGTGCGCGGCGTCCTCGGCTGGTCCGGCGCGGTGGTCGGTGACCCGGCCGAGGACATCGCGGGCCTCGCGCTCACCGTCGGCGCGCCCGCCGCCGTACGCGCCGCCACCCTCGCCGGCTACGGCGCCCGGCCCTGCCTGCGCGGCCTGTGGCTGGCCCGCTGCGACGCCGTCGTCGACCTCGCCCGGGCCCTCACCGCCCAGGACGACGCCTCCCTGCCGCGCACCCGGCTGCGCCACGCCTGGGAGCCGATCCTGCTGGAACGGGTGACGGACCTGGGCACCGCGGACGAGGCCCTGTGACCCGCCCCGGCTGACTCACTCCTGCAGCAGCACCACGCCCGACTCCCCGGGCAGCCGCACCACCCCGTCCGCCCCCGGCGTCTCCACGGGCTCCCAGGCGGCCAGCACGCGCGCGTGGGGCACACCCAGCGGCAGCGCGGCCGGCTCCGGGCCGAGGTTCACCGCCACCAGCACGTCCCCGCGCCGGAAGGCGATCCAGCGCCGCTCGTCGTCGTAGGCCACCTTCGTGTCGGCGAGGTCCGGGTCGGTCAGGTCGGGCTGCTCGCGGCGCAGGGCGAGGAGGCGGCGGTACCAGTCCAGCACGCGCGCGTGGGGCTCGCGTTCCGGCTCCGACCAGTCCAGGCAGGAGCGGTCCCGGGTCGCCGGGTCCTGCGGGTCGGGCACGTCCTCCTCCCTCCACCCGTGCGCGGCGAACTCCCGCCGCCTGCCCCGGCGTACGGCGTCCGCCAGCTCCGGGTCCGTGTGGTCGGTGAAGAACTGCCAGGGCGTGCCCGCCGCCCACTCCTCGCCCATGAACAGCATCGGCGTGAACGGCGCCGTCAGCACCAGCGTGGCCGCACAGGCCAGCAGCCCGGGGGAGACCAGCGCGGACAGCCGGTCCCCCTGCGCGCGGTTGCCGACCTGGTCGTGGGTCTGGCTGTAGCCGAGCAGCCGGTGCCCGGCCACCCGGGTGCGGTCCAGGGGGCGCCCGTGGCGGCGTTCGCGGAAGCTGGAGTACGACCCGTCGTGGAAGTACCCGCCGGTGAGGGTCTTGGCGAGGCCGCCCAGGGACGCGCGCGCGAAGTCGGCGTAGTACCCCTGCGACTCGCCCGTGAGCACCGTGTGCAGGGCGTGGTGGAAGTCGTCGTTCCACTGCGCGTGCAGCCCGAGGCCGCCCTCGGACCGGGCGGTGATGAGCCGCGGGTCGTTCAGATCCGACTCGGCGACCAGGAACAGCGGCCGCTCCACCTCGGCGGCCAGGGCGTCCACGGCCGTCGACAGCTCCTCCAGGAAGTGCAGCGCGCGCGTGTCCACCAGGGCGTGCACCGCGTCCAGCCGCAGCCCGTCCAGCCGGTAGTCGCGCAGCCAGGCCAGGGCGCTGCCGATCAGGAACGCGCGCACCTCGTCCGAGCCGGGCGCGTCGAGGTTGACGGCGGCGCCCCAGGGCGTGTGGTGGGTGTCCGTGAGGTACGGGCCGAAGACGGGCAGGTAGTTGCCGGACGGGCCGAAGTGGTTGTGCACCACGTCGAGGACCACGCCGAGCCCGAGTTCGTGGGCCCGGTCGACGAAGCGTTTCAGCGCCTCGGGTCCGCCGTACGGCTCGTGCACCGCCCACAGGGAGACGCCCTCGTAGCCCCAGCCGTGGGTGCCCGGGAAGGGGGTGAGCGGCATCAGTTCCACGTGCGTGACGCCGAGTTCCGCGAGATGGACCAGGCGCGCCGCGGCCGCGTCCAGGGTGCCCTCGGGCGTGTACGTCCCCACGTGCAACTCGTACAGCACCGCCCCGGGCAGCGGCCGCCCCCGCCAGGGCACGCGCCACGCGTACCGCTCGTGGTCCACGACGGCGCTCAGCCCGTCCGGACCGTCCGGCTGGCGGCGCGAGCGCGGATCGGGCAGCACCGGCCCGTCGTCCAGCGCGAAGCCGTACCGGGACCCGTCGCGCGCCTCCGCCTCGCCCCACCACCATCCCACCCTGTCCGGATCGCGCTCCAACGCGCGGCTGACGCCGTCGCACTGGAGCGTCACTCGGCCGGCCTGCGGTGCCCACACCTCGAACTGCACGGACGGTTCCCCTTCGTCTGCTCACCGTGATGTAGCCCGTCCATGGTGCGTCAAACGCGATCAATCCGCTGGTGCATCCACCCTTTTGCGGCGGGTCTCACCGGGTACGGGCGCGTGACGGGCGTTCTCCCGTTTCCTGGACAGCCCGGCCACGCTGCCCGACAATCACGACGTGACGTCGTCCTTCGAGTTCAACACGTACCCCGCGCGGCTCTCCGACGCGGAGCGCGACAGGGCGCTGCGGGTGCTCCGCGACGGCGTCGCCATGGGCCGCCTGTCCCACGACACGTTCATCCGCCGCATGGAACTGGCGCTCGCCGCCCGCCGCTCGGACGAGCTCGCGGTGCTGACCGCCGACCTGCCCACGGAGGGCAGGTTCGCCCGCCTGCTGTTCGGGTCCGTCGAGGCGGTCTCCGGGTTCACCGTGCGGCTGCGCCGGGCCTGGCAGGCCGAGCGGCTGCCCAAGCTGCTGCTGCCCCACCCGGCGCACGGCCATCCGCTGCGCATAGGCCGCGACCCCGCCAGCGGCCTGCGGCTCAACCACGAGACGGTCTCCCGCGTGCACGCCGAACTGCGCCACCAGGGCGGCCTGTGGGTCCTGCGCGACCTCGGCTCCACCAACGGCACGACCGTCAACGGACGGCGGGTCGTCGGCGCGGCCGTCGTCCGCGAGGGCGACCAGGTCGGCTTCGGGCACATGCTGTTCCGGCTGTCCACCACCTGACCGAAAACCGCACCCCGCCCCGGCCCCGGCCTCGGCGCCCCCGTCCGGCGCCCCGTTCGCGATGGCCGAAACCCCTTTGTGCACCGCGGTGTTGACGTACCCCCGAAGTCGTGACTGACTGTGCGTACGCCATGTACTCCTGGTGAACCGACGGCGCCGCATCGGAGGTGTGCCCTGCCGCCCCTCCCGCGCTACCCGACCGTCGACGAACTGGCCTCCTGGGCCGCCGCACTCGCCGCCCGCCACCCCCGTGACGCCCGGCTGCGCCGGGTCGGGACGTCCCGGGCGGGCACGCCCCTGTGGCTGCTGTCCGTCGGCCACGGCGACCGCCACGTCCTCGTCGTCGCCGGGCCCCACGCCAACGAACCCGTGGGCGGCGCCACCGTGCTGCGCCTGGCCGAGCGGGCCCTGGCCGACCCGCGGCTCACCGAGGGCGCCGACGCCACCTGGAACCTGCTGCTCAGCCTCGACCCGGACGGCCTGCGTCGCAACGAGGGCTGGCTGACCGGCCCCTACGCCCTCGGCCGGTACTTCCGGAACTTCTTCCGGCCCGGCTTCCTGGAACAGCCCGAGTGGCTGCCCGACGGCGCGGACGCCGCCGCGCTGCCGGAGACCCGCGCCCTCCTCGACGTCCAGGACGAACTGCGGCCGTTCCTGCAGTGCTCCCTGCACGGCGTCGACGTCGGCGGCGGCTTCGTCGAACTCACCCACGACCTGCCCGGCCTCGACCGGCGCCTCGCCCACATCGCAGCCCGGCTCGGCATCCCCCGCGAACTCGGCGCCTACGACGCGCTGTACTGGCCCGGCCTCGGGCCCGCCGTCTACCGCATCCCGCCACCGCGCCGGGCCGGTCTGGCCGCCGCCATCACCGAGGCCGCCGTCGAGTCGACGTGGTTCCACCCGTACCGGCACGGCACCGTCACCGCCGTCGTCGAGGCGCCCATGTGGGGCGTGGCGGCCGTGTCCGACGGGGCCCCGCCGGGGGACCGGGACGCGGTGCTGCGGGCCGTCAGCCGCACCCTGCGCCACGACACGGGCCTCCTGCGCGACCTGCTGGCCCGGATCCGCCCGCACCTGGCCACCGCACGCGACGCGGCGCGCCTGCTGGCCCCGGTCGACGACTACCTCCTGATCTGCCCCGGCCTCGCCGACGCCTGGGACCCCGACACCGGCACCGGCGCCACCCGCCCCCTGCCGTCCCTCAGCAGCGCCCACCTGGCCGCCCTGCGCATCTCCGGGCGACGGCTGGCCCTGCGCACCGCCGGGCTGCTCCACCAGCTCGTGCGGGCCGCCGGGCACGATCCGGCCGGGGCGCTGCCGGAGCTGGACCGGCTGATCGACGCGTGGTGCGCCGACTACCACGAGGGCTGCGGGGCGCGCTGGATCCCGGTCGCCCGGCAGGCGGAGTACCAGGCGCGGGTGGTGCTGTCGGCGTTCGAACTGGCCGGACGGTACCCGGGCACGGGCACCGGCACGGAGCGGCCCGGGGTGGCCGTCCCGGGCCGCGGCGCCGACGCCGCGGGGACGGCGGCACCCTGACCGGGCGGGGCTAGCTGTGCTGTCCGGACAGGTTGGTGACGCGGCTGGCTGGGGTGTGGCCGCTGATGCCGGTGTGGGGTCGGTGGTAGTTGTACCAGTCCAGCCAGTCG
>NZ_JBWKIF010000038.1:0-6065 GCF_056432865.1 Streptomyces sp. NPDC044921
CCGAACGACGCGGTCTCCGAGGTGAAACGGTCACCGGTGAGCTGCATACCGTCACCCGAGTCCCCCGCGAACCTGATGATCACCCGGTCCAGGCGCCGGACGTCCTTCGCGCCCGCCGCTTCGCGCTGCTCCGCTACGACTGCTCCGTCGGCCTGCTCCGCTGGGCTACTGACCTGGCTGGTCACTGAACTGGACCTCCCTAGAGGCGGCTGTCCGGGACAGGCCTTCCCGCAGGCCCTCCCAGATCAACCCTACGACCGCGAGGATCCCCTTCCTCGGGTCATTCGCATGTTGGACACGACTTCGAGACGTTCGAGCGCCCTGACCCGCATGCCGGGAGTCTCACGAATTGAGGTACGTCAGCACGGCCAGCACGCGGCGGTGGTCGCCCTCGCTCGGGGACAGCCCCAGCTTGAGGAAGATGTTGCTGACGTGCTTCTCGACCGCCCCGTCGCTCACCACCAGCTGCCGGGCGATCGCCGAGTTGGTCCGCCCCTCCGCCATCAGCCCCAGCACCTCCCGCTCCCTCGGGGTCAGCCCCGCCAGCACGTCCTGCTTGCGGCTGCGGCCCAGCAGCTGCGCGACCACCTCCGGGTCCAGCGCCGTACCGCCCCCGGCCACCCGCACCACCGCGTCCACGAACTCGCGGACCTCCGCCACCCGGTCCTTCAGCAGATAGCCGACGCCCCGGCTGGAGCCCGCCAGCAGCTCCGTCGCGTAGCGCTCCTCCACGTACTGCGACAGCACCAGCACACCCAGCCCCGGGTGCGCCTTGCGCAACTGCACCGCCGCCCGGACGCCTTCGTCGGTGTGCGTCGGCGGCATCCGCACGTCGGCGACGACCACGTCCGGCAGCTCGCCCTGCGCGTCCAGCTCCGTGATGGTCTTGATCAGCGCCTCGCCGTCGCCGACCCCGGCGACCACCTCGTGCCCCCGGTCGGTCAGCAGCCGGGTCAGTCCCTCCCTGAGCAGCACGGAATCCTCGGCGATGACCACCCGCACCCTGTCCTCCACGATGTTCGGCCCCCCACAGCCCGAGCCGCCCGTCCGCGGCCCACAACGGCCCCGCGCCCACCCGTGCGACAGGTTCCAGCATTTCAGGCTCGGCGGGTGCGTGGGGGCGGGACCCGCTTCTCGACCGGCCGATTCGGGTGACGGCGGGCAGCGATCAGGGCCGGAGGGCAGTGCCCTCCGGCCGGTCACGTCGTCCAGGGCGCAGACGGGTTCAGGCCCGGGCCCCCGCGTCGGTCACCGCACGTGCTCCCCGCGCCACGGCAGCTCGGCCGTCACCCGGGTCGGCCCGCCCGCCGGCGAGTCGACCACCAGGATCCCGTCCACCGCGTCGAGCCGCTCCGCCAGCCCCGCCAGCCCGGACCCCCGGGACATCTCGGCCCCGCCCACGCCGTTGTCCACGACCTGGAGCATCAGCCGGCTCTCCGTCCGCCACACCTCCACGCCCGCCCAGGTCGCCCGGGAGTGCTTGCTGATGTTCTGCAGCAGCTCCGACACCGTGAAGTAGGCGATCCCCTCGATCGCCGGCGCCGGCCGCTCCGCCAGGTCGACCTCCACCTGCACCGGCACCGTGCAGCGCGAGGCCACCGAGGACAGGGCCGCGTCCAGGCCGCGGTCGGTCAGCACCGCCGGGTGGATGCCCCGGGCCAGGTCCCGCAGCTCCTGCAGCGCCGTCTTCACCTCGCCGTGCGCCTCGTCCACCATCCGCCGGGCCGCTTCCGGATCCTCGTGGAGCTTCTCCTTCGCGAGCCCCAGGTCCATGGCCAGGGCCACCAGCCGGGCCTGCGCCCCGTCGTGCAGGTCCCGCTCGATGCGCCGCAGGTCCGCCGCCGCCGTGTCGACCACGACCCCCCGGTCCGACTCCAGCTCCACCACCCGCGACGCCAGCCGCGAGGGCCCGAGCAGCCCGTGCACCATCAGCCGGTCCACCATCGTCAGGGCCCGCACGATCCACGGCGTGGCGATCGTGAAGAGCAGACCCACCAGCGCCGTCACCGTGATCTCGAAGGGGTTGTCCAGGTAGACGCGGTGCGTCTCGTCGCCGTACAGCTGGATCCCGTTCTGCCCGGCGTGCACCGGCAGCGCCCAGAACCACAGCGGGTACGTCAGCAGCCCCCAGCCCAGCGCCCACACGCTCACGGTGACGCCGAACGAGAACACCGCCCAGGGCAGTTGCAGCACCGAGTACAGCAGCGCCCGCCACGAGGTGCCGCTCTTGAGGACGGCGCCCATCCACGCCAGGGTGCCCTGCCGCTGCACCCGCAGCGGCTCCGGGTCGGCCACGTCCAGGTCCAGCAGCGCCCTGGCCCGCACCCGCTCCAGGGCTCCGATGCCGCGGCACCCGGCGAGCGCGGCCGCCAGCACGGGGATGCCGAGGAACGTCACCAGCAGGCCCGCCCCCAGCGACACCATCGTGACGGCGTAGGTGAACAGCAGGATGCTGACCGGCAGGCTCAGCAGCACGTAACCGAGCTCGCGCCAGGTGCGGCCCTCGACCGGGGCGCGCAGCGCGGCGGGCAGCCGGTGCCGCCGTTCGGTGCTCCCGGTGAACCCGGACCCGCTGCCGAGCCCGTATCCCTGTCCGTACTCCGTGGCCATCGGCGTCGTCCTTCTCCTCGTCCTGCGGCTGTGTTCCCCGCCATCCACCCTGCTCCGCCGCAGGTCGGCGGACCATGGAGGTCGTCGGCGTCTTGGCCGGGGGGTTTTCCCCACCCCGGGCCCGCGCGCGGTCCGGCCCTAGTGCCGGGCGTCCGGGGCGGCGGCGTCCGCGCGGTCGCGCCACGGCAGTTCCGCCGTGACCGTCGTCGGGCCGCCCTCGGGGGACTCCAGGACGAACAGGCCGTCCACGGCGTCCAGCCGGTCGGCCAGGCCCCTCATCCCCGTGCCGCCGTCCAGGCGCGCGCCCCCGCGGCCGTCGTCCCACACCTGGATGAGCAACCGGTCGTCCGTGCGCCACACCTCCACCGACGCCGACTTCGCCCGGCTGTGCTTGCTGACGTTCTGCAGCAGCTCCGAGACGGTGAAGTAGGCGATGCCCTCGATCGCCGCGGCGGGCCGGGCGGGCAGGTCGACCGTCACCTTGACCGGCACCGTGCACCGCGAGGCGACCGAGGACAGGGCCGCGTCCAGGCCGCGGTCGGTCAGCACCGCCGGGTGGATGCCCCGGGCCAGGTCCCGCAGCTCCTGCAGCGCCAGCTTCACCTCTCCGTGCGCCTCCTCGACCATCGCGGCCGCCGCGTCCGGGTCCTCCAGCACCTTCTCCTTGGCCAGGCCCAGGCCCATCGCCAGATTGACCAGCCGGGCCTGCGCCCCGTCGTGCAGGTCCCGCTCGATGCGCCGCAGGTCCGCCGCCGCCGTGTCGACCACCACGCCCCGGTCCGACTCCAGCTCCGCGATGCGCCGCTCCAGCTCGTCCGAGGGCGACAGCAGCCCCCGCACCATCGCCCGGTCCACGTTGGTCAGACCCCGCGCCACGAACGGCAGCACCGGCCACAGCACGAACAGCGAGGTCAGCGTGAACGCGAACGTGAAGACCCCCCACGGCAGCCGGACGGCCTCGTACAGCACCGTGCGCCAGCCCACCGGGTCCTTCAGCTGCATCCACAACCGCTGGAAGAAGCCGCCCCCGCCGCGCAGCCGCAGCCGGCTCGGCTCGTCCACCCGCACCCCGAGCAGCGCCCGGGCCCTGGCCCGCTCCATCCTGCCCAGCTGCCGCGCCCCCATGAGCCCGGCCGCCAGCAGCGGCAAGCCGACCACGGTGAGCGTCAGGCCCAAGCCGGTGAAGAGCACCGTCATCACATAGGTGAAGCCGAGCAGCGCCACCGGAAGGTTCGCCAGGAGGTGCGCGATCTCCTTCCAGGTGTGCCGGTCGTAGGCGAGACGGGGCGGGGGCGGGCGGTCGTCCCGCCCGGCCGCCGTCTTGGTCCCGGGGGTGCCGGGCGACGGGAAGCGTTCGGTCATACGCGTAAGCGTGCCCGGCGGCACACCACCGCGCCATGAGGTGGACCGCCAGGATCCACTGAGGAAAACCCCACCCCCGCATGCCGGGGCGTGACGGGCTGCTTACCCTGCCTTTATCAGGGCCTAGACTCCCGTGCGTACAGATCGTCGAACAGCGGCACCCGTGTCCCGGCAGGGCCGGGACGCCGTCCCGGCCGACCGGGACGCCGCGGTCTCGGCGCAGGATCCAGTCCGAGTTTCAGGGAGCGAGGGACGGACGTGCCGGAACGGACCGTCGTCACCACGACCGTCGTCGCGGCGGACTACTTCCAGTCCTACTCGGTCGTCGGACTGCTCGCCGTCGTCGGCGTGCTGTTCGTCGCCGTCGCCTTCGGGGCCGGCCGCCTGCTGCGGCCCGTGGTGCCCACGCCGGAGAAACTGCTGACGTACGAGTGCGGCGTCGACCCCGTCGGCGAGGGCTGGGCCCACACCCAGGTCCGCTACTACGTCTACGCGTTCCTCTACGTGATCTTCGCCGTCGACTCCATCTTCCTGTTCCCCTGGGCCACTGTCTTCGCCGCTCCCGGCTACGGTGCGACGACCCTGGTGGAGATGTTCATCTTCCTCGGCTTCCTGGCCGTGGGCCTGCTCTACGCCTACAAGAAGGGCGTCCTGGCATGGACGTGACCCCCGAGCCCGTGCTGCTGCCCGAGCCGAAGCGGCTCGGCGCCCTCGCGCGCCTCGCGCCCGAGCCGATGAAGGTGATCCTGAACTGGGGCCGCCGCTACTCGCTCTGGGTCTTCAACTTCGGACTCGCCTGCTGCGCCATCGAGTTCATCGCCGCGTCGATGGCCCGCCACGACTTCATCCGCCTCGGCGTCATCCCCTTCGCGCCGGGCCCGCGGCAGGCCGACCTGATGGTCGTCTCCGGCACGGTCACGGACAAGATGGCCCCCGCCGTGAAGCGCCTGTACGAGCAGATGCCCGAGCCCAAGTACGTCATCTCCTTCGGCGCCTGCTCCAACTGCGGCGGCCCGTACTGGGACTCGTACTCCGTCACCAAGGGCGTCGACCAGATCATCCCCGTGGACGTCTACGTCCCCGGCTGCCCGCCCCGGCCCGAGGCGCTCCTGCAGGGCATCCTCAAGCTCCAGGAGAAGATCGCCCGCGAGTCGCTGGGGGAGCGGTACGGGACGGGTGCGGAACGCCCCTCGGCGGCGGCCCTGCAGAGCGGCCTCGTACAGCCGCCGGCCCCTGTCCCGGTCACCGGCCCGGCGACCGGGACAGGGGCCGGGTCCGGATCCGACTCCGGGTCCGGGTCCGGATCCGACTCCGGGTCTGAATCCGACTCCGGATCCGGGTTCGGGTCCGGGTCGTCGTCCGGGTCCGGGTCCGGGTCTGGATCCGGATCTGGGTCCGGGTCGACGTCCGGGGAGGGCCGATGACCGCGGTCGGCTGGCTCCCCGCCGACGCCGGGGAACTCTTCGGCCCCGACGCCACCGCCGAGGAGTCCTACGAGGTCCTCACGGTCGATGTGCCCCCGGCCGCCTGGATCTCCGCCCTGGAGACCGCCCGTGACCGGCTCGGCTGCACCTACTTCGACTGGCTGAGCGCGGTCGACGAACCGGGCACCGGTTTCCGCGTCGCGGCACACGTCGCCGCGTTGTCCCCGGTCCGCCGTCTCCTGCTGCGCACGACCGTCCCGCACGACGCCCCGGCCCTGCCGTCGGCGATCGGTGTGTACGCCGGTGCCGCCTGGCACGAGCGTGAGACGCACGAGATGTTCGGCGTCACCTTCGAGGGCCACCCGGCGCTGGACCACCTCCTCCTGCCCGAGAACTTCGAGGGCCACCCCCTGCGCAAGGACTTCGTCCTCGCCGCCCGGGTCGCCAAGGCCTGGCCCGGCGCGAAGGAGCCCGGCGAGTCGGAGCACGGCGGCCCCAAGCGCCGCCAGATGCTCCCGCCCGGCGTCCCCGACCCGAACGAGTGGGGCCCCCTGAAGGGCCAGCTCCCCCCGGCCCCCACCCGCCCGTCCCGCGGCCCGGCCCGCACACCGGGGGACCGCCCGGTGCGCGCGGCCGGGGACCGCCCGGTACGCCGGACGCGTTCGGCGG
>NZ_JBWKIF010000038.1:6163-31912 GCF_056432865.1 Streptomyces sp. NPDC044921
GGCGGAGGGTTCGGCGAGTCAGGCGGCGGCTGCGGGGGAGTCGGGCGGGTCGTCCGGGTCGTCCGGGGCTGGTCCGCGCCGCATGCGTTCGGCGGCGGAGGGTTCGGCGAGTCAGGCGGCGGCTGCGGGGGAGTCGGGCGGGTCGTCCGGGTCGTCCGGGGCTGGTCCGCGCCGCATGCGTTCGGCGGCCGAGGGGTCGGCGAGCCAGTCCACGCCCGGTGCGTCGACTGCTCCGGCTCCGTCGGGGCCGCGCCGGGCGCGCAGCGCGTCGGAGGGCAGCGCGAGCCAGCGGGCCGCGTCCGACCGGGGCGGCAGCGAGCCGGACCGGCCCTCGCCCGCCCCGCGCAGCACGGACGCCCCGTGGCACCACGCACGCCCCGCTTTCGACGAGCCGGCACCGCAACCCTCGCCGGAGGCCGCGCCGTTGCCGGACCCGAAGCCCTCGACCGGGCCGGAGACGCCGACGGACCAGCCTGGACCACGCACGGAACCCACGGAGCCCACCGACTCAGCAGAGGCCGGACGCGCCGGGGAACCCGCGAGGCCGGCGGAACCGACAGATGCCACGGGCGCCAGTGAATCCGCGGAGCCCACGGAACCGACCGGGCCCGACGGCGTCACGGTCCCCAAGCCCACAGACCCCACGAACCCGAATCCCACGCATCCCAAGAAGCCCACAGATACCGAAGCCCCCACAAACCCCGAAGACCCCACAGACCACTCCACAGGAGGCCCGCGGTGAACGACGTGCTCGACGTCACCCTGCGACTCCTGATCGTCTTCGTCGTCTTCCTCACCTTTCCCCTGCTCATCGGCCAGACCGAGCACAAGGTCATGGCCCACATGCAGGGCCGCGTCGGCCCCATGTACGCCGGCGGCTTCCACGGCTGGGCCCAGCTGATCGCCGACGGCGTGAAGTTCGCGCAGAAGGAGGACGTCGTCCCCGCGGGCGCCGACCGCCGCATCTTCCAACTGGCCCCCGCCGTCGCCCTCCTGCCCTACCTCCTCGTCCTGCTCGCCATCCCGATCGGCCCGGACGAGGGAGCCGTCGGGCAGGTCATCGACGCCGGTGTCTTCTTCGTCCTGGCGGTCATGGGCGTCGGTGTCCTCGGCTCGCTGATGGCCGGCTGGGCCTCCGCCAACAAGTTCTCCCTCCTCGGTGGCCTGCGCACCGCCGCCCAGCTCCTCGCCTACGAACTGCCCATGCTCCTGACGGCCGCCTCGGTGGCCATGGCGGCCGGCACCGTCTCGCTCCCCGGCATCCTCGACGCCTTCGAGTGGTGGTGGCTGCCCTGGCAGATCGTCGGCGCGATCGTCTTCTTCGTCGCCGGCCTCGCCGAACTCCAGCGCCCGCCCTTCGACATGCCCGTCGCCGACTCGGAGATCATCTTCGGCGCGTACACCGAGTACACCGGCCTCCGCTTCGCCCTGTTCCTCCTCGCCGAGTACGCCGGGATCGTCGTCCTGTGCGGCCTGACCACCGTCCTCTTCCTGGGCGGCTGGCACGGCCCCTGGGGCGCCGACGGCCTCGGCTGGGTCTGGACCCTGCTGAAGACCGCAGTCCTCGCCTTCCTCGTGATCTGGCTGCGCGTCACCTACCCCCGCCTGCGCGAGGACCAGCTCCAGAAGCTCTCCTGGACCCTCCTCGTCCCCCTCTCCCTCGCCCAGATCGCCCTCACCGGCATCGTCAAGGTGGTGATTCAGTAACCATGGCCCCCATCCCAGGAAGCGGCCTGGCCAAGGGCCTGGCCGTCACCCTCCGCACGATGACGAGGAAGTCCGTCACCGCGCAGTACCCGGACGCCCAGCCCGCGCTCCCACCCCGCTCCCGCGGTGTGATCGGCCTCTTCGAGGAGAACTGCACGGTCTGCATGCTGTGCGCCCGCGAGTGCCCGGACTGGTGCATCTACATCGACTCCCACAAGGAGACGGTCCCGCCGGCGGCCCCGGGCGGCCGCGAGCGCAGCCGCAACGTCCTCGACCGCTTCGCCATCGACTTCTCCCTCTGCATGTACTGCGGTATCTGCATCGAGGTGTGTCCTTTCGACGCCCTGTTCTGGTCCCCGGAGTTCGAGTACGCCGAGACCGACATCCGCGACCTCACCCATGAGCGCGACAAGCTCAGGGAGTGGATGTGGACCGTCCCGGCCCCGCCGGCCCTCGACCCCGGCGCGGAGGAGCCGAAGGAACTCGCCGCCGCCCGCAAGGCCGCCGAGAAGCTGGCCGCACAGCAGGCCCCGCCGGCCACCGAACCGCACGCCGACGAACAGGCCCGCGCCGCCGAACAACCCACCCGCCCCCACGGCGCCTCCAAGCAACAGATCGACCAGCCGAAGCCGGGGGAGCCGAAGCCGGACCAGGCAGACTCGGGGCAGCCGAGCCCGAAGCAGGTGCGGCCGAAGCCGGACCAGCCGGCGTCGGGCCAATCGGCGTCGGACCAGCCGCAGGCCGAGCAGGAGGGCCGGGAATGACCCTCGCCGCAACCGCCACTCTGCTCGCCACAGGTCCGATCACCGGGGCCGCCGCCGAGACCCGCGGTTTCCTCTCCCCGACCGGCGTAGAGATCGCCTTCCTCCTCGTCGGCCTGGTCACCTTCGGCGCCGCGATCGTCACCGTCACCACCCGGCAACTGGTGCACGCCGCCCTCTGGCTCGTCGTCGCCCTCGGCGGCCTGGCCGTGGAGTACCTCCTGCTCACCGCCGAGTTCATCGCCTGGGTGCAGGTCCTCATCTACGTCGGTTCCGTCGTCGTCCTCCTCCTGTTCGGCCTGATGCTCACCAGAGCCCCCATCGGCCGCTCCCCGGACGCCGACTCCGGCAACCGCTGGGCGGCCCTCACCGTGGCCGTCGCCGCGGCCGCCGCCCTGGTGTGGGTCGTCGTCGACGCCTTCCGCACGATCTGGATCGACCTGGACGGCCCCGCCGCCGGCTCCACGGAGGCCACCGGCGCGAGCCTCTTCCAGAACTGGGTCCTCCCCTTCGAGGCACTCTCCGTCCTCCTCCTCGCCGCCCTGGTCGGCGCGATCGTCCTCTCCCGCAAGGCGAAGGCCGACACCGCCACCCCGGCCGAGGGCACCCCGGCCGGCCGCGGCGGGAGCGACGAGGCCCCGGCCACCCCGGGCGAGAAGGAAGGGAACCGCTGATGCACCTCGCCTATCCCGCCGTGCTCTCCGCCCTCCTCTTCTGCACGGGCCTGTACGGCGTCCTCGCCCGCCGCAACGCGATCCTGGTCCTGATGTCGGTCGAGCTGATGCTCAACGCCGTCAACCTCAACCTCGTCGCCTTCGACGTCTGGCTCAGCAGGACCGCCGAGGAGACGCTGCACTCCGGCCAGGCCCTGACCCTGTTCACCATCGCCATCGCCGCCGCCGAGATCGGCATCGGCCTCGCGATCGTCCTCGCCGTGTACCGCAACCGCGGCACCTCGGACATCGACAAACTCCGCGACACCGCCGAACGGCACGACCCCGACGACCCCGACGGCGACGGTCCCGACGGCGACGCCCGCACGGCCGAGCAGTCCGGCGAGGCCCAGAAGGCTGAGGCCACCGCGTGACCACGACCACCCTCGCCGTTCTCGTCCCCCTCCTTCCGTTCCTCGGCGCCCTGGCCGGTCTGCTCCTCGGCCGCACGGCCCCCGGCTTCGTCCGCCCCCTCGCCGTCCTGCCGACGCTCACCTCCCTGGTGCTCGCCGCGCTGGTCGCCGTACGCCAGGGCGGTGACGCGGCCGTCGACGCGGCCACGGAACTCACCCCCACCGGCTCCGTCCCGATCGAACTCGCCCTGCACATCGACGGCTTCGCAGCCCTCGTCGCCGTCCTGGTCGGCCTGGTCGCCTCCTGTGTGCAGATCTACTCGACGGGCTACCTGCGCGACGACCCGCGCTACCCCTCCTACGCCGCTCTCGTCTCCCTGTTCACCTCCGCGATGCTGCTGGTCGTCTACTCCGGCGACCTGATGGTGCTGCTGGTCGGCTGGGAGGTCATGGGCATCTGCTCCTACTTCCTGGTCGGCCACTACTGGGAGACCCCCGAGGCCCGCGCCGCCTCCCTCAAGGCCTTCCTGGTCACCAAGCTCGGTGACGTGCCCTTCCTGATCGGCCTGTTCGCCCTGGCCACCGACGCAGGGTCCTTCCGCATCACCCGCATCCTCGGCACCGTCGCGAGCGGCGGGCTCGACCACCCGACGGTGATCGCCCTGCTGCTCCTCGCCGGCGTGGCGGGCAAGTCGGCGCAGTTCCCGCTGCACACCTGGCTGCCCGACGCAATGGCGGGCCCCACCCCCGTCTCCGCGCTGATCCACGCCGCGACGATGGTCGCCGCCGGTGTCTACTTCATCGCCCGTCTCCTCCCGGTGTTCGAGGCCTCCCAGGCCGCGATGGTCGTCCTCGCCGTCATGGCCGCCGTCACCATGGCCGGCTCGGCCCTCGCCGCGCTCGCCCAGGACGACATCAAGCGCGTCCTCGCCTACTCGACGATCGGCCAGCTCGGCTACATGTCCGGTGCCCTCGCCGTCGGCGACCGCGGGGCCGCCGTCTTCCACCTCCTGTCCCACGGCGCCTTCAAGGCGCTGCTGTTCCTCGCGGCCGGCGTGATCATTCACGCCGCCGGCACCAACTCCCTCGCCGCCATGTCCCGCATGCGGAACCTGCGTGACCGGGTCCCCGACGCCTACTGGACGATGACCGTGGCGCTCCTCGCACTCGCCGCGATCCCGCCGTTCAGCGGCTTCTTCTCCAAGGAGGCCGTCCTCGGCGTCGCCGAGCACGTCGTCACCGGTCACACCGAGCACGCCCCCGCCGCCGCGGGCTGGATCGTCCTCGTCGCCGGTCTGCTCACGGCCGTCCTCACCGCCGCCTACGCGACGCGCCTGTGGCTGCTGGCCTTCCGCGGCCGCGGCGCCGAGGCCCCGGACCACGGCAGGCAGCCCCTGACGATGACCGTGGTGCTGTGGGTGCTGGCCGTCCCCTCCCTGGCCCTCGGCGGATTCGCCTTCCGCGTGCTGCCCGACTGGTTCGACGGCCGTGACCTCGGCCCGACCCTGACCACCTCCGTGCTCGGCACGGGCCTGGCCCTGGCCGGCGGCATCGTCACCTACGCGGCCTGGCGCCACACCACCGCTCTCGCGGCGCGCGTCCCGCTGGGTGCCGTCGCGGCCCACCCCGAGGGCGACGCCGCCCGGGTCGAGGCGGCAGCCATCGCCACGCACGAGCCGGCCTACGGCGACATCGCCCACGCCCCGGACCCCGCCGACCCCGGACGGCTCCTGCTGGGCCCCCTGCACCGGCCCGCGGCCGCCGGCTTCCACCTGGACGCCGTGTACACGGCCCTGTTCGTCCGCCCGGTCCAGGCCGGGGCGAGCCTCGTGAGGTTCCTCGACCGCGAGGTCGTCGAGACCTACGTGCGCGGCGCGGGTGCGCTGCCCCGCTGGCTCGGCACCGCCGTACGGCGGTCCCAGACCGGCAACGTCCAGACCTATGTGAGCGCGCTGCTCGCCGGCACCGTCGTCCTCGCGGTCGCCGTCGTCCTCGTCGCCACGGGAGCGTGAGCAGGCGTGATCGATATCAGCGAGTCCGTGATGCAGTTCCTTCTGGCGTTCGTCGTCGTCGGCCCGCTCCTGGGCGCCGTCGCGGCTCTCCTGCCGGCGCCGCCGGGGCTGAAGGGGAAGTCACCCGAGCAGGCCGTGCTGCGGCATGGCGTCACCGTGACCGGCGCCGTCCTCCTCGCGGCGATCGTCCTCGCGCTCGGCTTCGACCACGACCAGCCGTCGAGGATGCAGGCCAGTACCGACATCAGCTGGATCCCCGCACTCGACGTGCGCATCCACCTCGGCATCGACGGCATTTCCCTCCCCCTTCTGCTCCTGACCGCGCTGCTGACCTTCCTCTGCGCGCTCTACTCGTACTTCAAGATGCCGGCGGGTCCGGCCCCGAAGGCCTTCGTCGCCCTGCTGCTCGTCCTCGAGTCCGGCACGCTGGCGACCTTCGCCGTCCTCGACCTGCTGCTGTTCTTCCTCGCCTTCGAGATGGTCCTCATCCCGATGTACTTCCTCATCGCACGCTGGGGCGGCGAGGGCCGGAGCCAGGCCGCGTGGCGGTTCATCCTCTACACGCTGCTCGGGTCCGTGGTCATGCTGCTCGGCCTGCTCCTGATCGGGGTCAAGGCGGGCACGTTCGACATGATGGCACTCGCCACTGACAACGGCCGGTCGCTGACCACATCCGTGCAGGTCATCGCCGTTCTCGCGATCGGTGTCGGGCTCGCCGTGAAGACGCCGATGTGGCCGCTGCACAGCTGGCTGCCCGACGCCCACACCGCGGCCCCGACCGTGGGCTCGGTCCTGCTGGCCGGTGTCCTGCTGAAGATGGGTACGTACGGATTCGTCCGGATTCTGCTCCCTATCGCGCCGGACGGCTTCCGCACCTTCGCGCCCTACCTCGCCGCCCTGGCCGTCGTCGGCATCATCTACGGTTCCCTGGCCTGCCTGGCCCTCGCCAGGCGGGGCGCGAAGGGCGACCTGAAGCGCCTCATCGCCTACTCCTCCGTCGGGCACATGGGCTTCGTCCTGCTCGGCATCGCGTCGATGACCCCGACCGGCGTGAACGGCGCCCTGTTCGCGAACATCGCGCACGGCCTGATCACCGGCCTGCTCTTCTTCCTGGTCGGTGCCCTGAAGGACCGCACCGGCACCACGGACCTCGACACCCTCGCCGAGGAGACCGGCGCCGCCCTCTACGGCAAGGCCCCGCGCCTCGGCGGCCTGCTCGCCTTCGCCGCCGTCGCCTCGCTCGGCCTGCCCGGCCTGGCCGGATTCTGGGGCGAGATGCTGGCCCTGTTCGGCGCGTTCCAGCCCGCCGAGGGCCTCAGCCGCCCCGCCTTCCTCACCTTCACGGCGATCGGCGCGTTCGGCACGCTGCTGACGGCCGCGTACCTGCTGACCGTCGTCCGGCGCGTCTGCATGGGCGCCCTGCCCCAGGACGCGCCCCGGCTCACCGACGTCCGCTCGTACGAGTTCGCGGCCTGGACCCCGCTCGTCGTCCTCACCGTCGTCGCGGGCCTGTGGCCCAAGGCCCTCCTCGGCCTGAGCGACCCGGCCGTCCAGCAGCTCCTCGCAGGAGGCACCCGATGAGCTCCCCGGCCCAGCCCCTGGCCGCCTCGCTCGTCCAGTCCGTCGACTGGCTCGCCGTCGCGCCGCCCACCATCGCCGCGGTCGTCGCACTCGTGGTCCTGGTGGCCGACCTGTTCGTCGCCGAGCACCGCAAGGCGCTGCTCGGCTGGACGTCGGTGGCCGGGCTGGCCGCCGCCACGCTGATGCTGCTGCCCCTCCTGGACGGCGACCGCAGCACCTTCTGCCTGACCGGCGACGCCGCGGTGTGCAGCTACACGGCCGACCGCTTCACCCTGGTCATCCAGTTCCTGGTCCTGGCCGGGGCCCTCCTCGCGGCCCTGCTGTCGGTCACCGCCCTGAAGGACGCCCGCAGGGAGCTGCCGGAGGGCGAGTACTGGTTCCTGCTGCTGTCCTCGGCGGCCGGCGCCGCCCTCCTGCCCGCCTCCCGCGACCTCGCCACGCTGATCGTCGCCCTGGAGGTCGCGTCCCTGCCCGCCTTCGCGCTGGTCGGCCTGAAGTACGGCGACCGCAGGTCCTCCGAAGCGGCTCTGAAGTTCTTCCTGTCCTCGGTCACCGCCACCGCGGTCAGCCTCATGGGCATCAGCTTCCTGTACGCCACCACGGGCACCCTCCACCTGGCCCGGGTCGCCGACCGCGTGCAGGACGTCGACGGACAGCTCCAGACGCTCACGCACACCGGCGTGGTCCTCACCCTCGTCGGCTTCGCCTTCAAGACCGCCGCCGCGCCTTTCCACTTCTGGGTCCCCGACACCTACGTGGGCGCGCCCCTGCCGGTCGCCGCCTACCTGTCGGTCATCGGCAAGGCGGTCGGCTTCAGCGGCCTGATCCTCGTCACGGTCGTGGCCCTGCCGTCCTACGCCGACGTCTGGGGCCCGGCCCTGGCCGTCCTGGCCGCGCTCACCATGACCGTCGGCAACGTCGGAGCCCTGCGCCAGCAGACCACGCGCGCGTACAGCGCGGTCCGCCTGCTCGCCTGGTCGTCCGTCGGCCAGGCCGGCTACCTGCTGGTGCCGATCGCGGCCGCCGCGTACTCCGGGGACGCCGAGAAGTCGATCGGCTCCACCGTCGCCTACGCCCTGATGTACGGCGCCGTGAACCTCGGCGCCTTCGCCGTGGCCGCCCTGGTGGGCCGCACGATGCCCCTCAACCGCGTCGCCGACTACCGCGGACTGTACGCGTCCAACCCCCTGTCCGCGCTGCTCCTGGCGTTCTTCCTGCTCTGCCTCGCCGGGCTGCCGCCGGGCATCATCGGGCTCTTCGCCAAGGTCACCGTCTTCTCGGCGGCCGTCGACGCCGGCCTCGGCTGGCTGGCCGTGGTCATGGCCGTGAACGTCGTCATCGCGCTGTTCTACTACCTCCAGTGGACGGCCCTGCTCTTCCGCGCCGCCCCCGAGGGCCATGCCGCGAAGCACCGGGTCCCCGCCCCCCTCACCGCCGCGCTCGTCCTCACCGGCGTCCTCGGCGTCGCCCTGTCCGGGGCGCCCCAGCTGGTCCTGCGGTTCACGGACACCGGGCTCTTCTGAGCCCGGGCCTGGGCGCCTCACCGCACCGAGTGCCACGCCGTCGTCACACCGGCACGCTTCCGCCACGCGCGTGTGGGCACCCGGCCCCGCACGCACGCGTGGCGCGTCCCCGGCCGTCACCCGGACGGTGTAGGGCCGGCCCCGCGCGCACAAGGGAACTAGTGCCTCCCGCCTGGCGTTGACCAGTACGGGAGGGTCCACTGGACGTGGCACCACGGCACCAGTGGCACCGCAGAACAGCAAGCAAGGGTCCCCCTGCCGCACCACTTGGAGGGCGTACCGTGCACCGCCGGCACAACGGGCTCAGGACAGCAGTCCTCCTCGGAGGACTGTCCGCACTCATCATCGTCATCGGCAGCTTCTTCGGCCGCATGGGGCTCGTGATCGCCGTCCTCGTAGCGCTGGCCACCAACGCGTACGCGTACTGGAACAGCGACAAGCTGGCCCTGCGCGCGATGCGCGCCCGCCCGGTCAGCGAGTTCGAGGCCCCGGGGCTCTACCGCATGGTGCGCGAACTCTCCACGCAGGCCCGTCAGCCCATGCCCCGCCTGTACATCTCCCCGACGGAGGCGCCCAACGCCTTCGCCACGGGCCGCAACCCGCGCAACGCCGCGGTGTGCTGCACCGAAGGCATCCTGCGCCTGCTGGACGAGCGCGAGCTGCGCGGCGTCATCGGCCACGAGCTCAGCCACGTCTACAACCGCGACATCCTCATCTCGTCGGTCGCCGGCGCCCTCGCCTCCGTGATCATGTTCCTGGTGAACTTCGCCTGGCTGATCCCGATCGGACGCTCCGACGACGATGACGGCCCCGGCCTGCTCGGCATGCTGCTGATCATGATTCTGGGCCCGCTCGCCGCCTCCCTCATCCAACTGGCCATCAGCCGCTCCCGGGAGTACGAGGCGGACGCCTCCGGCGCCCAGCTCACCGGCGACCCGCTCGCCCTGGCCAGCGCCCTGCGCAAGCTCGAACACGGCACGAAGCAGCTCCCACTGCCGCCCGAGCCGCGCATCGAGACCGCCAGCCACATGATGATCGCGAACCCGTTCCGGCCCGGCCAGGGCCTGTCGAAGATGTTCTCCACGCACCCGCCGATGGCGGAACGCATCGCCCGGCTCGAGAAGATGGCAGGTGGGAATCAGTGAGGACCATCCTGAACGTCATATGGCTCGTCTTCAGCGGCTTCTGGCTGTTCCTCGCCTACATGCTGGCGGGCCTGCTCCTGTGCATCACCGTCATCGGCATCCCGTTCGGCGTGGCGGCGTTCCGCATCGGCGTCTACGCGCTGTGGCCCTTCGGGTACACGACGGTCGAACGCCGTGACGCGGGCGCGCCGTCCTGCGTCGGCAACGTCCTGTGGCTGGTCCTCGCGGGCTGGTGGCTCGCCCTCGGCCACATCGCCACCGGCATCGCCCTGTGCGTCACGATCATCGGTATCCCCCTGGGCATCGCCAACTTCAAGCTCATCCCGGTCTCGCTGCTCCCGCTCGGCCGCGACATCGTGCGGACGAACGAGCCCTTCGCGGTGCGCTGACGGCCCGGCACCGCGCCCAGGCAGCAGAAGGTCCACTCACCAGCTCCGACCGGTTATCCACAGGCCGCGGTTGTCCACAGGCCCGCCCGGCTGACGGCTGCGGCCCGCATGATGAACCCATGACCGCGACCAAGCGAGCGCGGACCCGGGCGACGGCCGGCACCCGCAACGGCCGCCCGGAGGGCCGTGCTTACCCACGAGAACAGACAGACACGCTACGAACACCCGGGATATCAGGCAGCGGAGGCCCTCACGCCTAGAAGCGGAGACCCCCACGCCTAGAAGGGGCACCCGCACCCCCCTACGCCCGACCGTCCCCGGCCCGCACCAACCGCCGCCGCACCCCGTAAGCGGCCACCCCCACCAGCAGCACCCCCGCGCCCACCACCACGGAAACCCCCGGCAGCGAGAACGCCAGCACCACGCACCCGACCAGCCCCACCACCGGCACCACCCGCGCCGCCGGTGCCGGATCCAGCGTCCAGGCCGACGCGTTGGCCACCGCGTAGTACGCCAGCACACCGAAGGAGGAGAAGCCGATCGCGCCCCGGACGTCCACCGTGGCGGCCACGACCGCGACCAACGCACCCACGGCCAGCTCCGCCCGGTGCGGCACCCGGAAACGGGGATGCACCGCCGCCAGCGCTCCCGGCAGGTGCCGGTCCCGGGCCATGGCCAGCGTCGTGCGCGAGACCCCCAGGATCAGCGCGAGCAGCGAGCCCAGCGCGGCCACGGCCGCCCCCACCCGCACCACCGGCACGAGCCAGGGCATCCCGGCCGCCCGCACCGCGTCGGCCAGCGGTGCCGTCGCGTCCCCCAGACCCCCCGGCCCCAGCACCGAAAGGACAGCCACCGCCACGCACACGTACACCACCAGCGTGACGCCCAACGCCAGCGGAATCGCCCGCGGGATGGTGCGCGCCGGATCCCGCACCTCCTCGCCGAGCGTCGCGATCCTGGCGTACCCGGCGAACGCGAAGAACAGCAGACCCGCCGCCTGCAGCACACCGCCAGCCCCGCCCGACGTCCCGACGTCCAGCCGGCCGCCGTCGGCCTCGCCGGACACCAGACACCCGACCACCACGAGAGCGAGGACCGCCAGGACCACCGCCACGATCACCCGCGTCAGCCAGGCGGACTTCTGGATGCCGCCGTAGTTCACCGCGGTCAGCGCCACCACGGCCGCGACCGCCACCGCGTGCGCCTGACCCGGCCACACATAGGTGCCTACGGTGAGCGCCATCGCCGCACAGGAGGCCGTCTTCCCCACCACGAACGACCAGCCCGCGAGATAGCCCCAGAAGTCCCCGAGCCGCTCACGCCCGTACACGTAGGTGCCGCCCGAGGCGGGATAACGGGCGGCGAGGCGTGCCGAGGACATGGCGTTGCAGTACGCGACCACCGCGGCGGCGGCCAGCCCGATCAGCAGGCCGGAACCGGCCGCGTGCGCCGCCGGTGCGAGCGCGGCGAAGATCCCGGCTCCCACCATCGAGCCGAGCCCGACGACGACGGCGTCGCCCACGCCGAGCGTGCGGCGCAGCTCGGGACCCGAGGAACCCACGGCACCGGAGGAACCGGAGGAAGGCGAGGCGGTCATGCGTCGCACCCTACTGATCGGCGCAACCGGGGAATGCAGCCAGGACGTCCTCTCCACCAAGAGGGAGTGAACGGGTACGGCAAGGACGACGCACCCGGGAGGCCCGTCGTACGACGCACGGGCACGGCCTGCGGAGATCGAGATCACAGGCCCGGGACAGTGCGGGCACAGCCTGGAAGGGCAGGTTCACGGCATGACCGTCATCAGCTGGATCATCCTGGGACTGCTGGCCGGGGCGATCGCGAAGTTCCTGCTGCCGGGACGCGACCCGGGCGGCCTCATCGGCACCACCCTGATCGGCATCGCGGGCGCGTTCATCGGCGGCTGGATATCGGCCCGCTGGATGGACCACCCGATCACCAAGGACTTCTACGACGGCGCCACCTGGGCGGCGGCGATCGGCGGATCGCTCGTCCTCCTCATCGCCTACCGCCTGCTCTTCGGCAACTCGCGCGACTGACCGCGCCCGCCGACGGCGGCCGACAGCGAGAAGGGCGGACACCCACGCAGGTGCCCGCCCTTCCTCGTGCCTGGTGCCGGCCCGTGCGGACCGCGGAGCCCCAGGAGCCGGCAGTCCTACCGGTAGTTCACGAACTGCATCGCGAAGTCGAAGTCCTTGCCCTTCAGCAGGGCGATCACGGCCTGCAGATCGTCACGGCTCTTGGAGCTGACCCGCAGCTCCTCGCCCTGCACCTGCGCCTTCACGCCCTTGGGGCCCTCGTCGCGGATGGTCTTGGCCACCTTCTTCGCGTTCTCCTGGGAGATGCCCTCCTTGATCGACGCGAAGATCTTGTACTCCTTGCCGGAGAGCTGGGGCTCGCCCGCGTCCAGGGCCTTCAGCGAGATGCCGCGCTTGATCAGCTTGGACTGGAAGACGTCGAGGATGGCCTTGACCCGGTCCTCGGAGTTCGCCTCCATGAGGATCTTCTCGCCGGACCACGCGATCGAGGCGCCCACGCCCTTGAAGTCGTAGCGCTGCGAGATCTCCTTGGCGGCCTGGTTCAGTGCGTTGTCGACCTCCTGCCGCTCGACCTTCGAGACGATGTCGAAACTGGAGTCGGCCATGTCCTGTGGCTCCTTGTATCGGGGTGCGTGTCTGCGTACCGGCTACGGGGCGGTCGCCGGGCCCGTTCGGGCCCGGACCGCATCCGGACAAGCCTAGCCACCCCCCGCCCTCCGGGCGCCGATCAATCGGGTGGCGAAGCACCCCTCCACATCGGGTATCGTTTACGTCGTTGCCACGGAGCACCGCCCGAAAAGGCGGTTCCAGGGGCAGCAACCCCGGCGGTGTGCCCGAGCGGCCAAAGGGAGCAGACTGTAAATCTGCCGGCTCAGCCTTCCCAGGTTCGAATCCTGGCGCCGCCACACTGGGGAAGACCCCCTCTGATCAGGTTGTTCGCCTGGTCAGAGGGGGTTTTTCGTTGGCTTCTCCTGTTCGCTTCCGTGTGGACGGGACGTGGACGTGTCTCACCCCGTACCGCCCGTTTCCCGCCGTTGATCAGTGCGTGTCCCCCAGGCGTCCCCCAGGCGTCGCCCCCGGGGGTGAGCATCATCACGCCGGCTCGTTCCACTCCCGCAGGGCTGCTCGATGCGGCGTAGCCGGGTCCCTGTGGCAGGCCACCGCGGTTCGTCCGGAGGAGCCGGCCGTTGGGCGGCGTGCCTGGCGTGGCGATGTGTTCGGCCGACCGCCGCACACGTTGCCCGTGCATCACCAGTAGCGGCCAGCTCCAGCGCGGCCGTGGAGGTTCGGGCAGCAGCGGCCGTCAGCCGGGCACCCGCCGGATGGTGGTGGGTTGGGCGCACGCTGGGAGACCTCCGCAGGGCAGGTGCGGCAGGTGGACGAGGGCAGCGCCGGTTTCATCGGGGTGAGGTGAGGGCCATCCTTGGCGCCGCTGCAGGCGGGTAGCCGCTGAGTCATGGCGCAGAGTCGGAGAGCGAATGGTGAGGCTTCACCGGGCCCGTGGCACCGACGCGGGCCGGTGCGCTGGCTTGCTGTGCTGGCCTACGTGAGTGTCGTCTTCGGGCTCGGTGCGGTGATGTGGCACTGGGTGATGGGCAAGTCGTGGGACGAGTCGTTGTCGTTCGCGCTGAGGGTGACTGCGAGCGCGGTGGTCGGCCAGTGGATAGCCGCTGTCATCCTGCGGAGAGCGGGGCGTGGCGACGGCTGAGGACCAGCCGTGGAAGTGGCTGCGCTTGATCACGGCCCGGTGGATGTTCACCGTGGCCCCGTTTTGGCGGCCACTGCTGCCGAACACGACGGCGGCGATCCATCCGCCGAACACGACGGCGGCGAGGATGATGCACTGGCCGGCGAACGCGGTCAGGGCGGCGATGCACCAGGTGAGCACCAGCAGTGCTGATGCCCTTGAGGCCGGACGCTTCAGCAGTGCACCGATTGGTCCAGGGCCAATCACAGGGCCAGGGCACGCCAGGCGGGGCTTCTGCCCGCTGGAGTCGGCGATACAGAGCCGCACCGTGCGCGCGGCTCAGGGGAGCGTGGCGGACACCTCGTGCACGCGCCGGGTGAGGTTTTTCCCGGCGAACTTCTGAACTTGAAGGGGTGATGTCGGGCTGGACGGCTGCGCTTGGTTCCTGCTGAGACTGAGTCAGATGTGGGCTCTGATCTGCTTCACCGGATGCCCGAGCGTGTGGCCGATACTGGCCAGTTCCTCGTCGCCGAACCAGTCACGTTCGGGGTTCCAGATGGCGATCTCGAAGCGGGCGAAGCCGCACGGCCAGTCGTAGTCCAGCACGTCCAGCGACGTGGCGGCGCCGCAGCAGGGCACTTCCACGGCCAAGGTGGCGAAGCCGTCCTCACAGTGGGTTTCCAGCAGGTCGGCGTACCACTCGGTGTCGATCGAGTCACCGCAGTGCGGGCAGCCGATCCTTTCCAGGTTGTCACCGCAGTCGACGGGGGTGAGGGTGTCGTGCCAGGTGACGTCGATCTCGGCCTCCACGCCGTCGGGCAGGCCGGGAGCCAGGTCCGCGGCGAGCGCGGCAGTCCGCTCGGCCGCCGCCCGGCCGGGTTGCCACCAGGGATCGGTCGGAATGATCGACAGGACGTCGTCGCTCATGGGCTCACTCAATTCGTCGGGCACAAGCGTTCGGCAAGGTGCCGTGATCGTAGGGCCACGTGGCAGGCCGGCCGTTCCCTGGGTTCGTTACTCGTGGATGGCAAGGCCAGTGCCGGCGAGACAGCCGTCGACTATGTCCGGTCGGTACTGGATCTGCTTGAGCCTGGGCTTGACGGCCTTGGTGATCTGGGCGAGTTCGGCCGCGGCGAGGTTGCCGACCTCTCGCTTCACCAGTGACCAGATGCCTTCCTGCGGGTTGAGATCAGGTGCGTATGCGGGCAGTCGGAAGATGGTGAGCCAGTGCACGTTGGCGACGGCCCACTCCGCAGCCGCGATCTCCCGGTTCTTCTCCCCGCGCGCGAAGCGTTCCACGGCATGCAGCCTGCCCCGCTCCCGGGCGGCCCTTCCCGCGGCGGGTCAACCCGACCCGACATCACCCGTTCAAGTTCAGTTCCGGCGCCGCCCTTTGCACCCCCTTCGTCGCCCCCGAGAAAGGGGGCACATCGGTTCCCGCCCTCCGGCCTTTCTCCCTCTCGCCCCGAGCGCACGTTACGCGCTCCTCCCGATCGAGGACGGACGTCGAACGACTTGCCGTCTAAGGCGAGCGGAAGCTCTCACGGCGCCTCCTGAAAATGTCCGGGCTACAGCAACCCCGCGATCTCTTCTCAACCGAGTGCCAGGGAATGCGTGGGCGCCATGCGCTTCGCCGTCAAGTCCGCGGTACGGGGAGGGGTGCGCCGTTGCGATCCGGACGCTGTGGGGCCATGGGTTGGCCAGTACGTAGGGCGACGTCCGAGCGGGCCTCCGACATTCGTCGCCGCACGTTCGTTTGCGCCAGGCGACACCGGGCGGCGAAAGCGACGCAGTACTCGTCTGGGACACCGAGTGAGCGGGCCCGCTGGAAAAGGGGCGCCCGGCCACCGGAAAAGACACACAGGCGGCCCAACTGATAAGCGGAGAAGAAAGGGAGAAAAGCAGAAGGGCAGGGAGTCGGACGCTCCCTGCCGCTATCAAGATATAGCGCACGGGGGGCCTTGCGGCAAGAGCCCGGTGTCGGCGCAGAATTCTCGGCCCGAGCCCGGAACGGGCGGAAGAAACGAGGGCTGTCGTGTTCGATGTGATCATCGTCGGTGGTGGGCCGACCGGCATGATGCTGGCCGGGGAACTGCGGCTGCACGGGCTGGACGTGGTCGTGCTGGAGAGGCTGGCGGAGCCGACCGGGCAGACGCGCGCCCTCGGCCTGCACGTGCGCAGCATCGAGGTACTGGACCAGCGAGGTCTGCTGGAGCGGTTCCTGGCGCTGGGCACGAGGCACGAGACGGGCGGGTTCTTCGCCGGCCTCACGGCGCCCTGGCCCGAGCGGATGGACACCGCGCACGCCTACGTCCTCGGCATCCCGCAGACCGTCACGGAGCGCCTGCTGGCCGAACACGCCACCGAGGCCGGTGCCAGGATCCGGCGCGGCAGCGAGCTGGCCGGGCTGAGCCAGGACGACGACGGTGTGACGGCCGAGCTGTCCGACGGCACACGGCTGCGCTCGCGTTACCTCGTCGGCTGCGACGGTGGCCGCAGCACGGTGCGCAAACTGCTCGGCGTCGCCTTTCCCGGCGAGCCCAGCAGGGTCGAGACGCTCCTGGGCGAGATGGAACTGACCGCCACCCCGGAGGAGTTGGCGACCGTCACGGCCGAGGTCCGCCGTACGCACTTCCGGTTCGGCGCGATGCCCACCGGCAACGGGCTGTACCGCGTCATCGTGCCCGCCGAGGGAGTGTCTCAGGACCGCACGGTCCCACCGACCCTGGAGGAGTTCGGACAGCAGCTGCGCAGGTTCGCGGGCACCGACTTCGGGGTCCACTCACCGCGCTGGCTCTCCCGGTTCGGCGACGCCACCCGGCTGGCCGAGCGCTACCGCACCGGCCGGGTCCTGCTGGCCGGCGACGCCGCGCACATCCACCCGCCGACCGGCGGGCAGGGGCTCAACCTCGGTCTCCAGGACGCCTTCAACCTCGGCTGGAAGCTGGCCGCGCAGGTGCGCGGCCGGGCACCGGACGGCCTGCTGGACACCTACCACGCCGAACGCCACCCGGTGGCCGCCGCCGTGCTGGACAACACCCGCGCAGATGCACCTGCTCACGCCCGAGCCGGGGCCGCGGGCCGTGCGCCGGCTGTTCGCCGAGCTGATGGAGTTCGAGGAGGTGAACCGCTACCTCATCGAGAAGATCACCGCCATCTCCGTCCGCTACGACTTCGGCGAGGGCCACCACCTGCTCGGCCGGCGGCTGCGGGACGTACGGCTGCGGCGCGGCCGCCTCTACGAGCTGATGCGCGCAGGCCGCGGGCTGCTGCTCGACCGGACCGGCGGGCGGCTGTCGGTGACGGGCTGGGAGGACCGGGTCGACCGGGTCGTCGACGCCGGCGGGGAACTGGACGTCCCCGCGGTGCTGCTCCGCCCGGACGGCCATGTGGCGTGGGTGGGCGAGGACCAACGGGACCTGCTCGCCCCGCTGCGGAGGTGGTTCGGGACGGCGACGGACTGAGTGGCGGGGCGACCGGACAAGCCTGATCGGTCGCAGCACGGCAGTGCCCCCCCGCCGAGCACCTCACCGGCTCCCGAGCGCCCACAGGCCGTCCCCGCGACGACGGCGTGGACCCCGCGACGGCGCTGATCTCCCGTCACTGCGGGTGAGGCACAGGAGATGGCCGGGCTCCCTGGGAAACGTGCGGTACGGGCGCGACCGGACCAAGCCGGGCCGATCGATCGACTCGCGGCCGGATGCCCCGGCTTGGCGCCTGCCCGCACACGGCCCCGGGAAAGGGGAGGCGTACCGGCGTCGCCCGCGCGGCACACTGACCCCATGTCCTCCCGCCGCAGAGAATGCCCCGAGTGCCGCCGCGAGATCGCCGTCGTCGCCGGGCGGTACGCGCGCCACGACCCGCCCGGCGCCCGGCGGCAAGGGGAACTCACCTCGTGCCCGGGCTCCCGCCGCCACGCTCGCCCCGGCCCCGAGCAGCCGTCCCTGGACGGCTACACGGTTCCGGGCTTCCCTGGCCAACTGCCGCTGTTCTAGCCGGGCCTGCCGGATCGGGTCCGCCGGCCCCAGTCAGTGGCCGGTCAGTTGCCCGCGACCGACTTCACGGCCACCGACACCGGCGCCGACCCGCTGACCAGCTCCAGTGTGAGCCCGGCCGTCGCCGGGGTGTCGACCAGCTCGGCGAGGACGGCGGCCACGTCGTCGCGCGGGATCGGCCCCCGGCCCGTGTGCGCCTCCAGGCGGACGAGGCCGGTGCCCGCGTCGTCGGTGAGCTGACCCGGGCGCAGAATCGTCCAGTCGAGGCCGTCCAGACCGCGCACGTACGCGTCGGCCTCGCCCTTGGCGCGCAGATACACGTCGAAGATCCCGTCCCCCCGGTGGTCCGGGTCGGCGCCCATCGACGACACGATCACGAAGCGCCGCACGCCCGACTTCACCGCCGCGTCCGCGAAGAGGACCGCCGCGGCCTTGTCCACCGTGTCCTTGCGGGCCACTCCGCTGCCCGGGCCCGCGCCCGCCGCGAAGACAGCCGCGTCGGCGCCACGGAGCCGCTCCGCGACCTCGTCCACGGACGCCGACTCCAGGTCGAGCACGACCGGTTCGGCACCGGCCTGCCGCAGATCGTCGGCCTGTTCGGGCTTGCGGATGATCCCCGCCACCTCGTCCCCGCGCCCGGCGAGCAGCCGCTCCAGCCGCAACGCGATCTGACCATGACCACCAGCGATGACAATGCGCATGCCTTCGACCGTACGCCCGGACGGCCCCGTCCGCCGCACGACCCGGACCGCCTCCGGGTCGCCCCGGGCCGCATCAGAGCCGCATCCGGGTCATGCCGGGCCGCCTCCGGGTCGTGCCGGGTCGCACCCGGCTCATGCCGGGCCGCACCCGGGGACGACCCACCGCCGCGCCCCGACGACCCGTCCACCGGCCCCTACGACACCCGACCCCGCCCCTACGACACCTGCCCCCGCCCCTGGCGCGGCAGCCCCAGCTCCACCGAAGCGGCCGAACTGCAGTACTCCCGTACCGCGCTGGTCCGCGCCACCACGCGCCCCCGGTGCACGACCACCCGGCTGTACGCCAGCGAGAGCGCCCCCGCCAGCCGGTCCCCGCGCACCGCGAGCAACTCGGCCGGGAAACCGGCCTCCACGCGTACCTCGGGCAGTCCCAGCACCGCCCGTGCCGAGGCGCTCACCGCGTCGTACGCCTCCTCGGGCGACAGCCCGTGGCGCGAGGCCAGCAGGAAGGCGGCCTCCAGCGGATCGCCCCGCCCCACCGGGTTGGACACGTCCCGCAGCGCCCCGCTCCCGGCGGCCACCCGCACCCCGGCCGCGCGCAGCAGTCCCACCGGGGCCGCGCCCCGCCGGTCGACGCCGCAGCAGCCGCCCTGCGGCAGGGACACCACCGCCACCCCGGCCGCCGCGAGCTGGTCCGCCGTCCGCGAGGCCACCTCGGGGGGCAGCCGGCCGAGGTCGCCGCAGGGGCTGAGCGTCACCCCGGGGCGCAGTCCGCCGGCCATCGCCGCGAGCCGGGCCAGCCGCGCCGGATCCCCGGCGTCCGTGTGCAGGTCGACGGGACAGCCGTGCTCGGAGGCCACCTCCAGGACCGCCTGCACGTATCCCGCGGGATCCGGGTCGAGGTCGGGCCGGCCGCCCACCACCGAGGCGCCCATCTTCACCGCGTCGCGCAGCACCGCGAGCCCGTCCGCCCCGGCCACGCCGGTCAGCACCCGGGGCATCGCCACCGCCGTCAGCTCCGTCAGCCCCCGCAGCGCCCGCCGCGCCCGCAGCACCGCCGCCAGAGCGCCCAGGCCCTGGACGTCCCCCACGCGCACGTGCGCCCGCAGCGCCGTCGCGCCGTGCCCGAGCTGGAGCAGCGCGGCCTCGGTCGCCCGGCGCTGGACGTCCTGCGGATCGTAGGAGACCGGGCCCCCGGCGTCGGCCGACAGGGCGGTGTCGGCGTGCGCGTGCGGCTCGGCCGGGGCCGGCAGCAGCAGGTAGCCCCGCAGATCGACCCGGGCGCCGCACGCGCGCGTGCCGCCCAGGCTGCCGGCCGTGCCGACCGCCTCGATGCGCCCGTCGCCCAGCCGCACGTCCACGGTCCTGCCGTCGGTGAGCCGCGCCCCGCACAGCAGCAACGACGACGGGTCCGCCGGACCCGACGAGGACGACGGGGGCGGTGGCGGCTGCGGCCGGCTGTCGGGCATCGCGCTCCAGGGGCTCGGGCTGCGCACGCGAGGACGCATGATCACTCAGAGTGAGACGAGCCTAGGACGGCCTTCCGCCCGTCGCGGGGAGGAGCGCAATAGTCGTACCGGTGTGGCCCGCGCCGCGGAACGCGCGGCACGGGTGGGGCGGCTGGGAGGACGGTGCGCGCGGCCCGGGCGGGTGCCCCGAAACGGATTTGGGCGAACGGCGGGCGACCGTGTAATGTCTTCATCGCTCGCCCCAATAGCTCAGTCGGCAGAGCGTCTCCATGGTAAGGAGAAGGTCAACGGTTCGATTCCGTTTTGGGGCTCTGGTGTGACTGGTTCCGTCGCGAGGCGGGGCCGGACCACATCAAAGCGGTGTAGCTCAGTCGGTAGAGCAAGCGGCTCATAATCGCTGTGTCACCGGTTCAAGTCCGGTCACCGCTACTCTCAGTAGCCGATTGCGGGGTCGGTCCTTCGATCGGCTACTCTTCTTGCGTTAAACAGTCCATCCGTTCGTCTTAGGAGCACTCACGTGGCTGCCACCGACGTCCGCCCGAAGATCACGCTGGCCTGCGTGGAGTGCAAGGAGCGGAACTACATCACCAAGAAGAACCGGCGTAACAACCCGGACCGTCTTGAGATGAAGAAGCACTGCCCGCGTTGCAACGCGCACACCGCGCACCGCGAAACGCGATAAATCAGGCTCGTACGCGAGGCCGCTCCCGAGAGATCGGGGGCGGCCTCGCGTCGTTGAGTGACCCGTACCGGTCAGTAGAGCTACCAGGAGGTGCCGAGCCATGGCGCTCGACCAGTCCTTCGTGGGGCGGACGTACCCGCCCACCGCGCCCTACGAGGTGGGCCGCGAGAAGATCCGTGAGTTCGCCGAGGCGGTCGGGGACGCCCACCCGGCGTACACGGACGCGGAGGCCGCCAAGGCGCTCGGCCACCCCGACGTGATCGCCCCGCCGACCTTCGTGTTCTCCATCACCTTCAAGGCCGCGGGCCGGGTCGTCCAGGACCCCCAGCTCGGCCTGGACTACAGCCGCGTGGTGCACGGCGACCAGAAGTTCGCCTACCGCCGCCCGGTCCGGGCCGGTGACCGGCTCACCGTCACCTCGACCATCGAGTCGGTCAAGTCCCTCGCGGGCAACGACATCCTGGACATCCGCGGCGAGGTCCACGACGAGGCCGGTGAGCACGTCGTGACCGCCTGGACCAAGCTCGTGGCCCGCGCGGCCGAGGAGGCGTGAGCGACCCCATGACGGCGAAGATCTCCTACTCCGACGTCGAGGTCGGCACCGAACTCCCGGCGCAGACCTTCCCCGTGACCCGCGCCACCCTCGTCCAGTACGCGGGTGCCTCCGGCGACTTCAACCCGATCCACTGGAACGAGAAGTTCGCCAGGGAGGTCGGCCTGCCGGACGTCATCGCGCACGGCATGTTCACGATGGCCGAGGCGATCCGTGTGGTCACCGACTGGGCCGGCGACCCGGGCGCCGTCGTCGAGTACGGCGTCCGCTTCACCAAGCCCGTCGTCGTGCCGAACGACGACCGCGGCGCCGAGATCGAGGTCAGCGGCAAGGTCGCGGCCAAGCTCGACGACAACACCGTCCGCGTGGACCTCACGGCGACCAGCGCCGGGCAGAAGGTGCTGGGCATGTCGCGGGCGGTCGTACGGCTGGCCTGAGCCACCGAAGGACCAGGTGAGGGCGCCCTCCGGCGGAGGGCGCCCTTTGCTCACGGGCATCCGGACAGGGCCCTGCTTGACCTGGTTAGTGATTGAGTACTAACTTAACCGCATGCCCAGGATGAGTGCGGAGGAGCGGCGCGAGAGCGTCATCCGGGCCGCGACGACCGAGTTCGCCCGTGGTGGCTACCACGGCACGTCGACCGAGGCGATCGCCCGGCGCGTCGGGGTCTCGCAGCCGTACCTGTTCCGGCTCTTCCCGGGCAAGAAGGCGATCTTCCTGGCGGCGGTCGAGCGCTGCATCGAGGACACCATCCGCACCTTCGCGGAGGCTGCCGAGGGTCTCGAGGGCGAAGAGGCCCTGCACGCCATGGGGAACGCCTACACCAGGGTCATCGAGGAGCGGCCCGAGCGGCTCCTGATGCAGATGCAGATGTACGTCGCCGTCAAGGCCGCCGAGGAGGAGGGCGACCACGAGTTCGGCGAGTCGGTCCGGGCCGGCTGGATGCGGCTGTGGGACACCGTCCATCTGCCGCTCGGGGCGGACCCCGCCGAGACGACGCAGTTCATGGCGTACGGGATGCTCATCAACTGCCTGGTCGCCATGGGATTCCCGCCCGGGCACCGCGTCTGGGAGGCATGTACCCCTCGGCGCGTGCCACGGGGCCCCAGCGCTGACCTGTGAAGGCGCTCGCGCCGCGCCTTTTCGATGCCCTCGAAAGTTAGTAATCAATAACTAATCGATCATCGCAGAGACACCACACACTCCTGGGGGAGCGATGTCACGGCAGACCGCACGCCGCGGGGGAGCCGTCTGGGCCCTCGTCATCACCAGCGTCGCCGGATTCATGGCGGCCCTCGACAACCTCGTCGTCACCACCGCCCTGCCCTCCATCCGCGAGGACCTCGGCGGCGGCCTGCACGACCTGGAATGGACCGTGAGCGCCTACACGCTCACCTTCGCCGTCCTGCTGATGTTCGGTGCGGCCCTCGGCGACCGCTTCGGACGCCGCCGGCTCTTCCTCGCCGGACTCACCGTCTTCACCGGCGCCTCCGCCGCCGCGGCCCTGGCACCCGGCATCGACTCCCTCATCGCCGCCCGCGCGGTCCAGGGCGCCGGAGCCGCCGTGATGATGCCGCTGACGCTGACCCTGCTCACCGCGGCCGTGCCCGCCGCCAAGCGGGGCATGGCGTACGGCATCTGGGGAGCCGTCAACGGACTCGCCGTCGCCTCCGGACCGCTGGTCGGCGGCACCCTCACCGAACACATCTCCTGGCAGTGGATCTTCTGGCTGAACGTCCCGCTCGGCCTGGCCCTGCTGCCCCTCGCCCGACTCCGCCTCGCCGAGTCCCACGGCACCGGAGCCCCGCTCGACCTCCCCGGCACCCTGCTCGCCAGCGGCGGCCTCTTCGGCATCGTCTACGGCCTGGTCCGCGGCCCCGTCGACGGCTGGACCGGCGGCCCGGTCCTCATGGGCCTGTTCGCGGGCGCGGCCCTGCTGACCAGCTTCGTCCTCTACAGCGCCCGCGCCAAGAACCCCATGCTCCCCATGCGGCTGTTCCGCTCCCGGGCGTTCTCCGGCATCAACGCGGCGAGCCTGCTGATGTTCCTCGGCATGTTCGGCTCGATCTTCCTGCTCAGCCAGTACATGCAGGGCGTCCTCGGCTACTCGCCCACCGAGGCGGGGCTGCGGATGCTGCCCTGGACCGGCATGCCGATGCTCGTCGCCCCGGTCGCCGGCATCCTGGCCGACCGGATCGGCGGCCGCCCGGTCGTCGCCGCGGGCCTCTTCCTGCAGGCCCTCGGCCTCGGCTACATGGCGGTCGTGGCCACGGCGGACGCCTCCTACGCCGCCCAGCTGCCCGCCCTGATCATCAGCGGCGTCGGCATGGCCCTGTTCTTCGCCCCCGCCTCCCACCTGGTCATGTCCAGCGTCCGGCCGCAGGAGCAGGGCATCGCCTCCGGCGCGAACAACGCCCTGCGCGAGGTCGGGGGAGCGCTCGGCATCGCCGTCATGGCGTCGATCTTCTCCGCCCAGGGCGGTTACGAGACCGGCCAGACCTTCGTCGACGGCATGCGGCCCGCCCTGGTGACGGGCTCCGCGGCGGTCGCCCTGGCGGCTGTGGCGGCCCTGCTGATCCCGCGCCGCCGGACCGAGCGGCAACCGGCCCTGACCGGGCAGACACCCGAACTCGCCGGGGCCTCTCACTGAACCCTTCCGGACCCGACAAGGAGCAGCGGCCATGCCCACCCTCCCCTGGACCGTCCCGAACACCCCGCCCCGCGGGACCGAGGTGCACGTCTTCGTCTCCCGCTTCGAGACCCGCACCCTGCGGGGAGCGCTGAGGTTCCTCACCGGCACCCCCGCCGTCTGGCGCCAGATCCGCCGCAGCCCCGGCGCCCACGGGGCGTCCCTGCGGGCGCAGCCCTTCCGGCGGACCTTCTGGACCCTGTCGGCCTGGGAGTCGGAGGAGGCCCTCCACGCCTTCGCCCGCGCGGGCACCCACGGACACACCGCCCGAGGCCTCGCCCCGCAGATGAGGGACGCGACCTTCACCAGCTGGCGGGCGAGCAGCGAGGACCTCCCGATCTCCTGGACCGAGGCCCTGCGCCGCCTGCCCTGACGGCACGCACGCGGGCGGGGGGCCGTCGGCACCGTCTCGTACTCTTGAGCCCGTGCAGGAACTCCACGACGCCCCCCTCGCCCCGCTGACCACCTTCCGGCTGGGCGGTCCCGCGACCCGGCTGGTGACCGCCACGACGGACGACGAGGTGATCGCCGTCGTCCGCGAAGCCGACGAGACGGGGACGCCCCTGCTGCTCGTCGGCGGCGGCTCGAACCTGGTCATCGGCGACAAGGGCTTCGACGGCACCGCCCTCGTCATCGCCACCAAGGGCTTCTCCCTCGACGGCACGCGCCTGGAGCTGGCGGCAGGCGAGGTCTGGACCGACGCCGTCGCCCGCACGGTCGAGGCGGGCCTGGCCGGCATCGAGTGCCTGGCCGGCATCCCGGGCTCGGCGGGCGCGACGCCCATCCAGAACGTCGGGGCGTACGGCCAGGAGGTCTCCGCCACGATCACCGAGGTCGTCGCCTACGACCGCCGCACCGGCGAGACGGTCACCCTCTCCAACGCCGAGTGCGCCTTCTCCTACCGTCACAGCCGCTTCAAGTCCGACCCCGAGCGCTACGTGGTCCTGCGCGTCCGCTTCGCCCTGGAGGACGCCGGCGGCCTCTCCGCGCCGCTCCGGTACGCCGAGACGGCCCGGGCGCTCGGAGTGGAGCCCGGCGACCGCGTCCCGCTCGCCTCGGCCCGTGAGACGGTGCTCAAGCTGCGGGCCGGCAAGGGCATGGTCCTGGACCCCGAGGACCACGACACCTGGTCGGCGGGGTCGTTCTTCACCAACCCGATCCTCACGGACGCGGACTTCGAGACGTTCCGGGCCCGCGTGCGCGACCGGCTCGGCGACGGGGTGGAGCCGCCGGCGTACCCGGCCGGAGAGGGCCGCACCAAGACCTCGGCGGCCTGGCTGATCGACAGGGCCGGCTTCACCAAGGGCTACGGCGAGGGCCCGGCCCGCATCTCCACGAAGCACACCCTGGCCCTGACGAACCGCGGCAACGCGACGACGGAGGACCTCCTCGCCCTGGCCCGCGAGGTCGTGGCCGGGGTCCGCGAGGCGTTCGGCATCACGCTGGTCAACGAGCCGGTGACGGTCGGAGTCAGCCTGTAGGCACCGCGGCGTTGCCGCCGGCGCCGGGTGGGTCCGCAACCCTGCCCGCACCCAAGCGGGCCGGCACCCGCCGTCGGACGCAAGGGGCCGTGCCGGGGGGTGTCCGCCCGCAGCGGTTGGCGCGTCAACGGACAGCGAGTCGGTTCGCAACCCCATCGCGCCGTTCCGAGGACGGACACCCCCCCGCGCGGGCCCCCCCCCCCCCCCCCCCCCCGGGGGGGGCGCGCCCCCCCCCCCCGGCGGCCCGGCGC
>NZ_JBWKIF010000039.1:0-25305 GCF_056432865.1 Streptomyces sp. NPDC044921
CCTTCGACCACCGCCTGGTCGACGGCGAGCTGGGCTCCAAGGTCCTGGCCGACGTGGCGGCGATCCTGGAACAGCCGAAGCGCCTGATCACCTGGACCTGACAGTCCGGCCGTCCTGGCCGCACTCGCGATGCACGACTCCCGTTGCTTATTCATCGGTTGTCGTGCATCGCCTATGCTGGTTCCATGCCGAACAAGCCGACCGCGACCGCCGAGCGCATGGACCCCCGTGTCCGGCGCACCCGTGCACTCCTGCGTTCCGCGGCGCTGGAACTCGCCGCGGAGCGCGACGTGGAATCGCTGACCATCGCCGACATCGCCGAACGGGCGACAGTGAACCGCGCGACGGTCTATCTGCACTATCGCGACCGTGACGCCCTCCTCCTCGACGCGATGGAGGAGGAGGTCGGCCGACTGGCGCGCGCGGCGGCGCAGTGCCCGCTGACCAGGTCGGCGGGACGTGCCCCGAAGGAACTGGTGGACCTGTTCCGCCACGTCGAGGCGAACGACACGCTCTACCAGCGGATGCTGGGCCCGAGCGGTGCCGCACGCTTCATCAACCGGCTCCGCGAGCTGCTGGCGCACGAGGTGGCCGTACAGCTGAGCGGACCGGACGCCGATGATCCGGCGGCCGACCCGTCACTCGAACTTCGCGCGCACTATCTGGCGGGGGCCTTCGTCGGGGTGTTCACCCACTGGGTGTCGATGCCCGACAGGCCGTCTGCCGCTCAGGCGGCCAGGGAGGTCTGGGCGCTGTTGCGGGGGGCCTCCCGCGCATAGCGGGTGGCCCCGTGCCGGCAGGCCCGGTTGACGGCCGACACCACTGCCCCGAAGGACGCCCGGACGGCGTCCTCGTCGATTCCGACGCCCCAGAGGACCTTGCCGTCGATCGCGCACTCGACGTAGGAGGCGGCCTGCGCGGAGGCGCCCTCGCTCATCGTGTGCTCCTGGTAGTCCAGCAGATGCGCGTCGATGCCGATGGACTGCAGGGCGTCGAAGAAGGCCGAGATCGGACCGTTTCCGGTGCCGGCCAGAGTCATCTCCTCGCCGTCGACGACGACCTGCACGGTGAGCGTGTCGGCACCGTCGGCGCCGGTCGTGGTCCGGCCGTTCCGGACCTGGATGCGGCCCCAGGGGTTGTCGGGGTCGGGCAGGTACTCGTCCTGGAAGACCGACCAGATGTCGGCGCCGGTGACCTCGCCGCCCTCGGCGTCGGTCTTCGCCTGGATGATCTTCGAGAACTCGATCTGCATCCGGCGCGGCAGGTCCAGCTTGTGGTCGTTCTTCAGGACGTAGGCGATACCGCCCTTGCCGGACTGCGAGTTCACCCGGATGACAGCCTCATAGGAACGGCCCACGTCCTTCGGGTCGATCGGCAGGTACGGCACCGCCCACTCGATGTCGTCCACCGTCACACCCTGGGCGGCCGCCTCGGCCTCCATCGCGTCGAAGCCCTTCTTGATGGCGTCCTGGTGGGAGCCGGAGAAGGACGTGTAGACCAGGTCGCCCACGTAGGGGTGGCGCGGGTGGACCTCCATCTGGTTGCAGTACTCCCACACCCGGCGGACCTCGTCGATGTCGGAGAAATCGATCTGCGGGTCGACGCCCTGCGAGAACAGGTTCATCCCCAGCGTGACCAGATCCACGTTGCCGGTGCGCTCGCCCTGCCCGAACAGACAGCCCTCGATACGGTCCGCGCCGGCCATCAGCGCCAGCTCGGCCGCCGCCACCGCCGTACCGCGGTCGTTGTGCGGATGCGCCGACAGGCACACGTACTCCCTACGCGACAGGTTGCGGCCCATCCACTCGAAGCGGTCCGCGTGCGTCGACGGCGTCGAACGCTCCACCGTGGCGGGCAGGTTCAGGATGATCTCGCGGCCCGGGCCGGGCTGCCAGACATCCATGACCGCCTCGCAGACCTCCAGCGCGAAGTCCAGCTCGGTGTCGGTGAAGATCTCCGGGCTGTACTGGTAGCCGAACTCGGTCTCCGGGCCCAGCAGCTTCTCGGCGTACTCCATCACCAGCCGCGTGCCGTCCACGGCGATCTGCTTGATGTCGTCCCTGGAGCCGCGGAACACCACCCGGCGGAAGACCGGCGCGGTCGCGTTGTACAGGTGCACCGTCGCCCGCTTGGCGCCCTTCAGCGACTCCACCGTCCGCTCGATCAAGTCCTCACGGGCCTGCGTCAGCACGGAGATCGTCACGTCCTGCGGGATCGCCCCCGGCTCCTCGATGATCGAGCGCACGAAGTCGAAGTCCGTCTGGCCCGAGGCCGGGAAACCGACCTCGATCTCCTTGTAGCCCATCTTGACCAGCAGGTCGAACATCCGGCGCTTGCGCTCGGGCGACATCGGGTCGATCAGGGCCTGGTTGCCGTCGCGCAGGTCGGTGGAGAGCCAGCGGGGGGCAACGGTGATCCGGTTGTCCGGCCAGGTCCGGTCGGGGATGTCGACCTGCTCGTAGCGGCCGTACTTGTGGATCGGCATGCGGCTGGGCTGCTGGCGGTTCGCCATGATGCGTGGGCTCCTCAAGAGTTCCGGTACGGCTGGCGGGTGAACCGGGGAACAGACGGGCCGGCCCGCGCACGATGCCGTGCGGTGGGCCGGCCTCGTCGGTCCTCGGTCACACGGCCGCGGTGACGCGGCTCTCCAGGTAGTCGACCGCCGCGCGCACCGTCGTCAGGGCGTCGGCGTCCTCATTGGGCACATCCAGCCCGAACCTGCGCTGGACCAGAACGAACACCGACACCACCGCCAGTGAGTCCAGTTCCAGGTCGTCGGTGAACGAGGCGTCGGGGGTGACGCGGTCGGCCGGTACCTCGGCGACCTCGTCGAGGATCTCCGTGAGGATGCGGAGGATGTCGTCCCTGTTCATGCTGCTGCTCCTTGGTTAGCTGTCGGACGGTGTGTGCGCCGCCGGTTCGGCCGTCCGCGACGCGGGAACGGCCGGCCGGGGTGGTCGGGGCGGGGCCGGGGGAAGCCGGACGACCTGCCCGGCGTAGACGAGGCCGGTGCCGAAGGCGAGCAGCAGGGCGAGACCGCCCGGCTTCGCGTCGCCGTCGGCGAGCATGCGATGTACGGCCGTGGGGATGGACGCCGCCGAGGAGTTGCCGTAGTCGGCGATGGTGCGGGCCACGGCGACGTGTTCGGGCAGTGCCAGGCCTTTCACCAGTTCATCGGTGATACGGAGGTTGGCCTGGTGGGGGACGAAGGCGGAGAGGTCCTGGACGCCTATCCCCGCCCGCTCCAGCGCCCGCTCGGCCACCGGGCCCATCTCGTAGGCGGCCCATTTGAAGACCTCGCGTCCCTCCATGGCGATCACCGGCCAGGGTGCCTCCCGTGCGTCGCGCAGTGCCGCCCATGAGCTGCTCTGGCGGATCGTGTCCTTGTGGGATCCGTCCGATCCCCATACGACGGGGCCGATGCCCGGCTCGTCGGAGGGGCCCACCAGGAACGCGCCCGCCCCGTCGCTGAACAGGAAGGCGGTCGTACGGTCGTCCGGATCGAGTTGTTCCGAGAGCCGTTCGACACCGATCACGAGGACGTGCCGGGCGCTGCCCGCGCCCACGAGGTCGGCGGCGAGCGAGAGGCCGTAGCAGAAACCGGCACAGCCCGCCGTGATGTCGAACGCCCCGGGCGCCCGGGTGCCGAGGCGGTGCGCCACGGAGACGGCGAGGGACGGGAACTGCCGCAGGTGGGAGACGGTGGACACGATCACGCAATCGACCTGTTCGGCCGTCAGCCCCGCGTTCGCCAGGGCCTGGGCCGCCGCGGAGACCGCCATCTCCTCGACGGTCTCCTCCTCCGTGGCCCAGTAGCGGGTACGGATGCCGGAGCGGCTGCGGATCCACTCGTCGGAGCTGTCGATACGCTCGCACAGCATGGCGTTGCTGACGAGCCGCGACGGCAGATGGCTGCCGACGCCGAGGATGGCCGCAGGCGTGTTGTGGGACGGCCTGACGATCCCGGTCATGCCGCCCCCACCACCCCGGCGTACCGCGCGCAGGACCGGTCCCCCGGGCCGAAGTCGTCCTCGCCGCACCAACGCACCAGGGTGGCGCCCATGCTCACCCCGGACCCGAAGGCGGCCAGCACGACGAGATCGCCGGGGGCGAGCCTGCCGTTGTCCAGCGCCTCGCGCAGCACCAGAGGGACGCTCGCGCCCGAGGTGTTGCCGTACTTCTGGACGTTCGTCACCGTCCGGTCGTGGGGCACACCGAGCGCCTCCATGATGCCGTGGACGATGTACAGATTGGCCTGGTGGAGGGCGAAGAGGTCCACGTCGGACGGGGTGAGTCCGCAGCCGGAGAGCAACTCCTCGACGAAGCCCGGCACCTCGCCCACGGCGAACTCCCGCACCGCGGGACCGGACAGCTGGGCGAAGTTGTCACCGAACGCACTGCGCCGGGGCCGGCCGTCCCGGGCGCGGCGTTCCTCCCGGGCCACCCACACCGCCCCGTACCGCGCCGGGTCACTGCGCAGCAGCGTGGGCCCCAGCCCCGTACCCGGTGCGCACGGCTCGAGCAGGTAACACGCCGCGCCGTCGCCGAAGATGACGGCGGGGCCCACGTCCTTCCAGTCCAGTGTCTTGGTGCTGACGTCGGCCATCACCACCGCGACCCTGCGGAAGGCGCCCGACGCCACGTACTTGGCGCCCACGTCCAGCGCGAACACGCTGCCGGGGCAGGCACCGCTGTTGACGTCGAAGCCGGTCGCGCCGGTCGCGCCGGCCTTGTCGATGACGAGCATCGCCGTGGGCGGCGCCATGTTGTCGGGGGTGTAGGTGCCGCAGATCACCAGGTCCACGTCGGCGGGCGTGATCCCGGCACGGGCGCAGGCGTCCAGCAGGGCCCGGGCCCCGAGGTCCGAGGTCCACTCGTCGTCGGCCGCCACGCGACGGGTCTCGACGCCGATGTTCTCCCGTATCCAGTCGTCACGGGTGATGAGGATCTCTTCCAGGTCGGCGTTGCTGACTATTTTCTCGGGAAGGTACGCGCCCACGGCACGAATGCCCACGCCGTGGAATTTCTCTTGCCGGTGGTCGGCTGTTCGCATGATGCAGTTCCTGTCCGTTTTCCAGCGAGCCCGTTTTTCATGGAATTCCGCTGCGGGAATGGCTCAGCCGATTCCGGGGAGGGGAGCACGACGATTCCTTCGGGTGCGTTCCCACAACCGCACAGCCCTTTCCACGAGGCACTCGTCATGACCGTGGAACACCTCCGCAATGGCCTTTTCGGCCTCTGCCGGAGTGGCGAGATACTCGACGTGCTCCCGGCCGTTCTCGGCGCGGACGAAGTTCTCCCGCATGAGAATCAGCTTGCCGCCGGGCACCCCCCTGGAGCACAGCAGGCTGCCCGTGAGCGGGGAGTCCGCGGCCTCCATGTGGTAATCGACGACCCACGCGTAGTCGGCGAGCTCCAGTGGCCGGGAGGCGAAGCGGTAGACCGGCACCCAGCCCCCGTCCGGCGTGCGGCGCAGCACGGCCCGGTGCCCGTCGGCGGTGCCCACCCGGTACGTCCAGCCGCAGTGGGTGTGCTCACCGCCGTCGGCCCGCAGCGGTTCCAGGATCGTCAGCATCAGGAAGCTGACGTCGACGACCCACTCGGCCCCTTCCGCCTCGACCAGGAGCAGTAGGTGGTCCCAGCGCGGCGCCCACTGACCGTTGACCCGCCAGGCCTGAGCCGCCACCAGCCGCACGCCGAACCCGGCGTCGCGCAGAAACCGGCCGAACAGCGGGGTGCTCTCCAGACAGGTGCCGCCCTCGCGGCGGCGCACCACCTTGTCGAAGACACCGGGAAGATCCAGCGCGGGACGCCGTCCGTCGAGGGCGTCGAGCATCTCGTACGGCACGGCTCTCAGGTGGGCCCGCACCAGGGACCGCAGGCAGTCGACGGACGGTTCCGGCGGGTGGTCGTGCCCGAGCCGCCGCAGATACGCGGCCATCGCCGGCCCGGCGTCCGGGCCGCTGCCGGGCGTCCCCGACGCTGTCGTGAGCGGTGAGGTCACCCCAGCGCCCCTTCCGGGACGCCGGCCCACAGCGGGCGCAGCTCGGGCTGTCCCAGCACCATGGGCAGGAAGTCCGGCAGCGCCTCGCCGTGCTGCACGGCCTGTTCGCCGGGCTGCGGGGCGAGTGTGGTGCGCTGCATCTCCTGGAACCCCTCGACGAAGGGCACCCGCAGCCGCAGCACCTCCTCGAGGAACCGCGTCGAACCGCCATCGGCCGCCGCCCGGACGATGCCCTCAGCCGCCCAGGCCGCGTCCTGCACGGAGGTGTTGAGCCCCTGCCCACCGAAGGCGTGCATCGCGTGCGCGCTGTCCCCGATGAGCAGGACATTGCCGTCCAGCCACCGGTCGGGCCGCACCATGTGGTGCTGGACCTGGCGGTGCGGCACCTCGTCCCAGCCACGCGCGGCCACCTGCGGCGTGAAGACGGCCGCCAGCTCGGGAGCGGCCGCGGTGAGGGTCCCGGCCAGCTCGGCGAAGGGGGCCGCCAGGGCGGCGTCGACCCGCTGTTCCCGGGTGATCCACACGACGATGAGCCGGTTCCCGGGATACGGCATGGACAGCACGTAGTCGTCGTCGGTGAAGTGCATGGTGATGCGGGCGCCCCAGCCGGGCGGCGCGGGCACCAGGAAGTCCAGGTACCCCTTGTCGTACGGGAAGACATGCGTGGGGATGCCGGCGAGATCGCGCACAGTGGAGAACTTGCCGTCACAGCCGACGACGAAGTCCGGCCGGAGCACGTCGGTGCCCGCACCGTCCCGGACGACGAGCTCGCGCCGGGCTCCCGCCGCGCCCCTCAGCTCCGTCACCTCGGCGCCCAGCCGCAGCTCCACGCCAGGCAGCTCGCCGATGGCGTCCAGCAGCGCGCCCCGCAGCGCTGTGACCGGCACGGTCAGCGCGTACGGCAGGGGTACGTCGGGCAGGTCGGTGTAGGCGTACCGGGCGACCTGCCGGCCGCGGACGCTGACCTCGCCGCTGCGTATCTCGCCGGCGCCTGCCCGGACCTCGTCCAGGAGCCCGGCGCGGTCCAGGATGCGCAGGGTGACGGGCTGCAGCACCGGCGCGCCCGCCTGTCGGGTCAGGTCGATCCGGGGGCTGCGCTCCAGCACGGTGACACGGTGGCCGGCGCGGCCGAGGAGCAAGGCGAGCAGCAGTCCGGCGGGGCCCGCCCCCACCACACACGCCGTCGAGCTCGGTGGATGGTCCGACATTCGTCTTCTCCTTGGGCTGACAGGAACGGTAATTCCCGCTGAATCGGCGGAGGGGTGCGCGTGGAATCGCGCAACGGATCCTTCCGGGCGGCGGCCCGGGGCAACAGACCCGGCCGCCCTGACCGAATGGCGCACCATGACCCCCTCGAACGGCGCACCCGGCCAACGGAATTCCGGTGCCCGGGTCGGGCAGGGTATTCGGGCCTTGGCGGCACCGGGGCAACGGGTGATCGTTGTGGCGTCGTCGAGGAAATGAGGTTCTGGATGTCACGCTGGTCCCCCGGAAAAAATCTGAGATTGAGCAGGCTCGGTCCGCAGGACGGGCGTTATCTCTTCGTTCCGCTGGACCATTCGCTGGCGGACGGTCCGATCGCCGACGAGCAGCGCTTCCAACGACTTGTCCACGAAGTGGTGGCCGGGGGCGCGGACGCCGTCGTCGTACACAAGGGAAGGGCACGGGGAATCGACCCGCGATCGCTGCGGGGCAGCGCCCTCGTCGTCCATCTGAGCGGCAGCACGCCGCATTCCCGGGACGCCGATGCGAAGGTTCTCGTCGGCTCCGTGGAGGATGCGATCCGGCTCGGTGCCGACGCCGTCAGCGTCCATGTGAACGTGGGCTCGGACACCGAGGCCGAGCAGCTGGCCGATTTCGGCACCGTGGCGAGCGCCTGCGAGCACTGGGGCATGCCCCTGCTGGCCATGGTGTACCCGCGGGGTCCGCGGATCGCGGATCCGCACGACCCCACGACCCTGGCCCACGTGGTCAACATCGCCGCCGACCTGGGCGCGGACCTGGTGAAGACGACCTGGTCGGCCCCTTTCGACGCGATGGCCGACGTGGTGGCCAGCAGCCCGATCCCGGTCCTCGTCGCCGGCGGCCCCTCAGGCAGCGGCGATCTCACGGACTACGCCCGTGCGGCGCTCGAGGCCGGTTGCAGCGGCCTCGCCGTCGGACGCCGCATCTTCCAGCACCCCGACCCCCGCAGGGCAGTCCAGGAGCTGGCGGCCGTCCTGCACTGCCCGGCCGGCGACCCGAACCGGGTCCTGACCGAAGTCTCTTCCTTTCCCCTCTCCTCTCCCTCTCACGCATTGGCAGGTTCCCGGTGAAGTTTGGATGGATTGACCTCCGCGGCGTCCCCGCCGAGCAGCACGACGCGGTCGTCGAGGCCGCTATCCACGCGAAGATCGAGGGCATCGTCGCCGACGAGCCCGGCCGCCTGGACGGGCTGCCCCCCACCGTCAAGCGCGTACTGCTGCCGTCGCGGCAGCAGTTCCCGTCGGCCGCGGCGGCGCCCGCCGAAGACGCCCCGGCCGCGCCGGACGTACTCCTCACCCGGCTCACGCACTCGGACGACCTCGACCGGCTGCGGCTCGACGTCGCCGGCACCGGTCACGAGCCGGCCGCGTTCGTCGACGTCGTCGACGACCCCACCCTCAAGCTCGCCTGCTCCGCGGCACGTGAACTGCCCTACACGGTGGTGCAGTTCCAGGACCCCACCAAGATCCCGCTGGAGATCGTGATCGCCGCCGCGGACAAGACGCCCGGCCAGCTCATCTGCCAGGCGGGCGACCTGGAGGAGGCCGGCATCATCCTGGACGTACTGGAGAAGGGCTCCGAGGGCGTGATGTTCGCACCGCAGGACGCCAACGAGGTCTTCGCCTTCGCCGAACTGCTGCGCGTGCAGACCCCGGAGCTGGACCTCACCACGCTCACGGTCCAGTCCATCGAGCACAACGGGCTCGGCGACCGGGTCTGCGTCGACACCTCGACCCACTTCGCGGAGGACGAGGGCATCCTGGTCGGCTCGTACGCCCACGGCTTCATCCTGTGCGTCAGCGAGACCCACCCGCTGCCGTACATGCCGACCCGTCCGTTCCGCGTCAACGCCGGTGCCCTGCACTCCTACACCCTGGGCCTGGACAACCGGACCAACTACCTCAGCGAGCTCAAGGCCGGCTCGCCGATCCTCGCCGTGGGCGCCGACGGGCGCACCCGCCGCGTCGTTGTCGGCCGGATCAAGCTGGAGTCCCGCCCTCTGCTGACCATCAAGGCGGTCGCCGACGACGGCACCGAAGTCAGCCTCACCGTCCAGGACGACTGGCACGTCCGGGTGCTGGGCCCCGGTGCGACGGTGCTCAACGTCACCGAGCTGAAGCAGGGCGACAAGCTCCTCGGCTATGTGTCCACCGAGAAGCGGCACGTCGGATGGCCGGTCAAGGAGTACTGCGTCGAGAAGTGACGTTCCGTCAGCAACCGGGCTCCGGTCCCCCGCGGAGCCCGGTCACCGAGACCGGCCGTGCCCCGAGGCGGCTCCCCCACCCAGGAGGCGCCGCGCCGCCCGGGCCCACAAGGCCCCGGCGGCGGCACGGCCGGTCCATCCCCCGACTCGCCGTTGGAGGTATCCCCGTGACTGTTTCCCAGCCCGTGACGATCCCCTGGTGGGGAGCGGAGTTGCTGGGCAGTCGGCCGGAGCACGACGTCTGGGCCCGCACCAGCCGTGATGTGACCTGGGCCGAACTGAGAAGGCAGGTGACGCGCAGCATCGACATCTTCGCCGCGCACGGAATAGGCCCGGGCAGCTCCGTGGCCCTGCGTCTGCCGCCCAGCCTCACCGGCATCTGGTCGCTCCTCGCCCTGTGGTCGCTGGGCGCCCAGGTACAGCTCCTCGACCACCGGCTCAAGCCGGCGGAGGTACAGCGCGTACTCGATCTGTGCCGGCCGAAGTACTACGCGTACACCACCGACGAGACCGCCGCACAGTTCCAGGACGAGTGCGAGGTGTACGTCGAGTGGCGGCGCGACGGTACCCCGGCCCGCACCGACCACTGCCTGGTGCAGTTCAGCTCCGGCTCCACGGGCCGGCCGAAGGTCATCGGGCGATCCGCCGCATCCCTGCGCGGGGAGCTCGACGCCTTCGCCCGCATCGCCGGAATGCCGCGCCGGGGCGAGCGCGTGCTGCTGCTCAGCTCCACCGTCCATTCGCTGGGCCTCATCGGCGGTGTGCTGCACGCCATGAGCGTCGGCGCCACCCTCGTCTTCACCACCCATCTGCAACCGCAGGCCCTCGCGGCGACGCTCGCGGAGCAGGACATCGACGCGGTCTTCGGCGTCCCCTTCCACTACGACCTGCTCAGCCGGGTGCCCGACCCGCCGGCGGCGCCCCGGCTCCGTCTCGCCGTCAGCGGCGGCGAACGGCTCCGCGAGGACGTGCACCGCAGCTTCGAGGAGCGCTACGGCGTGCGCATCGGGCAGGCCTACGGGATGACCGAGACCGGCATCGTCGCCACCGACCTCACCGGTGAGTTCACGCCGCCCGTCGTCGGCAGGGTGGCACCCGGGGTGCACACCCGTGTCCGGGCCGGTGAGCTGTGGGTGCGGCTGGACCAGTCACCGTATCTCCAGGAAGAGGGCGCCGAGCGCTACGTCGACGGCTGGCTCAACTCCAAGGACCTCGCCCACTACTGCGAGGCCGACGGCACCCTGCGGATCACGGGGCGGTCGGACTCACTCGTGGCGGTCGGCGGGCTCAAGGTCGACCTGATGGAGATCGAGCACGAACTGGCGCTGCACCCCTGCGTCCGTGAGGTCGTGGTCGTCCACACTGAGAGCGGCATCGAGGCGCACGTCGGGGCGCCCGAGGGACTCACGGTCTCCGAACTGATGGCCTTCGCCCGCGAGCGGCTCAGCAACTTCAAGATTCCGCGGCGGATCCACGTCATACCGGCCCTCCCGCGCACCGCCAACGGCAAGCTGCTGCGTTCCGCGGAGCTGCTGCGCGCCGCGCAGGCCGGCACCCGGCGCACAGCGGCGGCGGGCCGTCCGTCCGTGGCCGGTTCGACCGGAGGTTCCCCTTGATCATCGAGCCGGTGCGGCGCGGAGCCACATGGGCCACCGCGCACCCCGACGGCCGCGGTGTCCTCATCCGCCGCACCGTCGACGCGATCCGGGCCCGAGGCACCCGGCCGGGACCCCGCGCCGTCCTCGTCATCGGTGCCTCGTCCGGTCTCGGCCTGGCGACCCGTCTGGCCGCGGCCTTCGGCCATGGGGCCGCCACCGTCGGTGTCTGTCTGGAGCGGCCGGGCGCCCCCAACCGCCCCGGCACCGCCGGCTGGTACAACGCGGCGGCCGTGCAGCGGGAACTTGCCGCGGCCGGACTGTACGGCCGCCTGGTCGTCGGTGACGCGTTCACCGACGAGGTCAAGGAGCGCACCGCGCGGCTCGTCGCCGAGGAACTGGGCGGCGTCGACCTGGTCGTGCACAGTGTCGCGGCTCCCCGACGGGTCGACCCGGCCACCGGACGGGTGCACCGCTCGGTCATCAAGACCATCGGCGAGCCCTTCACGGAGAAGGCGTTCGACGCCTCGTCCGGGTCCGTACGCGTCCACACCACGCCGGCGGCCACCCCGCAGGAGATCGACGACACGGTCCGTGTCATGGGCGGCGCGGACTGGGAACGCTGGATCGACGTCCTCGAACAGCACGGCACGCTCCGCCACGGCGCCCGCACCGTGTCCTTCAGCTACGTCGGCAACTCCTGGCTCGCTCCGACCTACCGGGACGGCACCCTGGGCCGGGCGAAGCAGCACCTGGAGTCCACGGCCCGCACACTGCACCACCGTCTGACGGCCCATGGCGGCGGCGCCCACGCCGCTGTCATGCGCGCCCTGGTGACCCCCGCCAGCCAGGCCATGCCGGTGCAGGCGCTCTACACCCTGCTGCTGCACCGCGTCACCCGCGAAGCGGGCCTGCTGGAGACCACCGACGAACAGGCGCGCAGGCTGCTGGACCACCTGTACTCGGGGCCGCCCGCCACCGTCGACGCCTGCGGCCGTATCCGCCTGGACGACATCGAGATGCGCGGCGATGTCCAGGAGGAGATCCGGCGCCGCTGGGACAAGGTCCACGACGCGGCGTCCCTGGCGGAGCTGGGCGACCTGGAGGCGTACCTCACCAGCACCCGGCAGCTGCACGGCTTCGGCGTCGACGGCGTGGACTACGCGGCCGCGACGGACCCGGTCCGTGCCATACCCGATGCCCTGACGATCCCTGACCCGAGGAACTGACGTGACGACCGTAGACACCCACCGCATCACCGACTTCGTGCTCGGCGTGATCCGGGACATGCTCAACATGCCCCTGCCGCCGGCGATCTCACCGGCCACGCCCCTGGGCGCCGGCGGCCTCGAACTGGAGTCGCTGTCGTTCGTCGAGCTGACGGTCCACGTCGAGCGCGAGTACGGCATCCAGTTCGACGACGAGACGGTAGACCGGTTCGCCCACACGACCCTCGGGGAGCTGGTCGACGGCATCCGGGCCCGCGTGGCGGACGAAGCCCCGGCCGCGGACACGCCTGTGGGCCCGCCCGCGCCCGCGCTCTCGGCCGGGCCGGACTCGCTCAGCCTGCGCGAGGTGAAGCGGCTGCTGGCGCTCAGCCAGATCATCCCCGCCGCGAACCCCGACGACATCGCCGACGACGCCGATGTCGTCCTCGACTCGCTGACCGTGGTGTGGTTCCTCTACCAGCTGAAGGAGCAGCACGGCATCGAGCTGGAGATCGACCACACCCAGGCCGCGGACATCACGTCGGTCAACGCCCTCCACCACTTCCTGCAGACCCAGAGCGGATTCCTCGCGGGAGCAGGAGGCACGCGAGGGGAGGTCGTCGGACCGTGACCACCGCACCCGACGACGTCCTCGTCACCGGGTACGGCGTCCTCACAGCGCACGGTTTCGGCGAGGAGGCACTGCGCACGGGCGTCTTCGCGGGACGCCCGGCGTTCCGCCCCGTCGAGCGCTTCGACACCGGCCCGTTCCGGGGACGGCACGCCGCCGTCCCCGCGACCGCGCCGCTGCCCGGCGTCGTCCCCGACCGGACCCCGGGTCAGCGCGAGACCCTCGTCGCCTGCGCGCGGGCCGCGCTCGACATGGCCGGACTGGCCGGACACCCACGGGTCGACGTGCTCGTCGGTACCCAGGGGGACCACCGCGAGGTGACCGCGTTCTGGTCCGCACGGCAGCACGGCGCCGACGGCGACGTGGACGAGCGGGTGGCGGAGAGCCTGCCCGCGGCACTGCCCGGGCTCGTCGCGTCCGACCTCGGTCTCACGGGACGCCGCCTGGCGTTCGTCAATGCCTGCGTCGCCTCGGCCAACGCGCTGATCCACGGTGCACGGCTGATCCGCTCGGGTCGTGCCGAGACCGTGCTGTGCGCGGGGGCGTACCTGGTGGAGCGCGAGTTCTTCGCCAAGTTCGACTCGGGCCGTGCCTTCGCCACCGACGGCCGGGTCCGTCCGTTCTCCGCCGACCGCACCGGACTGCTGCTGGGCGACGGCGTCGCCGCCCTGGTGCTGGAGGCGGGCTCCCGGGTCCGAGCCCGCGGTGCGGAACCGCTGGCCCGGATCGGCGGCTGGGGCATCGCCTCCGACGCGTACCACGTCTGCCAGCCGCACCCGGAGGGACAGGGCCTGTCCACGGCCATGACGACCGCGATCCGCCACGCGGGCGCGGCACCCGAGGACATCGGCTACGTCAACGCCCACGGCACCGGCACCAAGATCAATGACCGTGCCGAGACCGCCGCACTGCACCGGACCTTCGGGACGGCGGCCCGCACCCTGCCGGTCAGCTCCACCAAGAGCACCACGGGCCACATGCTGGAGGGTTCGGGCGCGGTCGAGGCAGTGATCGGCCTGTACGCCCTGCGCCACGGGATCCTCCCGCCCACCGCCGGATACAACGCCGCGGATCCCGCGTGCGACCTGGACTGGATACCCAACGAACCGCGTACGGCCGGTGTCCGACGAGTGCTCACCGCCAACGCGGCCTTCGGCGGCGTCAACACCGCGATCGTGCTGGAGCGCCCATGACCTCCCCGACCGCATCCGAGAAGCTGGCACCGGCCCTCGTAGTGGGTGCCGCGGCCATTCCCCGGTCCGTGGACGAGGACGGCCCGCCCGCCGTTCCCGGCTTCATCGAGTCCCGTTTCAACCCGCTGGTCCGTGCGGTGGTGGACCGCTGCCTCGCCGATGCGGCGCCGGCCCGGCCGGAGCGGTTCGCCGACCGTACCGCCGTCCTGCTCCTCACCCTGTTCGGCGACTCCACCACCACCGATCTGGCCGGCCAGCGGCTCCAGGAGGGCCGGGCACACAACCCGCTGCTCTTCTACCAGTCGGTGCCGACGTCCATCCTCGGCTTCGTCAGCCGTGAGCACGGTCTGCGCGGCGCCCTCACCTGTCTGTCGGTCGACGCAGCGTCCATGCCCGAGGCGTTCGAGACCGCGGAACTGATGCTCGCCGACGCAGAGGTGGACCAGTTGCTGATCGTCGGTGTCGAACTGGCGGCCACGCAGCGCGCCGCCACCGTCCGACGTCACCTGTCGCCCGCCGACCGGACCCCTCCCGAGCACGACGCGGCGGCGGCCCTGCTGATGCGCCGAGCCGGGCGGGACCCGGCCCCGGCCGGGGCGGTGACCGTCGATCTACGCGCGGCGGCGGACGCGGCCGCGCACGAGGCGACCAGTATCGGACGGCTGCACGGACTCGGCTCGCTGTGGGCCACCGTGCGGGCGGCACGCGGAGCGTTCACGCAGAGGCCCTGAACGGGCCGCCCCTCGCCCTTCCTCCTCCACCCAACGGAGACACACATGGAGAACCACTCCGCACCAGCGGCCGCGGCCTCCGCGGTCATGTCACCGCCCGCCCCGCCGGGCAGTGCCGCCGAGCCGCCCCACACCATCCTGTCCATTCCGCCCGACCTCCACGCCGATCAGCTGATCGTCCGCATGGGTATCGAGGTCGTCTCCTGGGACCCGGAACGCCTCGTGGCCACCATGCCGGTCAAGGGCAACCAGCAGCCCTTCGGCTGGCTCCACGGCGGAGCCAACGCCGTCCTGGCCGAGACCCTCGGGTCGATGGCGGCCGGCCTGCATGTGGCGCCGCGCGGTGCGGTGGTCGGGCTCGAGGTGTCCTGCACCCATCACCGGCCCGCCCGGGGCGGTCCGGTCACCGGTGTCTGCACGCCACTGCACCAAGGGGACCGGGTCGCCACGTATGCCGTGTCCATCACCGACGACAAGGGACGCCTGACCTGCACCGCACGGATCAGCTGCCTCGTGCACAAGCGGGGCGCCGGCAGCAGCGCGGGGGGCCGTACATGACCGTCCACGGTGCCCTGGCCGCCGGTACCGGCGGCGCACTGCCCGCGCCGGTGTGCCCCGACACCGACACCTATCGAAGGGCGATGGGCCTGATGCCGACGGGTGTCACCGTCATCACCTCCGGCAGCGGCGACCGCACCGAGGCGCTCACCGCCAGCTCGGTGACGTCGGTGTCCCTCGAACCGCTCCTGCTGCTCATCAGCATCGGCGCACACGGCCGGATGCGGCGGCGGATCGACGAGCAAGGGGCCTTCACCGTCAACGTGCTGGCGAGCGGTCAGGAGGACCTCTCGGCCCTCTTCGCCGCGCACGACCGCCCCAGCGGGCCGGCCGCGCAGGAGGTGCTCGGCACCCGCGTCGGCGGCACCGGCAACGTACTGGTGTCCGGAGCCCTGCTCTCGGTCGACTGCCGTGTCGAGCGCCGGTACCCGGGCGGCGACCACGTCATCTTCCTCGGCCGCGTGGAGTCGCTGCACACCCGGAGCGGTCCCGCGGCCCCGCTGGTGTACCACTGCGGCGGCTACGCGACCCTCGCCCAGGAGGTGGCCGCCTGATGTGCAGGGCACTCCCCGTCCCGCTCCCCCGGCCCCGTCGTCGCGGCCGGCTGAACCGTGCGAAAGAAGGTGGGGCCGTATGACCCGTTCGATCCTCGTCACCGGCGGCAACCGCGGCATAGGACTGGCCGTTGCGCAGGCGTTCGCCGCGCAGGGCGACCGTGTCGCCGTCACCCACCGCGGCAGCGGTGTTCCCGACGGACTGCTCGGGCTCACCTGTGATGTGACCGACCCGGGCCAGATCGACAAGGCCGTCACGGCCGCGGAGGAGGCCCACGGCCCGCTGGACGCCGTGGTCGCCAACGCGGGTGTCACGGACGACCGGCTGATCCTGCGCATGTCCGACAGCGATTTCGGCCGGGTCCTGGACACCAACCTCGGCGGTGCCTTCCGCGTCGCCCGGAGGGCCGTGGAGACCATGGTCGGGCGTCGGCGCGGACGTCTGGTGTTCGTCTCGTCCGTCGCCGGCCTGCGCGGCTCCGCCGGGCAGGCGAACTACGCGTCCAGCAAGGCGGGCCTGGTGGGCCTCGCCCGGTCACTCGCCCGTGAACTCGGTCCGCGCGGCATCACCGCGAATGTCGTGGCCCCCGGGCTCGTCGACACCGACATGACCGAGGCGCTGTCCGCGCGGCAGCGCGACCGCATCCTGCAGGACGTCCCGCTGGGCCGCAGTGCACGACCGTCGGAGGTGGCCTCCGCCGTGCTGTGGCTCGCCTCGGAACAGGCGGGCTACGTCACCGGCGCGGTGCTGCCGGTCGACGGGGGCCTCGGCATGGGCCACTAGGAACCCCGAAGCCGAAGGAGCGTGCGCACATGGCGGAACAGACATCGTGGCACCGGCCCGGTTCGGGCACATCTGTCCTGGACGGCAGACTCTGCTGGTGGGCGGCGTTGACCACGCTTCCTCTCGACATCCTCCCCGGCCTCGCGGGCTGCGAGGACGACCCGGCGGAGCGCCACATCGTCCGGAGCATCGACTGACGCCCGGGCGGGTACCGGGCCCGGCAGGACGAGGCCTGCCGGGCCCGCTCCGCGCCCCCGCTCAGTCGACGGTCGCGAGGGTGACCACGGACGCGAAGATGTCCTTGTCCTTCTGGTGCCCGACGACGCGCACCCGGGCCCGGCCGATCAGGTCGTCGGGGAGCGGGTCCGCCTTGAGCCAGCACGGTGCGTCGAGCTCCGCGTAGCGCGTGAAGACCGTGTCCATGGCGGCGACCACCGTCTGCCGGGGGTGGGCCAGGGTGTGGGCCGCCTGGCGGGCCGCCTCGAGCAGCAGCATGCCCGGGGCGTGATCGACGGGGTGGTCGAAGAGCACCGGATGGGCCGTGTCGACGCGCAGCTGCCAGCGGTTGGCGCCGTCGGCGCTGGACAGGACCACGTCGTCGAAGTTCTCGCGGCCGGCGGGCACGGCGGGCGCGGGGGACGGCAGCGGCACGGCGTGCGCGTTGGCCGCGGCGATGTCGGCGTACCGGCCTCTGAGCCGCTCGTAGGCGGCCCGGCTCTGTATGCCGAAGCGGGTGCGGGCGCTGCCCAGCGAGGCCCCGGCGTGCAGGGCCTCGACGCGCAGGGTCACGTCCGCCGCGCGGGTTCCCCGGTAGGTGACGTCGAAGCAGGTGATGTTCAGCTCGATCTCGGCGGGTGCGTCACCGGCGGCCAGGGCGTCGGTGGAGACGGCCCAGTGGAAGTCGTGCCACAGCAGCTGGTGGCCGAGTGGTACGTCGTAGGCGGCGTGCGAGATCAGCGGCAGCGTCTGTCGAATCGTTTCACCGAGCAGCAAGGGGTCGTACAGCCCGTGCCGCGTGAGGTAGAAACCGTGCGCCTTGGGCCAATGGGCGGTGACCGTGAAGGAGTCCGGTCCGGTACGCCACCAGCGGTCGCAGAGCACTTCGTCAGCGTTGGTCTTGTGTGTCCACGCCTGCGGTACGACCGCGGAGACACTCTGATCGACGTCCAAAGCCATGACTGGCCCTCCCCCTGTGTGGTCACGACGAGATGCCGTGGCGCCCGGTGATGGTGGCCGGGGCTCGACGCCAATAAGATAGAGGTTGTTCTTTTTGTTTGTCGAGGGATCATGGGCGACGCGGGAGGCCGGCCAGTGGCAAGACCAATGCAGGAACGAGCCCAGCGGACGCGGGAGGTGCTACTGCGCGCCGCTGCCGAAGCGTTCGACGAGCTGGGCTACGGGGGCACCAGCATCAGCAACATCCTCCAGCGCGCGGGGGTCACAGCGGGGGCGATGTACTTCCACTTCGGCTCCAAGGAGAAGCTGGCCCGCGCGGTGATCCTGGAACAGGCCGCCGACGTACGTTTCCCGGACGAAGGGGACGGTCTGCAACGCCTTGTGAACATGACCCAGCACCTGGCCTTGGAGATGCAGCGCAACACCCTGCTGCGGGCCGGAGTGCGACTCGCCGTGGAACAGAGCGGCGCCAAATTCCAGGACTACGCCGTCTACGAGTGGTGGACCGAGCAGTTCCGCCAGCGCCTGCTGCGCGCCCGGGAGCTGGGTGAACTGCTGCCCGGCGTCGACGAGGCGGAATTCGCCCAGCAGTTGGTGGCCGGCTACACGGGCACCCAGGTCATGTCGCAGATCTCCTCGGGCCGCACCGACCTCCCGCAGCGGATCAGCACCCTGTGGCGCTACCTGCTCCCTGCCATCGCCCCGGACGACGTGATCCGACGGCTCGACCTCTCGCCCGGACAGCGGGCGACGGAGACCGTCGCGTGACCACGACGGCCTTCGACGGGGTGCGCCCTGCGCGCGTGGTACTGACCGGCGCGACCGGCTTCGTCGGGTCGGCCGTACTGCGCAGACTGCTGGACCGGAACGGACAGGGCGGGGGAGTCGTCGTGCACGCCCTGGCCCGCTCCTTGCCACCGGGCGCGCCCGAGCGACCCGGCGTCCTCTGGCAAACCGCGGACATCACCGATCCCCGTTCCCTTGACGGCGTCGCACGGGGCGCGGACGTCCTGATCCACCTCGCGTCGCGCGTGACCGGCGACGAGGCGGCGTGCACTGCGGTCAACACGCGGGGCACCCAGTCGCTGATGGACGAGGCGCGCCGCTTCGGCGTCCGGCGGATCGTCCATCTGTCGACCGCTGCGGTCTACGGCCCCGGACCGCACCGGGGCATCGACATCGACGAGATCACTCCGGCCCCGGTTTCCCCGGCCAGCCGCAGCAGGCTTGCGGCGGAAGAGGCCGCCCTGGCCGCCGGGGCCGTCGTCCTGCGGCCGGGGCTCGTGGTGGGGACAGGTGATCGTTGGGTGGTACCGGCCCTGGCCGAACTCCTCGACCGCGTCCCGGCCCGCTGGGACGGTGGCGGCGGGCTGCTTTCCCTGGTCGACGTGGACGATCTGGCGCGGCTGATCGCCACCGTGGCGTGCGGTCCGGCGGAGGTGCCGCCAGGGATACACCACGCGAGCCATCCGGTCCCGGTGTCGAACCGGGACCTGATGAAGCGGCTCACCGACCTCGGCGTACTGCGCCCCGTTGCGAAGGACTGGCCGTGGCAGGAGTGCCTGCGCCGGTTACGGGAGACGCCAGGTCGGGTCTCAGAGCGTCAGTTTGCGCTCCTCGCACAGGACCACTGGTACCGGAGCGAGAGGATCTGGCGCGCGGCCGACTGCCCCGAGGGCGCCGGGCCGCTGACGCGCCTGGCGGCCGCGGCAGCCTGGTACCGGAACCATCTGAGCTCATGACCGGCGGAACACGGCCCGCCGAGCCGTGCGCCATGAGCGGAGGCCTGTGCCACGAATCTGCGGACACACAGGCACCCCAGTTCGACTTTGTCATCCAGGGCCAACCGGCCCGTGGCGCTTGGCCCTTGTTGAAGTTCCAGGTCACATGCCAGCTGTTCCGGCCTTGGTCCCGTAGCCGAAGCGGGGCACGACGCAGCGCCGTGCCCCGCTCAGGGCAGCCACGCCCTCATCACCCGTCTGCGCGCCCAGCGCCCCGTCATCCCCGATCAGGAAGCCCGCCGCCTCTACGACGAGGTGGCCACCTTGAGCCTGGTTGAGGAGATCGAACCGCTCATCGCCCGCACCAAGGCCGCCGCTGCACACTCTCGGTGGAAGCCCTGCTGGTCGGCATGGTTCCCCTCGTCGACCCCGCCCCGAACCCGGCCGGCTCACCGTTGTGCTGCTCCCAGCGCACCGTCACCGTCCCCCCGGAAGCCGGCGTCGACCTCTGGCAGCCCCTCCAGTACGGCTCGGAAGCCTGGCAACGGGTCTACTTCCGGCTCCGCAACAGCGTCGAAGGCATCAACGGCTTCGCCAAGGACCGCCTCCGGGAACGCCTCGAAGACGCCGGCACCCGCCGCATCCGCGGCATCGCGGCCCAGACCCTCCTCTGGCCTTCCAGCTCGCCCACGCCAACCGCCGCAAACTCGCCTCCTGGGCCGACGCCATCGCCCAGAGCGGCGAACGGCCCCGCCGACGGCCCACCCGCCGCCGCAGGACCAAGCCCCTGGGCACCTGGACCCCCAAGGGCCACATCACCCAGCGCTGAGACCTTCCTCACAGAGAGCACACCCCGAGAGCTGCTCAAGCAAGATCCACAAAACGAACGCGGACCGCCGGCGGCCCTCAGCCACCGACGGTCCGCTTCACCGTGCCCAGAGACAGACATCACACCACAGAAACAGGAATGGGCGGCATCGTCATCACGATGCCGCCCATTCCGTCGGTGCAGCTAGAGCACTTTCGTCAGTGCTCCCTGGTGGGGGACCGACGGAATGTGCTGGTCAGCGGTGACTCAGAGATTTCGAAGATCGTTTCCCGCGCTCGGGATGATCGTTTCCCACCGTGCAGGTAGCCCCACGTTGCCTCCCGCAGGCGGAGGACCTCCAAGACGGCTGGCGATCAGAAGCGGCCGACCATCCCCGGGATGCCCGGGGGTGTCGGGAGCGGCAGCCGGTCGGGGGCGTTGCGTTCGTCCGCGGCCGGAGCGGCCTTGCAGGTCAGGTCCTTCGTGGGGAGCTTGCCGGTGGTCAGGTAGGTGGTGGCCGTCTTGTCGGCGCACGACTTGGTGCCGTAGATGCCGTGTCCTACGCCTCCGGCGACCGTGACCATCTTCGAGCCCTTCATGGCGCGGCGCAGGCCCTGGCCGCTGGTCAGCGGCGTCTGGGAATCCCACTCGTTCTGGAGGATCAGCGCGCGCACCTTGTTACCGATCCTGGTGGCGGGCTCGCTGCCGTTCTTCTTCCAGAAGGCGCACGGCTTGATGTGGGAGGCGAAGTCGCCGTACAGCGGGTACCTGGCCTTGTCCCGGATCGCGTCCTTGCGGTACTGCTCGGGATCGCGCGGCCAGGCGCGGGTGTCGGTGCAGACGACGGCCCAGAAGCCGGCGTCGCCGTTGTCCTCGGGCACGGTCCGCCCGAAGGACGGCGGAACGGGCTCGGGCGTCTTGAGCTCCCGGTCGGCGGACGGGGGAGCTCCGGCGGCGGCCTTCTTCAGCTCGGCGACCGCTTCGGCGGCGTCGCGCGTGCCGAAGAACATGCCCCGCAGGCCGTGGCGGATGTCGTCACCGGTGAGCAGCGTGCCGTCGAGGTCGATCGGCTTGCGGTCGGCCTGAGCGACCAGGTCGTAGAAGGTCTTGCGGACCGCTTCGGGGGTCCGGCCCAGCTTGTAGGTGGCATGCCGCGCGGCGGTCCACTCGGTCCATCGGGTGAAGGCGGGCTCGGCGCCCTCCGCCCAGACCTGGATCATCCCGCGCCACACCCGGGCCGGGTCGACGGCGCTGTCCAGCACGAAGCGGTCGGTGCGCTTCGGGAACATCTGCGTGTAGACGGCGCCGAGGTAGGTGCCGTAGGAGTATCCGAGGTAGGAGATCTTCTTCTCGCCGAGCACGGCACGGATGACGTCCATGTCCCGGGCGGTGTTGCGGGTGGTGATGTGGCGCAGCTTGTCGCCCTGCCTTTTGTCACATTTCTCGGCGACGGTCCGGGCCCACTTCACGTCCCTGGTGAACGTCCCGGCCTTGTAGGGCCGTTCCCAGTCCCGCTCGCCGGACGCCAGGCCACAGCTGACGGGGGAACTCCGGCCGATGCCCCGCGGGTCGAAGCCGACGAGGTCGTACTTGTCCTTCACGGCCTTCGGCAGCTCGCCGGCCATGTACTGCGGCATGTCGACGCCCGGCCCGCCCGGGCCACCGGGGTTGAGCAGAAGCACACCGCGCCGTTCCTGCTTGGTGCTCGTCTTCATCCTGGATATCGCGAGGTCGAGCTTCTTGGCGCCCGGTCTGCCGTAGTCGAGCGGCACCTTGATCGTGGCGCACTGAAGGGAGGCGGGCAGTTCCGCGTCGCAGCGGTGCCAGGCTGGCTTCTGCTGGAGGTAGGGACGCAGGGGGTTCTCCGCGGCGGATGCCGTGGCGGGGGTCAGCGCGGGGACCAGCGTGGTGACGGCGCTGACCGCCAGGAAGAGGGCTATTCGACTGTTGCGCACGCGCGTTGGGTCCTTGGGTCGATGCGTAAGGGACGCACCCACCCTGCCGGGGGCGGAATGCGGATTGATCACTCCACAGGGCAGTGTTTCTCCCACCTTGGAGGGATGGGGAGTTGGGGCGGATAGTGCTGGAGTCGGACAACCGCGACCGGCTCTTTGCCATCTATCTCAAGTGGCGTTCTGAAATAAAGTTGAGTCGTGTACGATCTCGATTGATCCGCGTTTCAAGAATCTTCTTGGCTTCCTTGCGGTGCCAGTTGCGATTCCACCGGCGTCTTCACCAAGAGGCCTGATTCGAGCGGGTCGTTCCGGTCGGTAGTCGTGATCCTTTTCACGCGTCTTCTCTTATGCCGGACCTCCCTCGGGATGTCAGAGTCTCGTCCGTGATCACCTCCATGACCTGGAGGTGAGGACCACGGAACCGTCTCCCTGACCTGGAGACGAATGAACGACTACTGGGGAATCCAACATGCGTAAGACCACCACGCGCCGCGTCTCTCTGGCCGGAATAGCCGCCGTCACCAGTGCCGCCCTGCTCGCCACCGCGGCTCCCAGCGCCACGGCCGCCGACGACAGCCGGGGAACGGCTCGCGCCGTGGCTGCCTCCTCCGCGACGCAGGCTCCTGAACTGACGGCCGAGCAGCGCCAGTTCATCGAGCAGGAGATGGGCCCGGAGGCGCTGGCCGAGATCGAGAAGGCCATGAGCCGCAACGGTGGCTTCGCCTTCCCGATCGCCGCGGCGGCCATCGGTGCCGCGGCATGGTGCGCGAAGGGGGCGCTGGCCAGCATTCCCACCTCGGTGCTCAGCGACATCGCGGCGGGCAAGGCGTCCGGCAAGAAGACCTATGTCAGGAATGCCGTCATCGGCTGCCTCGGGGGCGAGATCGGGGGCGTCGTCTGGAAGTTCCTGCCGGGCTGGGTCAAGAACAAGGCCGTCAACATGACGATCGCCTTCATCATCAAGTACATCCGCTGAAGTTGCTCGGCACCGCGCGAATCCTGGGGCATCCATGGCCTACATCTTCATCTTCGGTTGTTTCCTCCTGCTGGGCGTGGCCGCTTCGCTGGCCGCACGCACCGGGTACCGGGGCAAGGTCTGTGACCGGTCCGACGGGTACGAGGTCCCCGCGGGGGTCAGGTCCGACCCCGGCCTGAGGAAACGGGCGAACGACCTGGTGGCCTTCTGGTGCACCGGGGCCGCGGTGCTCAGCTTCGCCCCACTGGTGCCGATCGGCACGGTCATCCTGAGCGGCGGTGGCCGAGCGGTCGGCACCTGGGGACTTGTGGTCCTCGCCCTCTACGGCCTGGCCGTGGTGACCGTGGGCGCCTACCCGTTCGAGAAGATCAAGAGCCTGGGGCGGTCCGCCGAGCGGTGAACAGAGCAGGGACTGCCGCGTCGTGCGGTCGGCTCGAGCAGCCGCCCCGGGTACCGGGCCGGGGCGGCCGACGGACCTGACCTGTGGCGAAGGCCGTGATGGTGCCCGTGTGTGCCGTCAAGGAGCTCAGCCGCGCCTGTCCGCTGGCGCGGCCGACAGACGGTGGACCGCCACGACGTCAGCAACAGGGCAGTCCGGTGGTCGGTACCGCTGGGTGACCGGCCGCCCTTTCGTGTGCTTCCTGTCTCCTGTGCCTCCGTGTTTCGGTCTACTGGTGGCCGGCCGCCCGGGCCAGGCTCTCGCCGAGGCCTTCGCGGCGGATGCGCTGGTCGATGTAGAGCAGAGTGCTGACCAGCTGTGTGAAGGCGGTGGCGAGCAGCTGGACCACCAGCGTGACGACGACGGTGAGGACCAGGTAGGTCCACAGGCCGGGCAGCGCGTCGCCGTACACGTCGGTGAAGAACTCGCCGGCGTCGGCGGGCGGTTCGTCGTACGGGCCGTAGGCGTCGTACGAGGGCTGCGGACCAGCGAACAGCAGCGGAATCTGAACGATCCACCCTGTGACGCCCACCATGCCCCAGGTGAGCGACAGGATGCCGAACGTGCGCCACCAGGCGCCGCGGACCAGCCGGAACGAGCGCTTCAGGGCGGTGATCGGGCCGGCCGACTCAAGGACCGCGGCGGCAGGCGCGAACGAGAAGGAGACCACCAGCCAGGTCACCAAGGGCAGGATCAGCAGCCCGAGCAAGAACACGAGCCCCGGCGCCATCAGGGGGCTCTCGGCCGCTACCAGCAGGGCGATCAGGCTGACCCAGACCAGGAAGAAGAGGGCGACCGGGATCGCGATCAGCAGATACATGAAGAGTGTGACGCCGAGCACCGACGGTGTACGGGCCCAGGCGCGGCGCCATACCGCACCGAACGAGGTGCGCCGGCCCAGCACGGCGTGTTCCAGGACCACCGGGCTGACAGCGGAGAGGAACGAGTTCACCAGCAGGGTGAGCAGCATGAGCACCACGTACGCCACTACGACGCAGATCACGATCGGGCTGACCATGGCCCAGGTCGGTTCATCGGTATGGATCAGTACCTGCCAGTCGTCCTCGACGCTGTGGTAGGCCAGCGCGAACGCTCCGGCCGTCGCGGCGAAGAGCAGGGCGAGGCCCGCAGCCATCGCGCCGAACAAGTGCCGCGCGTACCGCCCCATCGTCGAGAACGCACCGTTGTAGACGGCCCCGAGCCCGAGCGGTGCCAGCGGTATCACGCCCGGTCTGGGTGGTGGCGGCCGTCAGCCGCCCCAGCCGTAGGGACCGTATGGCCCCTGCGACCCCTGTGGTCCCCGCCCCTGGTGCGCCATGCCGCGTTCCGTTCTCTTGTTCGGGACGGCATACGTTAGCCCGGCGGGGGTCAGCAGGGGAGGCAGACGGCTTCGGCCAGGGCTGCCCCGAGGCCTTCGCGGCAGATGCGCTTAGACGTCGTCTCATTTGGCGTGCCTGGGTAGTCTGCACCGTGTGGTGATGGTCGAGCGCATGGTGCCGGACGAGCTGTGGGAACTGTTCCAGC
>NZ_JBWKIF010000040.1:0-24490 GCF_056432865.1 Streptomyces sp. NPDC044921
CTGGAACAGTTCCCACAGCTCGTCCGGCACCATGCGCTCGACCATCACCACACGGTGCAGACTACCCAGGCACGCCAAATGAGACGACGTCTTAGGCAACCAGGAAACGCGTCGTTCGGCGACGAGCGGTTCGACTCGCTTCGGGGCCGGTCCTCGGGCGTTGTGTCGGAGAAGGAGCCGGTAGAGGCCGACGGCGGGACGGACCGGCGGGAGTCCCAGTGCTGCGCTGGACACGTTGGCCCGCTGCGGGATTGTCAGTCCGTCATCATCAAGATCGCCGTAGTAGGCGATGTCCGTGACGCCGTCCAGCCTCGCGATTCGGGCGATTGAAGCCTCGAAGGCGTGGCCGCCGCCGAACGCAACCCAGCCAACTCGCCCGCAGTCGCCCGCCAGCAGTGTGCTGACGGTTTCAAAGGTGTCGCTGTTCTCGATCACCAGGACGGTGTCACCCTCACCAACGCGTTCGTAGGCCAGTGGCGGCGGGATCCGCTCGGCGAAGAGTGTGGCCAGGGTGAGGCGGCCGGGCGCGAACAAGGTGGTGGCGGCGAGCGCGTCAAGGCGCTTCTCATCACCGAAGATCTCCAGGGAGCGCTCGCGCATGGGGACGATGGTCCGCCGGTCATCGTCCCCGTCGGTGTCGCGCAGCCATCGATTGATCGTCTTGAGGACATCGATCTGAGCGGTGGTCAACTTGTCGGCTCTCGCCCAGGAAAGCTCGCGACGCCAGACGACTGGTGTCGACGCGCGCGCGGATTTGGACTCTGGCTTGAGCGGTACCGGCAGACGGAGCCAGCGCGGCAGCGGCGGCTGTGCGTCGTCCCACCCATCACGGCTTCGCGGCAACTCAACCAGGTGATGGTCAGCGAGCTCATCGAGTAGCGCGGAGAGGACGGGACGGCCTTGTGTGGTGCCGGCCGTCCCGGGGCATGCCTGGTCGAAAGCTGCAAAGATCGTGGCCTGTTCGACACGGCGTTGCGTCATCGAGCTCAGGGTTGCCGCCAGGCAGGCCGCCGATTCCGACAAGGGTTGCCACTCGGCTTCCTCGGCACCTGGGTCGTCGCTCATCAGTCGTCGTCCATCTCGCTGTAGCTCTCCTGCTGTGTCTCCTCGCCGACGCGGGGCGTGGTTTCGGGGTCGCGTGGTTTCACCAGCAGCCGTGCGGCGGAGACTCGGTGGGTGGCATGGTCCTCGTCCGGCCTCGTCTCGTTTGCGAGGCGATCGGTGACGTGCAGGTGCCGTATCCCGGTGTGCTGGTCGGCGTCGTTGCGCAGCCGGATGCATAGGGGGAACGTGGCCAGCACCCGGTCCTCCATGTTCCCGGTGGTGTAGATCAGCTGGACGCCGAGCGCGGCGGCCATGTTCATCTGCAAGCTCAGCAGGTAGTCGGCGCTGGCCTTGCCGATCGGGTTGTCCAGGATGAGCATCCCGCCCAGGCGGCTGGTGCTGCGCGCTCCGGTTCGTGTACTGCTGCGTAGTGCGGCGAGGGTGCAGTACAGCATGATCGCGCCGGTGAGTTCCTGGCCGCCGGAGAACACCTTGCCCATCTCGCTGATTGACGCGTAGTCGGCGCGGCCTGCGGAGTCGGGCTTGAGGATCTCCACCTTGAAGTCACGTGGTACCGCGGCGCCGACACAGCGCAGAAGGAGGTCACGGCCGGGGAGGTTCGGCTGAGCGCGGGCGTTCTCGTCCAGGGTCTCGGCGATCCGTACGGCGAGGACCTGCGGCTCTGGCTTATTGAATCCGATCTTCAGGATCCTGCGTCCGGCCCACACTCCGGCGCCTTCGGGGAGGCGGGAAAGCCGTTCGGCCTTCTCCAGCAGGGACAGCGCCTCGCCGGTGTGGTGCTTGAGCTGGTCGATCAGCAGTTTCCGGTGACGTTCGGAGCTCTCCAGGTCGGTGGTCAGGCTCGCGGTCCGCCCCATCAGCTGGACCGTCCACTGGTCGGCTCGCTGGATCAGCGACGTTTTGTCGATCTCGGTGAGCTGCTTGTAGATCGGCGCCTTGAGCTTGCCGAACCGGTTGTGGTTGGCGATTTCGCGGAATTCGAGAACGGCATCGTCCACGGCCTGGTTTGCTTCGTGCAGCTGGTCGGACGCCGTGCCGTATGTCTCAGTCGCCGTATCGGCAGCCTGCTGCGCTTCGTCGGCGGTTCCCACGAACGGTGCGGAACCGGACGGCAGCTCCAGTTTGCGGACGGCGGAAGCAAGGCCGCGGTGGACGACTGTCATCTCGCGAGCCGCAGCTTCGGCCTGGTGGAGCTTGCGCTCGGCGGTCTGTTACGTCTCAGAGGCTGACTTGAGCAGGGCCTCAGCGTCCTTCAGCGCGGCGGCTGCCCGTTCGGTGAGCATGGTGCCTTCGGCGGGGTTCGATGGCGTCCAGTCGGCATCCAGGCTGGACCAGGGCATCCCGTTTCGCTGGCCGGCGGCGGTTGCTTCCGCTTGCAGTTGGCCGCTCCGCTCGCTATGTCTGCTGTGCTCGGCCTCCAGCGTTTTCACGGCGCGGCCGAGTTGCCGTTTTGTGGCCTCGATGGTTTCGGTGCTGCCGGCCTGCGGAGAGGAGGCCAGCGCTTGGGCCCGGACCAGGATGTCGGCCGGTTTGTCGAGTAGTTCGGCGTCAAGATCCGATGCTTCCTTCTGCGCCTGGTCGACGCGCCGACGCAGGTCCTCGCCGACTTCCACGGCGTGGAAGCCCTCCGCCGCTTCCTGATAGGAAATGTCCAACGCAGCCAGGTCGGATTCGCCCTGGTCGTGGCTGAGTGGCTGATTCCCGTAGATGACTTTTTTGAGCCGGTCGGCGTATGAGGCGGCGTCACGGCGGAGTGACTCGGCTTGCACCGCGTATTCGGTGGCTCGGTTGCGCAGTCGCTCGGCTTCGCCGCGGCACTCCTGGGCTGCCGCGTGATGTCCTTCGGCTTCCGCTTCGAGTGTGCCGATCTCGGCACGGTTCTTGTCGGCCTCCGCGACATCGGCCGCGAGCCGCCCGAAGAAGTCGGCGATACGGGTAGCGTCGGCTGCGGCCTCCTCAGCATCTGCAGTAACAATGGCACGCTCGTCGAGGGTGTCCACGGCCTGGGCGTAGGCGTCGCGGGCGGCATCGAGTGCGAGCCTGGCCTCGGCGGCTGCGGTTGACGCTGTTTCCGCGGCGGAGCGCAGCCGGTCGGTGTGACCTTTCGGGTGGTCGTGCAGCCAAGTGTCGAGCCGGTTCTCCAGCTGGAAGGCCGCTGTCCGACGTTCGGCGAGTTCGTGGAGGGTGTGTCTGCGGTTTTCGATGCGGGCTTCGGCCTGCTCCCGCAGGCCAGCGGCGGCTGTCGGATCGTGCAGAGCGGGTGTCGGCTCCACGACGAACCCGATGCTGGGTTCGTTCGGTGCTGTCTGCAACGACTCGGCGGTGGTGACGAGCACTGCCGCCGCTGGCAGCAGTTGTGCCTCGGTCAGTGCCGTCCGTGCCTTTTCCAAGGCTTCCTGGTCGGCCACCACGATGCCGTCGACCAGCGCGGGGTGCGCTTGGATGGCCTCGGCGTGCAGGCGAGGGTTCACCAGCTGTTCCAGTGCCCGCCAGCCCGAGGTCGCGGTGATCTCGTGGTCTGCCAGCAGTCCGAGCAGGTTCTCGACAGCCTGACGCGGTGGCATGAGCGCTTCGTCGTCGACGGTGAGGGCCTCGATCAGTCGCTGATCCGCCCGGTTGTCGGCGGTCAACGCGTCCAGCCGGTCCCCGGCCGATGCCTGCGCCGCGGTGGCCAGGTTACAGAGCGCGGATGCGTTGTCTTCCAACCACAGCGCGGGGTCGCCGCCGGGGACATCATTGTCGCCGTCGAGTTCGGCGAGTTCGCGCAGCAGCGTCTGGGCGGCGAGTGCCCCGGCGGCGATTCCCGTGTCCTCGACCGCCCGTACTGCGGCCTCGGCTGCCTGCCGGGCCTTCACCTCGGGTTCGATCAGCTGTTGCGCGGCCTGGTCGAGCCGGCGGGCTTCCAGCTCGAGTTGCTTGTGGGCGTCGCGTTCCCGCGTCGCCTTGATCTTGCTTTCGTCGGCCTTGTTGCGCAGGCGGGCTTCGGCTCCGGGAACGGATTCGCCTTCCTCAAGGATGCCGTGATCCCGCGCCTCCTTCACGCGGGAGTCCACGTCCTTGACCTGTTTGGCCAGCAGCTCGGCACGGACGGTATGCGAGGTGGCCTCTCGTTCGTCCTGTCCAGCGCGGCGGTCGGCCTCGGCCGCGTCCGACTTGCCCTTGGCGCTCTTGTGGTCGAGGGCCTCGGCCTGCGTCGCGCACCGCTGACCGGCGCTCTGGAGGGCACCTGCGAACTGAGCCCCGGCCATATCGCGACGTAGCCGGGCTGCACCTGCGGCCTGTTCAGCGGCATCCAGCAGCTCGCTGGCGACCTGGTACTTTTCGTGCGCGGCGGCAGCTTTCAGCACCTTGGGGACGAGCGCCCAGGCGGCCAGCTCCGTGCGCTCGCCGGCAAGCCGGTTCTCGGTCTCCTTGGCTTCGGCACGCGCTCCGTCGCAGCGAAGGAGGAGGGTTCTGCGCCGCACCTCCTTGTGGAGCAGGTCGGCCTGCTCGCGAAGCTGTTGGCGCCCTGCGGCGTTCGTCTTCGCGGTCAACCGGTCTTCACGGTGCTTGCGCAGCACGTCCTCCGAGCGCTGGACAGACTCCTGCACCGCTGCCGCGAGCTGTGCCAACGCCGTCGCGGCGTTCTGGGCCGCCTTGGCTGCGGCAATCTGCTCGGTGTGCCGTAAGGCAAGGCGTTGGGTGGCTGCCGCCGTTGCTGTGGAGAAGTCGCGGTCCAGCAGCAGTTGTTCGCGCCGCCCGATGTTCCTGGCATAGGCCCCGAAGGCGCTGCCCAGCTCAGTGAAGTTCTCGGCGTCCAGCGCCTTGCTCAGCAGCCACTCCACGAACCGTCGGCCGGTGGTGGTCTTGAACGCCTCGGCCGCGTCCCCCTCGTCGACGTTCATCGCCTGCTGGACCGCGAAGAGATCTGGCTCCAGGCCGAGCCGCCGCAAGTGGTTCTCCCACTCGCCCTGCCGTTTCTCGATCTCCACGTGCAGCGCCTTGTCGGCAGCGTCCAGCCGTTTGAGCGCATCGTGAAAGGAGTTCATCGGCAGCCGCCGCCGGCCCTCGGCAAACGGCAGCGCGGCCAGGGTCGTGACTGCGTTGGGGTTAAGCGAGTAGAACAGCCGCTCGACCCTGTCGTCCGTGGTTGGGGCCAACACCTGTCCGGTCACCAACGTCTCACCGGTGCGGACATTGACCCATTCCAGGACCACATGTGACGGGGCCGCCGCGGACACTACGTAGGCGCGCAGCGCCTCACGGCCTTTACGGGACTGCCGGTCGGGCAGCACCGTGGACAGCAGCATCCGAATGAATACGGACTTTCCGCCTCCGTTCTCCAAGACGAGCAGTGTCGCCAGCGCCGGACGCCTAAACAGCTGGCCGGCCGAGGGGATCAGAGTGCTGGTTGGGATAGGGGGGCCGCCGTTGGACAGATCCAGCAGGACGTCGTCATAGCGGGCCCCGGTCGGGCCGATGTTGTACAAGCGGACGCGGTTGAGCTCATACATTGTTGGGATCAGGCTCCTGGTCAGCTGGCGGCAGAGACGGGGATGCCACGGTGTCGGCCGTATCAGCGGATTCGGCCTCCGGGCTGCTGAACGAGGGCTTGCCGTCCAAATCCACCGTGACCCCGAGCGCGGCCAGTTCGCCGAGCATCTGCTGTCCGGCCAACTCCCGCACCTGGATCTGGTACCGGGCCGTGGTGGTGTAGGTGCCGCCGTTCTCCCTGCCCGCGCGCCGCAGCATCCCGTTGTCCGCGAGGTACTCGGCGACCCGCTTGATGATCGCGTGCCGGCTCTTGGAGTGGGCTCGGTCGTCCTCAGTGAAGGCCACCGGGTTGCGCCGCTGGTAGTAGCGCCACAGCTGGATGAGGTCCGGGTGGTCGACCGGAACTCCATCGTCCGTGTCGGTTTCGGCGGCCCGGCGCTCCAGCTCCTTGGCAGCCTGCTCGACCATCGCGTCGACGTGACGGACCGTGACGCGGCCGATGTGGGCTTCGTCGTCCAGGTCTTCGGGCCGGTAGTAGGCGAGGGCGGCTATGGCCAGGTGGGCCAGCGCCGCGATCGGCCGGTCGGCGGGCTTGCTGATGTGGTCGGCGACGCTGACCGCGAACTGTGTTTCGGCGGTCGCCCCGAGCACCAGCCCGGCCCGCGGGTCGACCGCGATGACCGTCAGGTCGAAACCACGCGCGGCGGCGTGCAGCAGTTGCGCGAACGCCGGATCGGTACGGCAGCGGCCCACAAGCGCGGCGTACTCGACGTTGCGTCGGGGCGTCAACCCCGCCTGGAAGCCGAAAGCAAGCAGCCGGCTCACTGCGGCCATGTCGTTGACGTCGTGCACGCCACGGCCTCCTTCAGGCGTTCTCGGTCGATGGGGCAGCGGCCGCCGGGATGCGGAATACCAGCAGGTCGTCTCCGGCGAACACCTCGTCGTCCAGCTCGCTGTCGTCTGCCAGTGCGGCCAGCATCGTGCCGTGCTCGGGGTCGGGGCGTGGCGCTCCGAACAAGCCCAGCACGTGCAGGGCGAGCAGATGATCGAGGTTGTCCCGAGCAGCCTTCGCGGTATGACGGCGTGCTGCGTGCAAAAGCTCGGACAGGCGGACGCCCTCGGCGTCGGCATGCTCCAGCAGCGAGCCGACGGCCGTGTACTGCTCGTCGCGGAACGCAGAGACGTCTTCGGCGCTGGCGAACTCGGGGTCGATGATCAGACTGTCGTCGTCATCCTGCTCGGCCGGCAGCGTCATCAGGCCAGCGATCAGGTCGGGGAGGTAGACGATCGCGGGGCGGCGAGGCGGCGTCGCCGCTGTAACGAACCCGTCCAGCAGCGGATATGCCTGCCGTATCGGCAGCTCCAAGGCCGGCTCCAGCAGCTGGTGCTCGAGGTCGACGTGGGACCGGCTCGGGGGCGGCACGAAGGTCTGGCGTTCCTGCTCGGCCCGGAACCGGTCGCCGACCTCCTGCAGGTTCGCTTGCAGTGCCGCGTGCCTGCGTAGGCATTCCTCGAGGATCGCGATCAACTCGGCGGCCTGGGCCGGAGTGGCGTCCTCGGTACTGTTCTCCATCATCCGGACCAGGTTGTCCTTGATGGTGCTCTCGGCGCTGATGCGGTCCTCGATGTGTTCCAGCGCTTCGGTCTGCAGGCGCTGCACGTCACGGTCCCAGTCCACCGAGCGGATATCCCGGCGCATCCCCTCCAGCCGTGTGCGGATGTACTCGGCGTACTGCACGGTGCGGCGCAGCGCCATCTCCGCAGCGCGATGGGCGTCCGTCAGCCGTCCACGTCTCACCAGGGCTTCCAGCTTGGCGTCGGCGGCGACCTGTTCGGAAGCGATGTCGATGTCCACCGCGCCGACCAGCACCGCGATCGCCTCGTTGGAGGCACGAAGCCGTGGCCGTCCATCGTGTCCGGCGACTTCGCGCAGCAACTTGAAGGAGAAGCGGTGCGAGGCGTACGTACCGTCTGAGGCGATGCCGTAGACGTGGCTGAAGTCGCGGTCGACTGTCCCGACGTTCAGCAGGCTGTCGAGGACCCAGCGGGCCACGTCGGCGTGTTCGTCGTTGTCACGGTCCGGTATCTGAAGTCCTGCGACGCGCGCCACCGCGCTCACGACGTCCTCGTGACGCGCACCGTCCTCGAAGTCCATCTTCAGCGTGACGGTGTCGATGGCGGTGAGCGCCAGTTCCTCCATCTGGTAGCCGCTCCAGTCTCGCGAGGTAAGTAATGGCTTGCGGCGTTCCAGGTCGAGGACCGGATCCGCGACCGCGAGTGCCTTCACCCGTGTGGCCAGACCCAGGGTGTCGCGGCCGCGGACCCACGCTTCAGACATGCAGTTTCCTTCCCACCCCGTTCAGCGCAGTCGCGATGATCAGGGTGAAGGGTGCCGGTGGGTATCGCCGGGCTGGAGTGCGAACGTATGTAACTATCGGATTGGCCGGACCCATCGAAACCACTATTGGGCCAGTTTCTGCAGGCCGCTGGCTAGATCTGCCTGCACCAGCTCGTCCCGTTGGTCCGGTGTCAGCCAGCGCGCGGAGGATCCAGCAGCGTTCCGCCGCACCCACAGCACGTCATCAACGGCCTCGGCGACGGCGTGCAGATGACTGATCACCATGACGAGGCGGTCGCCGTCGGCCTGGGCGCGCAGCACCTCCAGGGCGGAGTCCAGTGCGGTGGTGTCGAGGGCTGCGAAGCCTTCGTCGAGGAACAGTGAGCCGAGACTCGGCCCGCTGCGGGCGTGCACTTCGGCGAGCGCCAAAGCCAGGGCGAGCGACGCCAGGAACTTCTCCCCGCCGGACAGCCGGTTCGGCTGGTGGACAACTCCGGAGCTGCGGCTGACGATGTCGAAGCTGTCGGCGAAGCCGAATCGCATGTCGGTCATCTGCCCGAGCAGGTCGCTGGCGACGCCGAGCAGCGCACGAGTGCGCAGCGTGGTGAGGTGGCCGAGGAACTTGGCGTCGACCAGTTCGCGGCGCAGCACGTCCAGCGCCTCATAGCGGGCCTCCCCGGCGGCTATCGCAAAGTCCAAGTCAGCGGCTGGCTTGATCAGAACCTGTGCCTCACGCTGCTTCTTGTGCTGGTCCTCGACCTCTCTGGCTGCTGTCGCAGCCGCGGCGACGAGAGGGTGCAACACCTGCGGTGCCGTCAGGTCGGCCGCGGGGTCGAAGCCGTCGACATCGGCGAGCGCGGCGGCGTGCTCGCCGAGCCCGGTCAGCGCGGCGGCAGCGCGGGCCGCGCCGGCTGCGGACACCTCGGCGAGCTTGTCGCCCAGCCTCGAGGCGGTCTTCGACAGGTCGGCGGTGAACTGGCGGATCTCGGCGATTCCCGGCTCAGCGGGGGCTTGCGGCATCTGATACGGGTCGGCGGCGCCCAGATGCGTGATCGCCTGTGTGACGGCCTGAGCCCACACGTCTAGGGCGCCGCGCAGCTCGTTCAGCGGCCGTTCCACGGCAGTGCGGTTCTCCTGGTCGAGGGCGCGCTGCAGGTCGAGGACCGCGTCCTTGTGCGACCGCTGCGTTTCCCTCTCATCGAACAGCCCCTGGATTTCGGTCAGGCGGGCGGCTACGGCAGCGGCAGCGGCAGCCGCGTCATCTGCGCTCACATCGATCGCTTCGCCCGGCAGCATCGCCTGGATGCGGACAGGCAGCGCGCGGACCTCGGCGGCCATCCGGACCACGGCGCGGGCGTGCCGCTCGGAGGCTGCCGCGGCGTCATCGAGGTCGCGCTGATGCGAACTCCTGCGCCCTGCCAGCGCCTTGCGTTCTGCTTCGATCACGGCGGTGCGGCCATGCACGTCGCTCTGCAGCCGTTCGGCGTGCGCGGCGGCTGCCTGTTCGCATGCGGTGACGGCGTCAGTGATCGGCGCTGTGTACCGCTCGGAGGATTGCTCCAGGTGTGCGGCGCTGGCGGCCGGCACGGCCAGGGCTGCTGCGGCCGCGGTCAGCGTCGCAGCAGCTGATTCGGCGTCGAAGTCTGCCTTGGTTGCGGCGGCCAGGGCCGCGAGGTCCGCGAAGGCGCGCACTGCGTTTGCTGTGGCGTCTTGTGCCTTGTGCTGAGTGCTTTGATGCTCCCTCCCGCGTTCGGACACGGCCTCCTCGGCCGCGGTCACGGCGGCGCGGGCTTCGGCGAGTCGGCCGGCGGCCTTGTCACGTGAGGCCTTCGCCTCGCGCAGCTGCGCTCTCGCGGCGGCCAGCTCGGCCGTACCGGTCTCGGATGCGGGTTCGAAGTCGGCCGGAAGCTTCCGCCGGCACACGAGACAGTCGCCGCCGGGATGGAGTTCGGCGGCGATCGCGGCGGCCTTGTCACGCAGCTGGAGCGTCTGCAGATGTGTCTCGGCGTTCGTGACGTCTTTCTCGGCTGTGGCTGATTCCGCTTGCAGCGGGCCGACATCCTCGCGGACAACGTCGCGTTTGGCCACTGCGGCGGCTTGATCGCTGGCGGTGGCGGCGACGCGGCGGACGGTCGAGATGGCAGCGGTGATCAGGGTACGGACAGTGGTGGCGCACGTGCGGATCTCTTGGCTCGCCTCCGCGGCGGCACGGGCTGCCTCTGCCAGGGGTTTGGCGTGTTCGGCGCGCTTGGTCAGCTCCGCTTCGGTTGCGACGATGGCGGCGCTTTCGTTGGCGAGTTGTTCGGTGAGTGCGGCAAGCCGGTCGCGTTCGCCACGGTGTTCCTCGGCGCGCTCCGCGAGGGTCTCCAGGACCACGGCGGCTTTGCCTAGGGCGTCCCGTCCTTCTCCGCCTGTGTCGGCTGCCGTGATCGCTGCGGTCAGTTCATCTTCCCGGGTCGCGGCCTGGGCGGCGCGCTGGTCCAGGGTGTCCCGTCGTGAGGCGATGGCGGCGGCGACGGGCTCGAGTTCGTCAAGGACGGTATGGGCGTCGGTCACCGTGCGCGCGGACAGGGTCCGGGCGGCGGTGGCGGCTGCTTCGGCGACGGCACGCGCTGCGGTGGTTTCCTCCTGCAGCGCTGTGATGCGGTCGATGGCGGTGTTCAGGCGTTCGGCACGGGCTGCGGCTGCGTCGGCGGCCTTGCCGGCTTCTGCCGCGGCCTGCTCGGGGTCCTCCGGCATGACGGCGCGTTTGACCCTGGCATCGCCCAGCAGTCCCTTGAGCGTCAGGCAGTGGCGGGCGGCCATCTGCTGGACGGACTCCAGTGATTCGGCACCGAACAGTTCACGCAGCCGTTCGCTTCGTTCCCTGGGGGCGGCGGTGAGGAGCTGATCGAACTTGCCCTGAGGGAGCAGCCCGACACGCAGGAACGTGTCGTAGCTCATCTGCAGCACCGTTCTAATGCGGGCGTCGACGGCGGTGGCGTTGTCGATCTCCTCGCCGGTATCCAGGTTTTTGAGGTGGTGCCGGCCTGCGTTCGCATTGGTGGCGTGCATGGTGCGGTGTACGTGCCAGCGCTGCCCGTCGTGCAGGAAGGTGAGCTCGACGCTCATGGCCTGCGCGCCGTCCGCGATGAGCTGCCGGGGTTCTTTGGCATCCCAGGAACTCTTGCGGAACAAGGCGAAGGTGATGGCGTCCAGCAGGCTGCTCTTGCCGGCGCCCGTGTCGCCGAGGACTGCGACCAGGCTCCTGCCGGTGAACTCGACGGTGACCGGGGTGGGGTAGCTGCGGAATCCGGTGAGGGAAAGCGCCAGCGGTCTCATCGCGCCGTCTCCGATCCGGTGCCGTCGGCCAACAGACCCGAGCGGTCGACGCCGTCAAGGGGCAGGCCTGCGATGGCCGCGGTCAGCAGTGTCTCCTCGCAGCACGGTGCGGGATCTTCGGGATCCGGTTCGGCTTGCAGGTGGGCGAAGGCGGCCATGGCGCGGTCCAGGGCCGGGCCGGTGGTGCCGCGGCCGGGCAGGTAGTCCCGCAGCAGGTCCTTGATGTCGGGCAATTCCCCGGTGGAGGCCTCCCGGTCCAGCACGCGGCCGGCTACCCCGGGGCGGCGCTCCTCGATGTCAACGATCGTCGCCTCCGGCAGCATCCTGGCGAGGGTCTCGGGCAGGAACGCACTGGAGGCCTCGACGTTCACCACCGCTTTCACCCAGGCGTCTCCGACGCGGCCGGCGCGCTGCACGATCTCTTCCAGAGTGCCTTCCAGGCGGATCAGGCGGCGGCCGGAGGTCAGGGGTACGAGTTCGATGCGCGGGTTGACGCCCGGGCCGACCTCGGCGAGTACGACACTCTTGGTGTCGCCGCTCTCGCCGAAGTCCATCTGCAGCGGGCTGCCGGCGTAGTAGGCGGGGAACCCGGCACGGCCGACGGGCTGCGGCTTGTGAATGTGGCCGAGGGCGCCGTAGGCGACGTCGGGCAGGTCCCCGGCTGCGGCCGCGTACTCAGCGCTCAAGGAGATACGCCGCTCCGAGTAGGAAGGGGTGGCCCCTTCGATAAACAGGTGGGCGGCGAAGACCAGGACGTCCCGGGCACCGCGGCCGGCGGTCAGGCGGCGGTAGACGTCGGCCTGGACGGTGCGCATCCGCTCGGCGTAGGTCGCGGTGGTCAGGGCGGGGTCGGCGAAGTCGTAGGTGAACCGGTTGGGATGCAGGTACGGCAGCGCGCCGATGCGCAGCGTCAACTCCCCGTCCTTGGTGGGGTATTCGGCGACGAGCAGCCCGTCGGGGCGGGCGTCGGTAGCAAAGCGCACCCGGACCTGGTCTCCTTCGCGGGTGCCCATGTCGTTCAGGACGAACTCCAGGAACGCCAGGACGTAGGGGGTGTCGTGGTTGCCGGCGACGACGACCACGGGCGCGATCGCACCGAGGCGGCGCAGCGCCTGCGCGGCGCGCCGCATGTCGTCCAGGCTCGGCCTGGGGCCGTCGAACAGGTCACCGCTGTGCACGATCAGGTCGGGGGCGAAGTCGGCGGCGATCTCGACGATCTCGTCCAGGACGGCGTCGAACTCGCCGTCGCGTCGGTGGTGGCGGCCGATCTGGCGACCCAGGTGCCAGTCGGAGGTATGGAATACGCGTCCCGTCACGGGGTGCCTCCAGGAGGACGGTCTGCAGGCCGACGCGGGCTGCGCCGCCGCGGGTCGGAGGTTCGGTGGCAACGACTGTACACACAATCTCAGGAAGAAGTCTGGAAAACTCTGGAAGTCTGGTAACGTCTGGGCCATGAGTGATCCGCTGGACGCCCTGGAGAAGAGCATCGGCACCCTGCGCCGCGCGATCCGCGACGCCTCCGCCGCCGGTGACACCGAGCGTGCCAGCGAGCTGCGGATGCAGCTGCGCCGCGCCGAGCGGGCCTGGGACGCCCTCATCGACGCCGACGAATCGGCGGCCGCGCCGCCCCGCCCCGCCCCGGAAGCAGCCCCTGCCGCCCGGGGGGCGCAGCTCCCGGCGCGCGAACACGTCCACCGCGCCCTGATGCTGCTCGGGACCCCGGCCGCCCCCAAACTGATCGTCGGCGTGCACGAGGCGTTCTTCCCGGGAGAGCTGTCCGCGTCCAAGCTCTCCAGCCTGCGCCGGGACGAGGAGCGTTCCTACCGCTCCAGTCCGGGTGCCCGCCCGTACTACCTGTGCCCGGCACTGGCGCACGACCTGCTGACACCGGTGCGGGCACTGATCACCATCAGCACCTGGACGCTGGAGCAGCGCATCATCGGCCCGTTGTCACCGCGCGTGGACTTCCTCACCAGCGCGATCAGCATCGCCGAAGCGGTGCACACCGCAGCCGAGTCCACACCGGACGGGCCCAGCCCGGAGGCCCTGCGCCTGCTGTGGCGCTTCGCCGTCAACATCCCCGACGCCATGCCGAGGAACGCCTCCGGTCACGAGGGCGCGCTGGAACCCCAGCAGGTGATCGGCGCCGCCCAGGCCGAGCTGGACGTGCATACCAGCACCGACCGCGCCACCCGGGCGGCAGCCGCACGGCGAGCCCGTAAGTCCCTCGGGGACGACGGACAGCTGTTCGGCGCGCCCCTGCAGGGCGTCACGCATCTGCGGTCGGCCCGCGCCTGACTCCCGTCTCCCCGCAGCCCTTTCTCCTCCGCAAGGATCTACGAGACCGTGAAAAACCCAGTCGACGACCGCCTCGACGCACTGCGCGGATCCGCGAAGCGCCTGGACTACAACGCCAGGTCGCTGGCGGCCCTGGAGAACAACCCGCGCTGCACGCTGCGGGCCCTGCTGGACGCCTCCGGCTCCGACAAGGCCGCGATCGCCACACACGTCGGCCATCCCCCGTCCTTCGGCCAGTCCTCCTTCGCCATCACCCGCGGCAACGCCTTCGAGGCGATGGTGAAAGACAACGGCTGCGCGGAGCTCCTGCGCGTCCTGCGCGAGACCCTGGAGCTGACACTGCCGGAGGTGGGCTACGAGGACCTGAACGACGTCGGCGGCGACGGCCGCTCCAAGCAGCGCCACGAGCGCACCGAAGAGGTCCTGCTGCGGGCCGCCCGGGGCGAGGGCGACGCCACCTTGTTCGACCACCCGATGCTGCGCCTGCTGATCGGCGGGCACAAGGTGTACCTGGAGCCCGACCTGGTCGCCCTCCGCATCGACGGACGCTTCCACGTCGTGGAGATCAAGAGCTTCCCGATCATCGACGACCAGGCAGACTCCACGCAGGTACGGGCGGCGACCACACAGGCATGCGCGTACATCATCGCGCTGCGCGACCTGCTCGGGCGGGCCGGCATCGGCGAGGAGGCCGTCTCCGACACGATCGTGCTGGTCGCGCCGAAGGACTTCACCAACCGGCCGACCGGCGCGTTCGTCGACGCCCGCAAGCAGGTGGCCGCTCTGACCCGTCAGCTGTCCCGCATCGAGCGCATCGGAGACCTGGTGGACCTGCTCCCCGAGGACCTCACCTTCGATCTCGACCCCACCCCTGACAAGAACAAGCAGCCCCGGCGCCCGGCCGAGGAGCTGACCGAGGCACTGGATCAGGTCCTCGTGACGTACCGACCGGACTGCCTGAACCACTGCGAGATGGCGTTCTACTGCCGCTCCCGTGCCCGAGCGGAAGCCTCGCTGGATGTCCTCGGGCCGGCAGTGCGCGAGCAGTTCGGCGGCATCGACACCACGACCATGGTCATGGGACTGGCGCGCGGAGAACTGACACCGAGCGAGGACCAGGTGGAGATAGCCGCGGCCCTACGGCACGCCGCACGGCTGCGCGCAGAACTGGAAGACCTCGGGGGTGCGGCATGAGCACGTTGTCGGCGCTGGCACACGTGCAGGCGATGGAGACGATGCAGGCGGTGCCCCGGACCGAGTTCCGGCACCGGCACCTCTCGGGCCGGCCACTGGTGATCGTCCCGCTGGCCATGGCCGGAGAGGCCGGGGCTCCCCTGGCCGCCATGGTCGGCTCCGCCAAGAGGAACGGAACCCTGCTCGTCGTGGCCCAGCCCCGCAACCGCGACCAGCGGTTCGCGTTCGCCGCCGACCTCGGCCGGACCGTGATGAAGTACATCGACTCCTTCCGCCAGGACCGCCGCGGGGAAGGCGAGCGTTCCCGGTACACCGACGCGCCTCAGATCCTGGTGCCCAACGCCGGCGGCGTCAAAGCCCTGGCCGACCTGGGCCGCATGTGCCGCTTCCGCGCGACGTCCGGTCCCTACGCGGTGCCGGACGTCGTACCGGAGTTCGGCATGTGGCTGACGTTCCTGGTCGACAGGGCCGAGCAGGCCGGCACCTCCACGCTGCTGCCCGTCACCGCAATGCTCACCGAGCACTGGGCGACCGGCCAGAGCACGCTCGAGGATCAGAACCTCGCCTCCCTGATGGCCTGGATCGCTCCCCCGCCGGGCCTGAGCGTCGAGCAGGCCATGGCCGATGCCGAGAACCCGGACGTGTGCCCGCCGGCGGGCCCGTCGACCTCCCCCGAGTTCGACAACCGCGACCTGGCCCCGGCGATCAGAAGGTTCGACACCGCCCGCACCCTCGGCGACCCGCATGCGCTGGCCGCCGCCGAGACCGAACTGCGGGAACTGATCGCGGGACAGATCCAGCCCACCTGGCGCATGGTGTGGCAGGCCATATCACTGCTGCGCTCCGTGCCCGAGGCACCGCGGACCGCCAAGCGCTTCGAAGGCGACTGCAAGGCCTTCACTAAGTACTCCGACTACCGGGACTCCGACGGCCTTCCGCAGCGCAAACGGGACAACGCGATCGGTGCGGCCCGGCGGCTGGGCTGGCTGGAGCACGCGCTGGCCGAATTCGAGTCCGACATGGCGTTCGACGATCGGTTCGTGCTGGCCGATCGGCGCAGCGCCGGGGAGGCGTTCGCCGGGACGGTCGTGGAGGCCGACCCCGGCCGGGTGGTCACCACGGACAAAAACAGGCGTGTGCCGCGGCCCCGCGTCACCGTCCGCACCGAAGATCCCGTGCGCCTGGCCGCCGACACCAAGCTGATCAGCCCGTCCCTGCCGGCCGGACACAAAGCCATGATCGTCTCCGTCCTCTCCGACGGCGGCACCACACGGGTCACGGTGGAGATCACCGGCGGCATGGGACGCAGCCGCGTCCCGCAGCAGGGCACCGTCCCGGAACTGGGCCAGCGCATCGCCTACCTACCCGATCCGGGATGGCGCCCAGCGCCGCAGTTCCCGGCCTCCGACGCCACCCCGTGGACACACAGTGCCGCCGACGAGAGCGGCACCGACTCCGTCATACCCGAGGACGCCGCCGCAGAGGAGTGGGGCAATGAGGACTGACACCAGCGCGACGCCCGAACCAGCCGCACCCAACCCTGCAACGGCCGCTGCCGCTGCCACCGAGACGATCCTCACAGACATGGCCGACGGGCGTCACAGGGCCGTGGTCGTCGACTCCCCGCCCGGCGCTGGCAAGAGCACTCTGGTGGTCCGCGCCGCCCAGGAACTCACCGAAGGCGGCGAGCACCCGATCGTCGTCGCCCAGACCAACAACCAGGTCGACGACCTGGTCGTACGTCTGGCAAGGGAGCACCCCGGCATCGCCGTCGGACGGCTGAGTGCCACCGGCTACAACCCGCCGCCGGTCCTGAATGCCCTGACGAACACAACCGTCGGCCGCACCCTGGCCGACCTGGCCGGCTGCCGGATCATCGTCGCCACCGCAGCCAAGTGGGCCACCGTCCGCGACGCCACGTTCGGCTGGGCGATCCTGGACGAGGCCTACCAGATGCGTTCGGACATGCTGCTGCAGATCGTCGAACGCTTCGATCAAGGCCTGTTCGTCGGCGACCCGGGCCAGTTGGACCCATTCACGATCGTCGGTACCGAGCGCTGGATCGGGCTGCCGCACGACCCCACGCAGAACGGCGTCAGCGTAATGCTGCAGCACAACCAGAACATCCCCGTACACCGGCTGCCGGTGTCCTGGCGCCTGCCGCTCTCGGCCGCACCCACCATCGCCCAGGCGTTCTACCCGTTCACCCCCTTCACCTCCGGAACCGGCGACGACACGCGTGCCCTGGAGTTCCGCACCGCCGGACTCGCCCGCACCGACCTGGACGAAACCCTCGCGGAGGCCTTCACCACCGGCTGGGCACTGCACGAACTGCCCCGCCGCCACGTCCCGCGAACCGACACCGAGACCCTCCAGACCGCCGCCGACCTCGCCGGTCGGCTGCTGGGCCGCGGAGCAGTCGCCACCTGCGAACGCCACCCGGGCGGCCGGCCCCTGGAACCCGGCGACATCGCCATCGGCGTCGCTCACCGCGACCAGGCCGACTTGGTCCGGACCGCGCTGGCCCGCACAGGCAACCCTAACGCGCCAGGGGTGGCGGTGGACACCGCGAACCGGCTGCAGGGCCGCGAGTTCGAAGTCGTCATCGTCGTGCACCCGCTGTCCGGCCGCCGGGACGCCACGGCCTTCCACCTGGAAGCCGGACGACTGTGTGTCCTCGCCTCCCGCCACCGGCAGGCATGCATCGTCGTCACCCGCGAAGGAATCGCCGACCTCCTGGACAGCCACCCCTCGACCGACCCCGTGCATCTGTCCGTGCCCGCCAAATTCCCCGACGGCTGGGAAGCCAACCAGGTCATGCTGGCCAAACTCGCACTGCATCGCGTCGCCGCGTGACTTCGACACAGGCACCCCGGCCCACAGGTAGGTCGGTCGTCCCACGACGACCACGGTGGCACCCGCAACCGTGAAGGCGCTGGCTCGATGCGCGTTGGTCACCCAGGGGAGCCGTCCGGATGGTCATGAATCCAGGACAGGCCGCCGATGTCGAGCCGGTGGCGGGCACGGGTGACGGCGACGTAGGCGAGGCGAGCCTCGCCGTCATCGATGGGACCGGGCACCGGGCGGCCGTTGTCATCCTGCTGGTCGCTGTCTTGGGGCGGGGTGAAGTCGTCGGCGATTTTCACTCTGGCCCATTCGCGTCCCTTGGCCTTGTGGGCGGTGGAAACGGTGACTTCGGCCTGCTGTTCGGGGACGAGTTGGGCGACCGCGGCCAGGATCGCGTCCGTGCCGTGGGTGTCGACCAGGTCGACGAACGGCTGCAGGTCACGTCCGGCCGGGTCGTGGGCGGCGTAGTCCTGCAGTTCGCCCCAGGAGGGGAACAGGAGCAGTTCGGGGTGGGTGGTGCGGCGGCCGTCCTTCAGGTCACGGGCGGCCTGGGCCAGAGCGCGCAGGCTGTCTCCTCCCCCGGCCAGCCCGACCCGGTGTCCGGCGGCCAGCAGGTCCATCGCCTGGGCCATGGCCCCGACGTTGGTCCTGCACAGCACCGCGTCGGGCCGGGTGAGGGGACCGAGTTCGGTGGGCACCGCATCGGTGCCTGTGAGGCGGAGGGGGGCGCCGGCGATGTGCAGCCAGCGGTTGGCCTCTTCGGCCAGCAGCGGGCCGAAGCGGAAGGACCGCGACAGGGCAAGCTGGGTGCCGTCGAAGCCGGTCATGACGTCCTTGGCGCCCCGCCACTGGTAGATGGCCTGCGCGGAGTCGCCGACCATGACCAGCTGGGCGTGCCCACGCTGAGCGAGGAAGACCTGTTCGACGACGGGGTTGGTGTCCTGGGCCTCGTCCAGCAGGAGGAAGTCGGCGTCGATCCTTGGCTGACTGAGGGCCCAGATCTTCAGGTAGTGGTCGTGGTCGAAGCGGACCGCGCCGTCGTCCGAGTGCTGCAGGTCGGTCCAGGCCTTCTTGGCGAAGGGCACGATGTGGGCGGCGAGTTGGCTGTGCAGGTCGCGGTCTTCCAGGCCGCGCAGGTGCGGCACATGGTGGCGGGTGATCGCCTCATCGGCGGTGTGGCAGAAGCGGGCCACGGTGCGCAGGGTGGCGTAGGACAGGGCTTTCGGGGAGAGGTCGCGCTCGCCGATGGGGAGGGTTTTGGTGATGCCGAGGGCCTGTCCGGTCTGCCAGGCCGGACGGCGCGGCGCGTTCAGCCGGCCCGTGTAGCGGTGACCGACGGCGGCATAGGCGAGCGCATGGGCGGTCTTGCACCAGACGTTGGCAGGGAAGCGCCTGGTGGCGTCCTGGGCAATGGCCCGGTTGTAGGCGAGGTAGCGGCCGCGGCGCTGGGTGGTGTGGGCGAGCAGGGCCAGGGTGGTGGTCTTGCCGGTGCCCGCGCCGGCCTGCAGAGCCAGGTGCTCGCCAGCATGGAAGGCGGTGAGGGCACGTCCGACGGCCGCCAGCAGGTGGGCGGGCGTCGCGTCGGCGAGCAGCTGCTGGATCGCCTGGTCGAGGCGTGCGGCTTCGTCGCGGTCGTGCCGGTCCAGGGCGCGGTGGATGGCGTGCCGGATGAAGAGTTCCGGGGGCTGTGCGGCGCGGTGGGCGGTGTCGCAGATGGCGGCATGCACAGTGGGCGGGAAGGCGATATTGAGGACGATTTGCCCGTCGATGTCCGGGTAGTGCGTGGTGACCACGTCCACTGGTAGCCGTGGCCCAACACGGTGGCGCAGACGGTGCGCGGCCCGGTCGGGGCTCTTGGCGCGCACGAGGGTCATCAGGCGGGTGGCGTCATGGTTGGCCGCGAGCGGCAGCACCTGGGCGGCGTGGTGGAGTTCGGCCGGTGTGAGCGGTCGCGTCAGGGTGACTTCGAGGGCATGGTGCGCCACTGTCAGGCCTCCCGTCGGTGGCTGGGCGCGGCATGTGGGAGGCGGGTGTGGATGTGCGCCGCGTGCAGGAGGGGGTCGAAGACCTGCCAGTCGGCCAGGGCGAGGTCGGCAGCGCCGGGGGCTGCGGCGTGGGCGGGGCAGCGCTGGGTGCGCCAGCGCAGCTGTTCCGCGTACGGCAGGCGGCTGAGGTCGTAGACGGCCATCAGGGTGGCGGGCAGGGTCAACTGGCCGCGCTGGGGCCGGCGGGCAGCAGGGTCCAGCGACCTGCGGCCGTGTGAGCAGCGAGCACGGGCTGGGGGCAGCGGCGGCGCTGGCGTGTCTGGGCCACACACCGGATCTCCTCCAGCGGCCGGCCGGCGAGATAGCGGCCCAGCAGGAGTTGCACGACGGGCCGGGCGGGACGGCGGGCGTCGGCGGCCTGCTCCTCGCAGGCCGGGTCGGGCGGGGCCGGCGGGGTGAAGGCGCCGGTGTCGACCAGGCGGCGGGAACGGACGGCGAGCTGGCGGCGCACCGCCTCGATGTGCGGGCTCAGCTGAACGATTGCGGGTGGGGTGCGGCCGGGACACAGCACGGTGTGCGGGATGCGGCACCAGGCGCTGCCGTCTGCGTGGGGGTGGGCGATGCCGCAGCTCAGGTGCCAGCGGCAGGACTCGGGGATCTGAGCGGTGGCCAGTTCGTCGGGGTGCAGGGCGATGGGCCGCTGATCGCTGCAAAGGTAGACGTCGATGCGGTTGCCGCACAGGCGGCACCAGACGTTCTGCCCGCAGCGCAGCAGGCGGCTGGGGCTGGTGGCAGCCACCCGCAGCGGGCGGCGGGCGCGGGTGGTGCGGGGGCTGCCGTCCCAGTGGCGGCCGGTGGAGGCGGTGTTGGGGCACATGGACCGGACCGTGCCAGGCGGCGCGCCGAAGCGGCGGGGACGGCGGAGGCGCGTCCCCCGGGCAGCCCATCCGGGGCGAACCTGCATGCGAGTTGCCGCTTGACCGTTCGGCGCCTGCTCGCCGGTTCGGGTGATTCATGGGCGGGGCTCGGCGGGGTCAGGAGCCCTTCGCCCCGGGCGGGGTGTGGTCGTCGCAGAGGGTGCCCAGCAGGTGCTCGATGGGGACGTCGAAGGCGTGGGCGAGAGCGTGCCAGGTGGTGACGCTGCCGGTGGTGCGACCGTGCTCCAGGTCGATCAGGGTGCGGCGGGCCAGGCCGCTGCGGTCGGCGAGTTCGTCGAAGGTCCAGCCGCGCTCGCCCCGCAGGCGCGCGAGTTCGACGCGCAGCGCGGTGAGGTCGGGATCGGGCGGCAAGATCGTCACCCCACCATCCGACGGTGCAGGACCCTGCCCTGTCAGTGCAGACCTCTGCACTATTTCCGCTGGTGAACGCCGCGGCCGCCGGCACTGCACGAGTGCAGAGATCTGCACTACGGTGCGGCCGACTCCCGCGCTCGCCTGACCGGGAGGACGCCACACCTCGCCGACGCTGAGCAGATGGGAGGGCACCGAGCCGATGCGGCTTGCCAGCATGCACGCCGCGGTGCAGCGCACCTGGACGGTGGAACTGCGCCCGCAGCCGGGCGGGCCGGCCCTGGCCTGCCCCCGCTGCACCCCGCACCATCCCGTGCAGGCCGCCTCCGCCCGGTCGGCCGCCCTGACCCATCTGGCCCGCCACGCCCGCGCCGACACGCTGCCCGGGCACCTGCGCACCTGCCAGTGCCGGGCCCGGGGCTGCCACTGGCACCCCCGTCACCGTGGCTGCGCCGGCCCCGTCCTGCTTGCCCTGACCCGGGATCGCAGCGGCCGCACGTGGCGGCTCGCAGACGCCTGTGCCGCCTGCGCCGCCGCGATGAGCCACACCGCCATCGTGCCGCCGACACTGCTCAGTCCCGTTCGCATCCGTTCCTCCGCCGGCGGGCCGCAGCCAGAACGCAGGGTGCCCGCCTACGGCCCGCCGGAGCAGCAGCGCGTGCGGGAAATGCTCACCTACCTCGCCGTCGCCCTGCCCCGCTTCTCCTCCCCCGCCGCCCGACTGCTGGCCCTGCAGTGCGCCCTGCGCGCCGACGGCCGAGGCCGCGTCCGGCTCCCCCACGGCCTTCTGCGCAGCATGCGGCTGCACGGCCGTGCAGAACTGTGGAGCGAACTGGAACACGCCGGGTGGCTGCGCTGTTCCGGCCCGCGGCGTCCCCATGTGGAGGCGCGGCTGCTCGATGCGGACATGCACTCCCAGACATCCGGCCGCGGCACCCGCGCCCGCGCGGCGCACTGGGCCCTGAACCCCGTTCCGCTGGTCGCACCGCGCGGGATGTCCCCCACGGTGCAGCTCAACGCTCTGATCCTGGCAGCTCACACGTCTGACGGCTTCGGAAGTGCGGAACTCGACGTGCTTGCCCGGCTGGGCAGTCAGTCCCAGCAGCAGGTGGAGGATCTCCTCGACCAACTGGTCCACTGCCGTCTCCTTGCCTCCTGGCAGCACCTCAGGGAGCACGACGAGATCGCCTGGCGCCTCCTCCCCGAACGCGGCGTACCGAGCAGCGCCACACCAGGAAGGTGATCACCTGACAGCCCTTCCCTCCGAAACGGCACGGGAGGCAGCACGTCGGATCCGCGTCCCGCCATCGTCCGGTCATGCCACGGTGGGACGAAGAGACGTACGGCAAGTGGGCCGCAACTCCGGCGCACGGCTGCAGGGATCAGATCCGGTCATATTGTTTCGAGACAGCGTGAGACACCATGAGACGCAGAGAGACACCGGCGGACACCCATGAACGCCAATGAACGACAACGACCGCCAACATCCCTGGCCAGGAGTGTCCGAGACGGGGCACCGGGTTGTTTCGAGCCCGAGGAGGAGAGCAACACTTGCCGGTATGCCGAGCTTTCAGCAAAGGAAGGCCGTGGGCGACGCACACGAAAGGCGCGTCGCCGAGGAACTCGCCCTGCGCGGATGGGACGTCAGCCCCTGGGGCCAGGGCGTGCTGACCGAAGCTGTGCGAGTCGCCCTGCGGGGCACCGAGAGTTCACTGCGCTGGACACCCGATCTAGTGGTCGCCAAGGACCGGCAGGTGTTTCTGATCGACTGCAAGAGCCGCATGACCAGCCGCATCACCCATCGCCATGCGGTGGAGCGGGCTGCCGTCATGGCGCACCTCCAGCTCGCCGCATGGACGCAGCTGCCGATCTGCTACGTCTTCGACAACCTCGACGTCCTCACTCCCCTGGACGTCCTCATGCTGGGCCGCACGGGTCCGCAACCCGCCGCAGGCTCAGGCTCCCCCTACCACCTGGTGCCCACGAGACGCTCCCTCGCATTCGACGAGGTGTTCGGAACCATGCAGCAGCGGCACACCCCCCAACTCGGCGCCGCCTGACCCGGTCGGCATGCAGCTGCCGACCAGGGCGCCCCGGTCTCCTGCGCCGCGCCCATCACACCCGAGGGGCTCGAGGGCTCTCCGCCACCACTCGGCCGCCGCAGCAGAACAGATGGATCAGGCGGGCCAGCGAAGGCAGTGGGCCGCCTGGTGGGCAGGCAACGGCAAGGGGCGGCAGCACCCAGCAGTTCACAGCCGCCTGAGGTCCCTTCACAGCTGGGCCACGCGCCCGTGCCTTGCTCGCCACTCTCACCCACAAGGATTCACGTGGTCCGCGTGCTCAGACGCGCGACAGGCCGGTCCCTGCTGTTGCTTGCACACACAGCGCCGGTCCGCCGGTGTGACTGAGCGCTTCACATGGCGGGTGAGCGCCTGACTTGGCGGGGCTGGGTACTTCAGTGGGCGGGCGGGGTGAAGCTGTATGTCCGGGAGGGTGTTGCCGAGGAGGGCCCAAGGGTCGCCTGTCGGTCGTTGATCTCGGAGCGATGACGTTCGGCTTCGGGAGTGCAGGCCCTGTCCCGTGGATCGTCATGGCGTGAGGTCGGTGCTCGTCGCCGTTTCGATGTTGTGGGTCATGCGTTCCAGGACATGGACGGCTGTGCGGTACTCGTCCGGGGAGATGCCGGTGGTGGACAGCTCGCGGAAGGCATCGACGCGCTCGGTGACGCGGGACAGGCGCTGGCGGCCATCAGGGGCGAGGGTGAGTCGGCCTGGTTCGGGACGTGTCGCCCAGCCCTCGGCGAGCACAGTATCGTGCGACTGAGCGCTTCACTTGGCGGATGAGCGATTGAGTTGGCGAACTGAGCACCCGCGCGTGGGGACGCCTGGCAAGCCGAAGTGCTCAGTCACACGTTGTTGAGCAGAGGTTCCTACTTCCCAAACGCTCTGCGGATCTCCTCGGCGAGGACCCGGTCCTCTTCGCTACCGGGGCCCGTACTCCGGCGGCGTCCTCGACCGCCTCCCAACTCGCCCCGGCCTGCCCGGGTTACGCCGTCAAGCCGGATCAGCGCCCTGGCTACACTCCGACTTCATGACGACGATCTACACGACCCAGGAGTGGAAAGGCCACGGGAGGCAGAACTACTACTGGAACGAGTACAGGCTCGAAGGCGACACCGTCGTCAAGTACAAGTGCCACCGGCAGAAGTTCTTCGACGGCGATGAGAACACCTGGCAGAACGACGAATCGGTCCAGGATGCCTGGGGACTTGACGACCCGAGCATGCCCGACTGGCTGAGGCGGTATCTCTGATCACGCCCCTATCCCTGGAGCCCTGGAACGCATCACCGCGTGCCTGTATGGCTGCTGACAGACCCCTGAGCCATGAGCGGCGGGGCCGTCAGCGGGCCTGTGGCGCCCGCGCCGGTACGGGCCGGCGGCCGGGGGCGAAAACGCGCGCGGGCACGGGGCCGCCGGCCCGCGGTTGCCGACGCGGGGTGCGCCCCATCGTGCCGATTCGAAGCCCGCTACCCGGGAAGGGCCACCATGGCTGAGGCGCTCACCGGCGCCGGGTCTCGTGGGCCTACCTAGGCAGTTTCGTTTGGATCAGTCGGTCGTTGTTCCGGTTGTGCCGTTGACTGACGCGCAGTGGGCGCGGATCGAGCCGTTACTCCCGGACC
>NZ_JBWKIF010000041.1:0-21237 GCF_056432865.1 Streptomyces sp. NPDC044921
CTACGAAAAGACCGCCGCCATCTACCTGGCCGGACTCCACATCGCGGGCATCTTCCTCTGGTCCGCCCGGTGATCCAAACGAAACTGCCTAGCCCTCACGCCTCCACGCCCGCATGCCGGGGCGCGGCGGATCAGCGGTGGTCCGGGGCGTCCGCCGCCCGCGTGCCGGGTGCGGGGGTGCCGGTGCCCGGCGGGACGACCTCGCCCCGGACCACCCGCGGCGCGGGGGCCGTCCCGGCCTCCTCGTCCTTCGCGGCCCGCGCCTCGGCCTTGAGGATGCGGGCCGCCTTGCCGGCCGAGCGCGTCAGCTCGGGGAGCTTCTTGATCCCGATGACGGCTATGACGACGATGAGGATGATCGCGAGCTCGCTCAGTCCGAACATGGTGTCCTGTCCTTTCTCGCCCGGGCCGGGCACGGCGTGAGCGTATCGGCCGGGGAGCGCGGTGTGAGCGCCGCCTCGGCCGCCTCGGGAGACGGGGTGAGCAGGCGGCGCAGGTGCGGCAGCACGCCGTGGTCGAGCAGCGCCTGCCGCCAGACCAGACGGGCGTGCTCCACCTGTTCCGGTGCCGGGTGGACCGGATCGCGGCGCAGGGCCGCGCGCAGCAGGGCGGCGAGCGCGACGAGCCCGGTCAGCGCCGCGACGAGCGCCAGGACCCAGCCGGCCGCGGCGAGAGAGCCGGGCAGCGGGCCGGGTGTGCGGGCCGCCCGCAGGACGCCGCCCAGCAGGAGCAGTGCCCCGGCGGAGGTGCCCGCCACGAGCGGGGTGAGCACCGCCAGGGCGGGCAGCAGACTGCCCCCGCCGAGCGGCGGCCGCGTCCGGTGCCCGGCCTGCCCGCGCAGGGAGAGGTAGACGCGGTAGGGCTCTGCGGCCGCCGCCGCGAGGGTGTCGGCACGGGCCAGGGCGTCGGCGCGCAGGTGCGCGGCGGACCGGCCGCCCGGATCCGCCGCGAGGGCGTCGCGGATGTCCGTGGTGCCGAGCGCCAGGTCCACGACCGCCGTGAAGTCCGCGCGGTCCTCCGGGCGGAGGCGGGGCGGGTGGGCCACAGGGTCTCCTGGTTCGTCGCTGGGTGAGATGTGCCGGACCCCGGCGCGTGCCAGGGCGGGCGGGTCACGGGGTGTCCCGCGTTCTGTCGCCGGGTGAGCGGTCCGGGGTGGGGCTGGGGCTGGGGCTGGGAGGGGGGCCGGGCCGGGTCAGGGCCGGGGAGTGGTCTGGGCGGGGTGGGGCCTCGACGGGTGTCGGGTGGGGCGGGCCATGAGATGTCTTGGGTTCCATCGGTGGGTGCCAGGCCCGGGGTTCGGGCGGCGGTCCGGGCCGGGTCAGGGCCGGGGAGTGGTCTGGGCGGGGTGGGGCCCCGGCGGGTGTCGGGCCGGGCGGGCCAGAGGCCTCCCGGGTTCCGTCGCCGGGTGACCGGCTCGGGGTCGGGCTGGGGCTGGGACGGGGGTCCGGGCCGGGTCAGGGCCGGGGAGTGGTCTGGGCGGGTCGGGCCCCGGTGGGTGCCGGGGCGGGTGGGCCACGAGGTCTCAGGGTCCCGTCGCCGGGCGGCCCGCCCCGGCCCGGGCAGGGGCCGGGGCGGCAAAGGGGGGCCCCGGCGCGTGCCGGGGCCCGGTGTGGTCGGGCCGGGTCAGACGCCGACGCCGAAGTCGGAGGCGATTCCGGCCAGCCCGGAGGCGTAGCCCTGACCGACGGCGCGGAACTTCCACTCGGCGCCGTGGCGGTAGAGCTCACCGAAGACCATCGCCGTCTCGGTGGAGGCGTCCTCGGACAGGTCGTAGCGGGCGATCTCCTGGCCGCCCGCCTGGTTGACCACCCGGATGAAGGCGTTGCGGACCTGCCCGAAGCTCTGGCCGCGGTTCTCGGCGTCGTGGATGGACACCGGGAACACGATCCGGTCGATCTCGGCCGGCACGGCGGCGAGGTCCACCTTGAGGCTCTCGTCGTCGCCCTCGCCCTCGCCGGTGAGGTTGTCGCCGGTGTGCTCGACGGAACCGTCGGGGCTCTTGAGGTTGTTGTAGAAGACGAAGTGCCGGTCCGAGGGGACCTTGCCGGAGGCGTCGAGGAGCAGCGCGGAGGCGTCGAGGTCGTAGTCGGTTCCGGTGGTAGTGCGCACGTCCCAGCCCAGGCCGACCAGGACGGCGGTGAGGCCGGGCGCCTCCTTGCTGAGCGAGACGTTGCCGCCCTTGGACAGGGAAACTCCCACGAGGTACTCCTAGTTGGCGTGTGCGGTGGTGTGCACTCTTGAATCTACATCACTGTAGAAGATGGCGGGGCCGGTCCGGCGGATCTATACGATGTCCGCACGGGCAACACAGGGCGGCAAGAGGGAGGCAGGGCGGTGACGGATCCCCGGCAGCGTCCCCGGCGGGGGCAGGGCGAACTGGAGGCGCTGGTGTTGTCGGCGCTGCGGGAGGCGGACGGTCCGGCGACGGCCGGCTGGGTGCAGGAACGCCTCGGCGGTGACCTGGCGTACACGACGGTGATCACGATCCTGACCCGGCTGCTGGGCAAGGGCGCGGTCACCCGGGAGCGGGTCGGCCGGTCCTTCGCCTGGACGCCCGCCTCCGACCAGGCGGGTCTGGCCGCGCGCAAGATGCGCAAGGTGCTGGACGCCGAGAGCGACCGCGAAGCCGTGCTGGCCAGCTTCCTCACCGGCCTCGGCCCGGACGACGAGCGGCTGCTGCGCGAGCTGCTGGATCAGGCCCACGGCGAGGGGGAAGACTGAAGCTTCATGGGGGTCTTCGTCTTTCTGCCGCTGGTCCTGCCGCTCACCGCCTGGCCGGTCGCGCGCCTGGCCGAACAGCACCTGCACCCGCGCACCGCGACCCGGCTGCTGACCGCGCTGGCCGTGGTCCTGGCCCTGTGCAGCACGGTGTGCCTCGGGCTGGTGATGGTGGTGGGCACCGCCCAGCTGCCCGGCAACCCGCTGCCCGACGGCTGGTCCGACCCCGAGGTGCGGGCGGCGGTGCCGTACGACGAGATCGTCGGCAAGGCCGCCATCCCCGCGCTCGGTGCCGTGCTGGTGGCCTGCGCCCGGACGCTGGGGCGGCACGCCCGGGTGCGCCGCCGGGCCCACCGCGCGCTGGCGGGACTGCCGGACACCGAGGTGGCCGTCCTGCCCGACGCCGCCCCCTACGCCTACGCGCTGCCCGGCCGCCGGGGCCGCGGGACGCGTGCGGGCCGCGTCGTGGTGACCACGGCCCTGCTGGACCGGCTGGCGCCGGGCGAGCGCCGGGCCCTGTTCGCCCACGAGCGGGCCCATCTGGCCGGCCGGCACGACCGCTTCCTGCTCGCCGTGCGGCTCGCCGCCCGGGCCAACCCGTTCCTGCGGCCGCTGGGGACCGCCGTGGCGTACACGGCGGAGCGGTGGGCCGACGAGGAGGCGGCCCGGGTGATCGGCAGCCGTCGTACGGTGGCCCGCGCCATCGGCACCGCCGCGCTCGTCTCCCGGGGCACCCCGGCGCCCACGCTCGCCGGACTCGCCGCACCCGGGCCGGTGCCGCGCCGGGTGGCCGCGCTGCTCGGCCCGGCACCGGCGCCGCGCGACTGGCCCCCGGCGTTCACCTCGGTCGGACTGGCCGTGTGGGGCGCGGCGGCCGGGACGGCGGTGTCGGCGATGTCGTCCGCGAACTCGGCGGTGACGATGGTGTTCATCCTGCACGCGGCGACGCCGCTCTGAGGACCCCGGGGCGGGCCTCAGCCCTCCTCTTCCTCCTCGCCCTCGAAGAAGTCCCCGATCTCGTCGACGACTTCGCCCGCCACCATGCCGCCGGCCACCCCGACCGCGAGACCGGCCGCGCCCGCGGCGACGGCGGTGCCCACGCCGGGGCCCGAGCGGTGGCCGTCGTGGTGGTGTCCCTCGAAGCCCGTGCCGTGACCGCCCGGGCCGAAGGCGGCGGGGGATCCGTACGACGCCCGGTGCTCGAGGAGTTCGCGGATCCAGCCGTCGACGAGCGCGGCCCAGTCCTGGTGCCCGACCTGGTCGTGGGTGACCGTGAAGCGGGTGAGCGCGTCGTGGCCGGGGGACAGCAAGCCGCCGCGCTTGTCCGCTTCCAGGACCACCTCCATGCCTCCGGGGTCCGCCAGGAAGGTCAGCTCGATCTCGTTGACCTGGTGCGCGTACCGGGGCGACGGGACGAGTTCGATCTCCTGGTAGAAGGGCAGCCGCTGGCCCGTGCCGCCGATGCGGCCGTACTCCAGGTCGGCCGACCGGAAGCCGAACCCCAGCCCGCCGAGGGCCTCCAGGACCGCCTCCTGCGCGGGCAGCGGCGTGACCTCCAGCCGGTCCAGGTCGCCCTTGTCCTTCGCGCCCGCCACCGACAGTTCGGTGCGCACGCCCAGGACGACGCCCAGGCTCTGCCCGTGCAGCTGGGTGACCGGTGTCTCCCACGGCACGGTCACGCCGAACGGCACCTCGCGCTCCTCGCCCTCGGTGAGCCGGAAGCCGCCGCCGACGGTGAAGCGGTCGAAGGCGACGACGCCCTCGCTCTCCCCGCCCTCGTGCTCGGCCTCGACCCGGGCCACCAGCTCCAGGGTGATGTGCTCGATGTCGGAGCCGGCGCTGCCGCCCTTGAGCAGGACGCGGCCGGTGAGGGTGCCGCCGGGCCGGACGGGCGCCGGGTCGAGGACCGTGTCGACCGTGGGGCCGCCCACACCGAGCGCGCCGAGCAGTCGTTTGAACACCATGGTGGCGTCCACTCCTTCACAGGGGGAGAGCTGTCACAGGGAGAGCCGTACTTCTACAGGCGTGTAGAAGTATAGCGCTGCCCGTGTTCCCGGCGCGCGCATCAGCCCACGGACGCGGCCGTTCGATCCGGTCCGTGTCCGGCGCGCAGGCGTGCGCGCGTCGCCGAACTCACCGTGTCGGCTCCCTCCGGCCTCAGCCGTGGGCGGGCGGCGGGCCCGAGCTCTCCCGCACCACCAGCTCGGGTAGGGACACCGGGTGCGGGGCGACCGGCGCGGACTCCTCCAGCACACCGTGCAGCAGGGCGAACGCGGACCGGCCCAGGCCGGTGAAGTCCAGGCGCACGGTCGTCAGGGAGGGGGTGACGAAGGCGGCGTGCGGGGCGTCGTCGAAGCCGGCCACGCTGACCTCGCCCGGTACCGGGCGGCCGCACTCGTGCAGAGCGCGCAGCACGCCCAGCGCGAGATCGTCGTTGCCGCACAGGATCGCCGTGACGGACGGATCCCGCGCCAGCTTCAGGCCCGCCGCGTGGCCATCCGCCGGACCCCAACCGCTTTGCACGGGACGGGGTTCGGGGGCGCCGGCCTCCCGCAGCGCCCGCCGCCATCCGCCGGTGCGGGCGCTGGTGCGGCGGGTGCTCGACGGGATCGCCACGTAGTGCACGGTCTCGTGGCCGAGGGCGAGGAGATGACGGGTGGCCTGGCAGGCGGCCTCGCGATCGTCGGTCCACACCCAGAGGTCCTCGCCGCCGGGCGGGCTCGCCGGGGTCTCGACCACGCCCACGACCGGCAGCCCGGTGGGTACGGCGGCCAGCGCCCGGACGCCGGCCGGGTCGTAGGCGATCACGATCAGTCCGCCGCCCGCGTCCGCCGCACGCCGCACCGCGACGGCGGCGTCCTCGGCGGATTCCAGGACGCCGATCCCGACCGTGTACGACGCCGCCCGGGCCGCCTCCTCGACGCCCCGCAGGATCGACGCGCAGCCGTAGTGGTGGTGTCCGCGGTGAGTACGGTCACGGCGCGGCTGCGGCCGCTGGCCAGGGCGAGGGCGGTCGCGTTGCGGCGGAACCCCAGGTCCTCGACGGCCGCGAGCACCCGTTCCCGGGTCGACGGCCGGACGCCCGGATGGCCGTTGATCACCCGCGACACCGTCTGGTGCGAGACCCCCGCGGCGCTCGCCACGTCCCTGATGCTCGCCGGACGCCTTGTGTGACCGGTCACACTCATGCCAGGATCGTGACCGGTCACACAGGGGTGGTCAAGAGACCGTGACGAGGTTGCGCGCGGACCGGCCCTCCCCGAGGACCGGCACCGGGCCAGGAGGGGGAGCACCTTGACCGGTACGGCGGATGCGGCCCACCCGGCCGCCCACCGGCGAGGAGCCCGGCCGGACTGGAGCTGGGGGCACGCGGCGCTCGACGCCCGGTTCACCGTCGCCGCCGACGGCACCGCGCACCTCGTCCGCCTGGCGCACCCCGGTGACGACCGCCCCGCCCCGCCGCGGTCCTCGCTCCCGCTCGTGGAGCTCACCGCGCCCGGCCACGGCAGCGGCTGGTCCGGCCCCCGCTTCACCGGCGCGGCCCTCGGCACGCGGCTCGCCCACCGCTCCCACCACACCGCGCGGCGCGACGGCTGGACCCGCCTCACCGTCGAACTCCACGACGCGGACACCGGTGTGACGGCGTTCGCCGAACTCGCCTCCCCCCTCGGTCTGCCCGTCCTGCGCTCCCGCGTCCGCCTGCGCAACGACGGCTCCGAGCCCCTGGTCGTCCAGTCCGTCAGCAGCCTGCTGCTCGGCGGGCTCCCCGCCCCGCACGCCCTCGACGTGCACCGGGCCCGCAACGACTGGCTCGCCGAGTGCCGTTGGTACACCGAGCCGCTGCGCGCGACCCTGGCCGACATCCGTCCGGACGTCCACGAACACGACAGCCGGGCCGCCCTCACCCTCACCGGGCGCGGCAGCTGGCCCACCGGCGGCCATCTCGCCATGGGCGCGCTGACGGACCGCGACGGCGGCCGGGCCTGGGCGTGGCAGGTGGAGTCCCCGGCCGGCTGGCGCTGGGACCTCGGGGAATTCGCCCACGGCACCTACCTGGCGCTGCACGGCCCCACCGACGCGGAACACCAGTGGCGCGTCCGGCTCGACCCGGGCGAGGAGTTCACCACCGTCCCCGCGGCCCTGGCGCTCGGCCCCGACCTCGACGGCGCGATGGCCGCCCTGACCTCCTACCGCCGGGCGGTCCGCCGCCCGCACCCGGACCACACCGCCCTGCCCGTCGTCTTCAACGACTACATGAACACCCTCATGGGCGACCCGACCACGGCCAAGCTGCTGCCGCTGATCGACGCCGCCGCGGACGCCGGCGCCGAGTACTTCTGCGTCGACGCGGGCTGGTACGACGACACCCGGAGCTGGTGGGACGGCGTCGGCGCCTGGCAGCCCTCGCCGCGCCGCTTCCCCGGCGGTATCCGGGCCGTCCTGGACCGCATCCGCGAGCGGGGGATGGTGCCCGGGCTGTGGCTGGAGCCCGAGGTCGTCGGCGTGCGCAGTCCCGTCGCCGCCGCACTGCCCCCCGAGGCGTTCTTCCAGCGTGACGGCGTGCGCCTGACCGAACAGGGCCGCCACCAGCTCGACCTGCGGCACCCGGCCGCCCGCGCCCACCTCGACCGGACGGTCGACCGGATCGTCGGCGACTGGGGCGTGGGCTACCTCAAGCTGGACTACAACATCGTCGTCGACCCCGGCACCCAGGCCCCCGGCGACCTCGCCCCCGGAGCCGGACTGCTGGGCCACGCCCGCGCCTGGCTGGACTGGCTCTCGACGGTCCTGGACCGCCACCCCGGCCTGGTCGTCGAGAACTGCGCCTCGGGCGGCATGCGCATGGACGGCGCCACCCTGGCCGTCGCCCAGCTGCAGTCCACCAGCGACCAGCAGGACCCGCTGCGCTACCCGCCCATCGCCGCCGCCGCGCCGACCGCGGTCCCGCCCGAGCAGGGCGCCGTCTGGGCCTACCCGCAACCGGAGTACGACGACGGCCTGATCACCTGGACCCTGGGCGGCGCCCTGCTCGGCCGCATCCACCTCTCGGGCCACCTGGACCGGATGAGCGGCCACCAGCGCGCCCTCGTACGGGACGCCGTCGACGTCTACAAGTCGATCCGGGGGGATCTGGCGCGGGCCCTGCCGTTCTGGCCGCTCGGTCTGCCCGGCTGGACGGACGAGTGGCTGGCCCTGGGCCTGCGCGTCCCCGGCGACGGGGCGGCGTACGTGTCGGTGTGGCGGCGTGGCGGACCGTCCGGACGGCGCCTGCCGGTCCGCCACCTGGCGGGCCGGTCCCTCCGCGCGGAGGTCCTGCACCCGTCCGCCCCGCGGGCGGGCCGGGCCGTCTGGGACGGGGACGGACTGACGGTGGACGTGCCGCGCGCGCCCGGCGCGCTGCTGATCCGGCTCACTGCGCCGCGATGAGCGGACACCCCGCGCGTCGCCCCGGTCGGGGCGCGGGCCGGCGGACGGCCCGGGATTTCGCTCGCCGCGTCCCGGTGACACCGGCCGGCGTCCCGCGCGGACCGCACCGCACTTCGGGGACCCGGCCGGGCGACCGAGGAAGGACGCTCACCCGGCGGTGACGCCGGAGGGCGTCCGCCCGCGCGCGTCCCGGCGGAACGCCCACGTCATCGTGGGTTCCACCACCCAGCGGAACAACCGCCGCACCGGCGGGGTGCACAGCGCCGTCACGAGCACCCCGGCCACCACCGTCACGACGACCTCACCCACCTGCCCGCGCACCCACGCCGGGTCGTACCAGCCCCAGAACTTCGCCCCCTGGGCCACGAAACCGTGCAGCAGATAGCCGTACAGCGTGCCCGCCCCCAGCGCGGTGAACCACGCGCGGCGCCCCGGCACCCACGCCAGGAAACAGGCCACCAGGAGCAGCGAGCAGCCGAAGGTCGCCAGCGTCATGACCGGCCCGTACCAGGCGGGCGCGGCGAGCTCCCGCGCACTGTCACGGTGGAAGAACCAGGCGCCGCTCATCCGCGGGACCGCCCAGTACGCCACGGCGCCCGCGCAGAGGAACACCGGCACGGCGAGGACCCGCGCCCCACGGCGGCGTACCAGCCGGAAGTGCTCCGGCCTCAGCAGCAGACCGAGCACGAAGCAGGGCAGGAACTGCAGGGTGCGCTGCAGATCGAGGTCGTCGCCGATCGACGGCGAGAGCGTCGCCAGCATCGCCACGACGAGGGCCAGCGGCAGCGGCCACCGCACCCGCTGCCAGAGCGGGGTCGTCAGCCGCCAGACGAACAGGGCCGCCAGGAACCAGGTCAGGTACAGGGGATCCAGCAGGCTGACCGGCCGGTCCGGCTCCTGGTCCGTCCACCGCGTGAACAGGGTGTACGCCGTCTCGAACACCACGTACGGCACCGCCAGCCCGGTGACCAGGCGCCTGATCCGCCCCGGGGCCCCGTCGAAGGAACGCGAGAAGTAGCCGGAGACGACGATGAACGCCGGCATGTGGAAGGCGTACACGACCATGTAGAGCGCGCTGACCGTCCGGCTCCCGTCGCGCAGCGGCTCCCAGGCGTGTCCCACGGCCACCAGCACGATGGCCAGGTACTTGGCGTTGTCGAAGAACGCGTCCCGCTGCCCGGCCGGCTGGGCGGCGGGACGCTCCTCCCGTACGGCCGGGCCGGCCGCCACCGCGCGGATGCGCAGGGTGTCCTCGCTCAATCGGTCCTCCGCGTGGCGTGCGGGCACCCCGGAGGGGCGCCCGCGCGTCGTGCCGTGGGCAGCGCCCGGGGATGCCGGTGTGACATCCCCGCCGCCTGACCACCGCGGAGCGGCGTAAACCGCCGGCCCGTGCGGGTGTGGTGCGGATCACGGCGGTGGGGACGGTGCCGCCGGGCCCGGACGACGAAGGCCGCGGCGGCACCGCCGCACCGTGCGCGGTCAGCTCACCGAGCACGCCGCGCCATTCAGGGTGAACGCCGTCGGAGCGGGGTTCGACGCCCCCCGGGTCGCCGTGAAGCCGAGGGTGACCGAGCCCGCGGCGGGCACGCTCGCCGTGTACGGGGCGGCCGCGACACTGACGTCGGAGCCGCTCTGCGTCGCCGTACCGCCCCAGAGGTTGGTGATCCGCTGGTCGCCCGGGAAGGTCCAGCGCAGCGTCCAGCCGTTGATCGCCGACGTGCCGGTGTTGCGCAGGGTGATCTCGCCCTGGAAGCCGCCGGGCCAGCTGCCCGTCACCCGGTAACCGACCCCGCATGCCGACGGGGTGCCGCCGGGCGAGGTCGTCACCGTCACCGTGCCCGAGCGGGGCGAGCGGTTGCCGGCGGCGTCACGGGCGTAGACGCCGAAGGTGTACGAGGTCGCGGGGGCCAGGCCGGTCAGGGTCGCGGTGGTGCCGGTCGTGCTGGTCGCGACCGTCTCGGTGCCACCGCCGATCCGGACGACGTCGTAACCGGTGACACCCGTGGCGTCGGTGGCGGCGCCCCACGTCAGGGTCACGGAGGAGGACGTCACCCCCGAGGCGGTCGGGGTGCCGGGTGCCGTCGGGGGCGTGGTGTCGCCTCCGCCGGAGGAGTAGACCGCGGCCTCCCTGGCCGTGGCGGCTATGCCGTTCGCGCCGTTGAACAGCCGCTGACCCCAGCTGGTGAGCTGGTTCGGGTCGAAGTTCGTGACCATGTCCAGGTACTCGACGCCCCCGCCGTTACCGCTCCAGGACCAGCCGAGGTAGCCCAGGCGCAGTTGCCGGGTGACCGCCAGGATGGTGTCCTCGTCCGGGTTGCCGTCCGAGTGGTCGTGGCCGAACTCCCCTACGACGATGGGCAGTCGGGCGGTGACGAAGCGGTTCAGGTAGTCCGTGATCTCGGCGGCCGTGTCGAAGACGCCGTACATGTGGATCGAGAAGACGGTGTTGGCGTCCGGGTCGGCGGCGAAGACCGAGGCGGCGTTGTCGCGCATGGTGAACGCCCAGTCCTGGCCCCAGTTGGGCGCGTCGACCATGATCGTGTGGTCGAAGCCCGCGGCGCGCAGTTTCTGGATCGCCGCCTTGGTGTCGGCCGTCCACGCCGCGTAGTTGGTGTTGCCGTACGGCTCGTTGCCGATGTTGACGATGACGTAGTCCTCCTGGCCGGCCAGCGCGCCGCGCACGCTGATCCAGTAGTCGGCGGCGCGGGAGAGCGTGACGGCTCCGCTCTGCTCGCCGTAGCCGGTGGTGTCGTGCACCTCCAGGACGCAGATCAGCCGGTTCTGCTTGCACTGCGCGACCACGTTCGCCACGTCGGCGGTGTCGTTGCGGGTCCAGCGGTCACCGCTGGAGAGGACCACGCGGACGGTGTTGGCGCCCTTGGCCTTGATGTGGGACAGGGAGCTGATCCGGTCCGGGAACCAGGTGTGCGCGTGGTTGACGCCGCGCATCACGAAGTCGTTCCCGGAGGCCTCCAGGAGCCGGCCGTTCTCGACCCGGAAGCCGGTCGGGGCGGCGTGGGCCGGGCTGGAGAGGGTGAGGAGGGAGAGGAGCAGTCCGAGCAGGACGGCGGCGACGGTGGCTGGCCGGCGGGCGGAGGGCGGGGCTTGGGGTCTCATGGCGGCTCCGGATGTGGGGTCGGGTGGGGCCTTCGCGGGTCGGGCCGGGTCCGTGTCCCGGCCTGTTCGGGTGCGGTGGGGCGTGCGGTGCCGTGCGGTTCGACGCGCCCGGCCTTGGTGCTCCCGAGGCCTCTGACGCCGAGCCGGTCGGAGAGGCGCGAAGTCAGAGAGGCGGGAAGTCAGCGAGGTGCGGAGTCAGCGAGGTGCGGAGGCAGAGGGGGGCGGAGTGGGGCCGGATCCGGCCGGGCTTCAGGAGGCCGTCTTCCGTACCGTGCACGTGACGGTCGCCGCCGGGGCGCCCGCGGTTGCCGGGGCGGTGGCGACGAAACCGAACGCGGCGCTCGCCCCCGGGGCGAGCGCGCCGTTCCAGTCCGCGTTCGACACTGTGGCCGTGCCGTCCGCGGCGGTGCCGAGCGTGCCGTTCCAGACCTGGGACACGCGCGCGCCGCCCGCCGGAACGACGGTCGCGGTCCACCCCTGGGCGGCGGAGGCCGAGGTGTTGGTCACCGTCACCTCGCCCTGGTAGCCGCCCTGCCAGGAGGAGACGGCCCGGAAGCGGGCCGTGCAGGCGGCGGGATCACCGGGCCCGCCGGGACCGCCCGGGTCCTGCGGGACGCCCGCGTCGAGGACCGCCGCCAGGGCCGGGAACCAGCGAGCGGCGATCTTCGCGTCCCCGGAGGCGTTGGGATGCACGCCGTCATAGGTGTCGGTGGCCGTGCTGAAGCCCGTCCACTGGTCGACCACGGTGACCGGGGAGCGTTCGGTGCTCGTCGCCCGGGCCCACGCGGGGATCCGCGCGTTGAGATCGACCACGCGCTGCGCACAGGCCGCGCAACTGCCCGGGTTCATCGGGATCAACTGCGCGACGAGGATCCGCATGTCCGGGTTGGAGGCGCGCATCTGCCCGACGAGCTTCGTGTAGGCGGCGAGGATGCGGTCGGGGGCGATGCCGCTCCACACGTCGTTCGTGCCGAAGTGCATGACAACGATGTCCGGGTCGGTGGCCGCGAGCCGGCCGGGCAGCAGGTTCCGGTCGGCCGCGTTGGTCACCAACTCGCCGCCGTGGCCCTCGTTGTCGCCGTCGTGCGCCTGCCCGCAGCCCTGCGGGGGCAGGGTGCCGACGAAATCGAGGTCCGTGTACCCGCTGCTCACCAGCCGGTTCCACAGCACCGCCCGCCAGCAGCCGGGCGAGCCGGTGATGGAGTCGCCCAGCGGCATGACGCGGACGGGGTCCGCCCCGGGCGCGGCGGCCGCCCGCGGCGCTGTGGTCAGGCCGAGGGGGAGGAGCAGCGCGGCCAGGAGACCGAGGAGCGGGACGAGCCGTGAGCGGGGGGACGGACGGGGGGAGGTGCGGGGGGCTCTGCGCATGGTGGTCCCTTCCCTGGAGAGAGGTGGGAGCGCTCCCATGACATCAAGCCATCGTTGTCAGTGACGCGTCAAGGGGTGCGGGGGTGGGTGTCGTGTGCCGCCGGTCCGGCGCCGCGGCTCCGCCCACGCGTCGGCGACCCGCACCCGCGGCGTTCAGGACCGCGCGTACGGGTCGCCGCGACCGGCGAGGTGGAGATCCGCTTCCCTAACGGCACCCGTGAGCGGGTGCCGCGCCGGATCAGGTGGTGGCGCGGCCGCGCGTCACCAGCTTGCGCAGCAGCGGCCAGGCCAGCAGCACCGCGATCACCGCGTACACGGTCACCGCGAACGGCGTGTCGACCAGCCCCGTGACGCTGCCGTCGCTGATCTGCAGGGCGCGGCGCAACTGCTGCTCGGCGCTCGGACCGAGGATCACGCCGATGACGGCGGGCAGCACCGGCAGCCCGTAGCGGCGCATGCCGAAGCCGATCAGGCCGATGACCAGCAGGATGACCAGGTCGACCACCTCGCCGCCGACCGCGTACGCGCCGACCGCCGCGAAGAACAGGATCCCGGCGTACAGGTACGGCCGCGGGATGCGCAGCAGCTTCGCCCACACCGGCGCCAGCGGCAGGTTGAGCGCGAGCAGCAGCACCATGCCGACGAACAGGGAGGCGATCAGGCCCCACACCAGGTCGGGTTCGCGCTCGAACAGGAGCGGGCCGGGCTGGATGCCGTACTGCTGGAACGCGGCGAGCATCACGGCCGCGACCGCCGTGGTCGGCAGGCCCAGGGTCAGCATCGACACCAGCGTGCCCGCCGCCGAGGCCGACGCCGCCGACTCCGGCCCCGCCACGCCCTCGATGGCGCCCTTGCCCCACTCGTCCTTGTGCTTCGACAGGCGCTTCTCCGTCACGTACGACAGGAAGGTGGGGATCTCCGCGCCGCCCGCCGGGATCGCGCCGAACGGGAACCCGATGAACGGGCCGCGCAGCCACGACTTCCAGGTGCGACGCACATCGCCGCGCCCCAGCCACGGCCGGCCCACCGGGATCGGCTCCGGCGGCCTGCGCCGCAGGTGCGCGGCGACCCACAGGGCCTCGCCGATCGCGAAGAGGCCGACCGCGACGATCACGACGTCGATGCCGTCGGCGAGTTGCAGCGAGCCGAAGGTGAGGCGCTGTTGGCCGGTCATCTGGTCCAGGCCGACCAGTCCCAGTGTGAGACCGATGAACAGGGAGGCCATGCCCCGGACCCGCGACGAGCCCAGCACCGACGTCACCGCGATGAACGCCAGCACCATGATGGCGAAGTAGTCCGGCGCGCCGATGTCCACGGCCAGTTCGGCGACCGTCGGCGCGAGCGCCACCAGCAGCAGCGTGCCGACCATGCCGCCCGCGAAGTGCCCGATCGCGGCGGCCGCGAGGGCCTGCGCGCCGCGCCCGGACTTCGCCATGGGGTTGCCCTCCATGGCCGCCACCACCGCCGCGCTCTCGCCGGGGGTGTTGAGCAGGATGGAGGTGGTGGAGCCGCCGAACATCGCGCCGTAGTAGATGCCGGCGAACATGATGAACGCGCCGGTCGGGTCGAGCCCGTAGGTCACCGGCAGCAGCAGCGCGACCGCCATGGCCGGGCCGATGCCCGGCAGCACGCCGATCACGGTGCCGAGCAGGACGCCGATCGCGGCCCAGAGCAGGTTGACCGGCGTGAGGGCCGTACCGAAGCCGTCCAGCAGGGAGTTGAGGGCGTTCATGTCACAGCACTCCCATCAGCGGACCGCCGGGCAGGGGCACTCCGAGGAGGTTGTTGAAGACGGTGTAGGTGACGAGGGAGAGTCCGGCCGCGATGAGCGGGTCGCGGTCGACGCGGCGGCTGCCCAGCGCGAACGCCGCGCCCCAGAACAGCAGGGCGCCCGCGACGGGGAAGCCGAGCGGCTCGATCAGCACGGCCGAGCCGAGGAACACCCCGGCGAGCAGCAGCACGGTGCGCCAGTCGGCGGGCTCGGACAGGTCGACGTCCTCGCCGCCCTCGGCCTGGCCCCGGCCGCCGCGCAGCACGTCCACGGCGAGCAGCGCCGCGATCAGCAGCAGCCCCGCCCCGACCACGAGCGGCACGGTCGTCGGGCCGACGGGACCGCGCTGGGCGATGTCGACGTCCATGGTGAGCGCGTCCGTCAGCACGAGCACGCCGAGCGCCAGCAGCAGGGCGCAGACGCCGAGTTCGGAGTGCTCCCCGAGCCACGAACGCCGGGCGCCGCCTTGCGCGGGAGGGGTGTCGGTGGTCGGCGTCGTCACAGTCCCAGCTCCTTCAGCACCGAAACCACGCGCTTGTCCTCGGCGTCGAGGAACGCGCCGAACTGCTCACCCGTGAGGAAGGCGTCGTCCCAGCCGTTCTGCCGCAGGGACGTGCGCCACTCCTGCGAGTCGTGCAGCTCCTCGACCAGCCGCACCAGCTTGTCGCGCTCGGCGTCCGTCAGACCGGGAGGGGCCACGATGCCGCGCCAGTTGGTGAAGTTCACGTCGTAGCCGGACTCCTTCAGCGTGGGCGCGTCCAGCCCCTTCACGCGCTCGGGGCCGGTGACCGCGAGGAGACGCAGTTCGCCCGCCTTGATCTGGTCGAGGTACTCGCCGACGCCGGAGACGCCGAAGGCGACCTTGTTGCCGAGGATGGAGGCGAGCAGTTCGCCGCCGCCGTCGAAGGGGATGTAGTTGACCTGTTTCGGGGGGATCCCGGCGGCCCGGGCCATCAGCATCGGCGCGAGGTGGTCGGGCCCGCCGGGGGAGGAGCCGCCGCCCACCGGCAGCTTGCCCGGGTTCTCCTTCCAGGCGCCGATCAGGTCGTCGATCGTCTTGTACGGGGAGTCCTTCGCGACCACGACGACGTCCTGCTCCTCGGTGAGCCGGGCGATGGGCGTGGTGTCGCCGAGTGTCTTGGGGGCGTCGTTGGAGCGGACGGCGCCCACGACCCCGAGGCCCATGGACATCGCGAGCTTGCCGTTGCCGTGCTCGCTCACCAGCCGGCTCAGGCCCACGGTGCCGCCGGCGCCCGGCAGGTTGAACACCTCGATGTTGTGGGTCAGTCCGGCGTCCTCGGCGTTCTTCGCGGCCGTGCGGGCCGTGATGTCGTAGCCGCCGCCGGGCGTGTTGGGGACCATGAAACGCAGGCCCGGGATCTGTGTGCCGGTCTCGGAGCCGCTGCCGGTGGTCAGCAGCGGCGGTCCGACGAGCACGAGCACGGCGGCCCCGAGCAGGGCGAGGGGAGTGCGCAGGCGCACGAGTGCCACCACCTGTCGGTACGTCGTTGCGGGTAGGTCGATGCCCTGTGGGGAGGGTGACGTGGGCCACATGGTGCCCGGACACCGACGAGGTGTCTCGGTTGCGGAATCAACGGAGGTTGTGGTCGTTGTGGTCGTGGAAGGAGAGACCGCCGCGGGTCGCCCTCCGAAGACGAAGGAGCCCCGGCGCGGGCGCGCCGGGGCTCCGCAACTCGGCGCGGGCTAGTCCGTGTGCACCTCCAGGGCGGCCCGCACGGCGGACTCCAGGGCCCCCTCGATCCATGCCGGCTTGACCGAGGTGTGGTCCCCGGCGAAGTGCAACGGACCTTCGGCCACCGGGATCGCGGGCAGCAGTTCCGTGTGCTGCCCGGGCAGCAGCACGGACGCCTCCCCGTAGGCGTACGGGTCGCGCAGCCAGCTCTGGGTGCGGCCCGCACCCGTGTAGAAGACCTCGATGCGCCGGCCGTAGACCTGCTGCAGACCGCACAGCGCGTGCGGGTAGCGCGCCTCGTCGTCCAGGGAGTCCCAGCGCAGGGCGTCGTCCGCCCAGCTGTAGGAGGCGAGCACCACGCCGCCCGGGCTGCCCGGGACCGGGTGGGACGGGTTGAACATGAAGCGGTTGGCGTTGTCCGACACCGAGCCGCCGCCCACCACACCGGCCGCCTCCGGCTGGTCGCGGCCGATCGCGCGGTTGGCGGCGTAGTGGGTGCGCTGGGCCGCCGTGATGTGGCCGCCGGGCACGGAGGGGTGCGCGCCCAGCAGACTGCCGTCCGCCGGGGCCCGGCCCGTGCGGTACGCCTCGTACAGGCCCGGTTTCACCGCGTTCAGTTCGCGCTTCCAGTCGTCCTCGTCGAACTCCCACCAGCGGCGGCTGAATTCGAGCAGCACCTTGGTCGCGCTGTCGTAGTGCAGCTCCCAGACCGCGCGGCGCTTGCGGTACGACAGGGGCGGCTCGATCTGCACGTGGCGCAGCCCGGAGAACGGCACCGTGACCACGGCGACGTCGGCGGTGAACTGCTCGCGGACGACCGGACCGCCGCGGCCCTCGGACACGGTGTCCACCCACACGTGCGGCCCCTTGCTCCGCACGGTCCCGCCCTCCGGTGACGGGCGGTCGGGGTGGTGGTACTGGATACGGGTCACCCGGCGGTCGAACCGCACCTCCTTGCGCACCCGTTCCAGCAGCGCGTCCGGCAACACGGCCGTGCCGCCCTCCAGTTCGTAGAAGGGCGTGTCGGGACTGATGAGGGAGGAGCCGATGAAGCTGTGGATGAAGGACAGCGGCAGGCGTGAGGTGAGGTTCTCCAGGGTGCCGATCAGGTCGACGGTGCGCTCGTCGAGGCCGGCGTGCTCGGTGAGGAAGCGGAACATCGACCAGTCGCCGAACTTCTGCACCACGCGGGCCCAGCCCCGCAGCCGTTCGGGGAGGGGCTTGTCGACGCGCTTGCCGTCCGGGCCGACGCGGCTGAACTCGTCGCGCACCGGGTCGAGGGCGGCGCGCAGGATGGCGGCGGCCGGGGTGTCCCAGTGGGCCTTCGGGACGCCGAACGAGCGGTTCACGCGCCGGGGCGAGCGGGCGTAGTCGGCGCGCCGCACGCGGATGCCGTTGACGTGGATCCAGGTGCGCGCGGCGGGGCGTCCCTCCTCGTCGACGTCGACGTAGTGGAAGCGCCGCTTCTTCAGGTCGAGCTGGTCGATGAGTTCCATGACGAGCGGGTGGCTGCCGGGGAGGCGCATCGCACCCGCCTCGGCGTACTGGCGGGGGTCGGCGAAGGGCTGCGCGGCACCTTCGTGCCCGCCCTTGCGGAAGGTCTTGACACGGCCGCCCGCCCGGTTGCCGTTGGCCTCCAGGACCGTCACCCGGTGCCCCGCCTGCTTCAGCAGCCAGGCGGCCAGCAGCCCCGCGGGGCCGGCGCCGATGACGAGGACGTCCTTGGGACGGGTCCTGCGGGCCGGCAGCCCGTCCCGCAGGACGCGCAGGTAACGCGGTACGAGGGGGCGGTCGTCGGAGTCGAGGACGAGCAGGGCGCGGGCGACGGCGAGGCACCGCCCGGGGTCGGCGCCGCGGGCGCCGCCGCCGGGGGCGGGCGGCGCGGCCGGCGCGGGAAGGGCCGTGGCGGTACCGCCGGTCAGGGCCGTCGCCACGGTGGCCGTGCCCGCCACCGCCGCGAAACTCCGCCGGGAGACGCCGCCGTCCGTGCGTACCACCGCGTGGTCATCAGTCATGGCGATCTTTGTAGCGACCGCCGTGACGGAGCGCCGCGTTTCGCCCGGGCGTTGCCCCCAAGGAGCGAATCCGGGGCAAAACCCGCACGTCACGGGAGAAACGGCGCTCTCGGCACGTCCGGTGAACCCGAAGGAATGAATGCACGACGGAACCGCCCTCACTGCCCGGTACGAGCCCTCACACTGCGACATGCGTACTCACACCCGCGCTCTCCGTCCTCCGCGCGCCGCACGCGCACGGCGGCGCCGACCGGCGCACGGGAGGGCCGGGGCGACGGAGGGGGAAGGGTGGCGCAGCGGCGCACTTCGTTGAGTGACCGGGTTCGGTACTGGTTCGACAGCACGCTGGCCCGCGGTGCCTCCGCCCTGGTCGGGTGGATGGCGCTGCTGTGCCTGGCCGTCGTCGTCCCGGCCAGCGCGGTGCTGGTCTGGACCGACCCGGACGCGCCCCGGTCCCTGCCGGGCCGGCTGGCGCGGGTGTGGCACCTGACGGGGGAGACCCTGCGGCTGGGCGGTGCGACGGGCACACCGCTGCGGGTCACGATGTCCGTGCTGCTCGCCCTGGTGGCGCTGCTGTACGTCTCGACGCTGGTCGGCCTGATCACCACGGCCCTCACGGAACGGCTCACCGCGTTGCGGCGCGGCCGCTCGACCGTGCTCGAACAGGGGCACGTCGTCGTCCTGGGGTGGTCGGAGCAGGTGTTCACGGTGGTCGGCGAACTGGTCGCGGCCAACGCCAATCAGCGGCGCGCGGCGGTGGCGGTACTGGCCGACCGCGACAAGACCGCGATGGAGGAGGCCCTCGGCACGAAGGTCGGGCCCGTCGGCCGTACGCGGCTGATCTGCCGCAGCGGCCCCACCACCGACCCGGCCGTGCTGACCCTGACCAGTCCGGCGACGGCCGGTGTCGTGCTGGTGCTGCCCCGGGACGAGCCCGACGCCGACGCCGAGGTCGTCAAGACGCTGCTGGCGCTGCGGGCGGCCCTGGCCGGTGCGAAGAGCCGGCCGCCCGTCGTCGCCGCCGTCCGGGACGACCGGTACCGGCTGGCCGCCTGCCTCGCCGCCGGGCCGGGCGGAGTCGTCCTGGAGAGCGACACGGTCACGGCCCGGCTGATCGTCCAGGCCGCCCGCCGCCCCGGCCTGTCCCTGGTCCACCAGGAGCTCCTGGACTTCGCGGGCGACGAGTTCTACCTGGTCGGCGAGGCGTCCCTGACCGGCCGCACGTTCGGCGAGGCGCTGCTGTCCTATCCGACGTCCTGTGTGGTGGGACTGGTGCGCGGCGACACCCCGCTGCTCGCTCCGCCGCCGCAGACCACCATCGCCGCGGACGATCTGCTCATCGTCGTCTCCAGCGACGACGACACGGCCTGGCCGGGCGACTGCGGGCAGTGGGTCGACCAGGCGGTGACGGTGTCCGGTCCGCCGACGCCGGCGCGGCCGGAGCGGGTCCTGATGCTCGGCTGGAACCGCAGGGCGCCGCTCATGGTCGACCAGTTGCGCCGCCGTGCCCTGCCCGGGTCGGCCGTCGACGTGGTGGCCGACTGCGGCGAGGAGACGGTCCGGCAGGTGCACGAGTCCGGCACGCGCCACGGCACCCCGCTGGCCCTGACCCTCCACCAGGGCGACGCCACCCGCCCCGAGACCCTGGAGCGTCTGGACGTGCACTCCTACGACAGTGTCATCGTCCTCGGCCAGGACCCCGCTCCCGGCGAGAGCGCGGACCACCCCGACAACCGCACGCTCGTCACGCTCCTGCTGCTGCGCCGGCTGGAGGAGGCCACCGGGCGGGAGCTGCCGGTCGTCACCGAGCTGGTCGACGACCGCAACCGGGTCCTGGCCCCCATCAGCCCGGGCGCGGACGTGATCATCAGCGGCAAGCTCATCGGCCTGCTGATGGCGCAGATCTCCCAGAACCGCCACCTGGCGGCGGTCTTCGAGGAACTGTTCTCCGCCGACGGCACCGGCGTCCGTCTGCGGCCCGCGGGCGACTACGTGCCGCCGGGGTGCGAGACGGCCTTCGCCACCGTCGTGGCGGCGGCGCGGCAGCGCGGCGAGTGCGCCATCGGCTACCGCAGCCACGCCGAGGCGTCGGCGGGCACCGGCCACGGCGTGCGCATCAACCCGCCCAAGGCGGAGCGGCGCCGCTGGGCGGCCGGGGACGAAGTGGTCGTCGTCGGCCGGGACTGACGTCCGGCCCGCACGGCCGGATCTGCCCTTCTGCCCGCCATGCGTCCACCTGCAAGAACAAAGTGATGTCCCGGCGTGATCTGCGCAAGCCTGGGCATCAGGAGGTCTGGCTGCCGACCCGGTCGGCCCCGTTCGCGGCACAGGGAACGGGGTAAAGGGAAAAAGCCTGATTCTCCGTACGAAAGGGGTTCCTGCTCATGGCCGGCACTCAGGACGTCGTCGAGCTCATTCTCCAGGACCATCGGCGCATGGAAGACCTCTTCCGTCAGATGCGCAGCGTGGAAGCCGACCGTGAAAGCGCGCTGCGTGAATTCTCGGACCTGCTGATCGCGCACGCGCTCGCCGAGGAGTCCAAGGTCTACCCGGCGCTCAAGCGGTACAAGAACATCGACGACGAAGAAGTCGAGCACGGCGAGCACGAGCACGACGAGGGCAACAAGGCCCTCCTGGAACTCCTCCAGGTGGAGGAGGTCGGCTCCGACGAGTGGGACGAGAAGCTCGAGGAGCTGGTGGAGGCCGTGACCCACCACGCCGACGAGGAGGAGCGCACCATCCTCAACGGCGCCCGGGAGAACGTGGCGATGGAGCGGCGCGAGGAACTGGGCCGTGCGTTCCGCGAGGAACGCGAGCGGCAGCTGCAGGCCGGCTGCGGTTCCGTCGACAACGTGCGCAAGATCGTCGAATCCTGACAGCACCGGTGACGCCTCGGGAGCCCGGACCGCGCACGGTCCGGGCTCCCGCGTGCGCCGGGCGTGCCGTTCGCGCAGGCCGGTGACGCACCGGCACCGGACAGGCGGCACCGAGCAGCGCCGTCACCCTCCTGCGACTTGGTCGGAACGACAGGCCCTAGCTGTGCTGTCCGGACAGGTTGGTGACGCGGCTGGCTGGGGTGTGGCCGCTGATGCCGGTGTGGGGTCGGTGGTAGTTGTACCAGTCCAGCC
>NZ_JBWKIF010000042.1:0-13833 GCF_056432865.1 Streptomyces sp. NPDC044921
CTACGAACGCAAGGCCGAGCACTTCCTGGCCTTCACGGCCATCGCCTGCAGCCTCATCTGCTACCGCAGACTCACCAAATGAGACGACGTCTAAGCCCCCCTCGGTGGTCGCGGCTCCTCGGTTGTGTCGCTCCTGCACGTTTCCCCTCGGTCCTGCACGAGTCCCCCGCCGTAGACAGTCAAGATCGAATCTACTGTGTGCCGTCGTGCCGAGGTGGCCGGTTAGGCACTCGGCACATTGTCGACTTGGCAACTTGGCGTGAAGCATTCGATCACGAAGCGTTGCACTCGTGGGGCGTGCAGGGAAGTGCGCCTCGTCGCGGTGGCCAATCCACGTAGGGTGCGCAGACCCCTTGAGGCCCTTTCCGTGCAGGTCGAACGGGGGGAGGGGGGTGTTTCGGCAGGGGGATGCGGGGGTGCCGGAAGTTGGCTGAAAACCGACGTGCGCGTGCACGGAAACCGGTCAACCGACCGGTGTATCCCCTCCAGTGTGCCGTCCGCCCCGGTGTGACCCCGTTCCGGTGCGGTGGCGACGGCCCCGGTGGGGCGCCCGGTCCTCGGCGGCCATCCGGGCGGCGCCGCGCTCCGACTGGCGCAGCAGGACCCGGCAGGCGCCCGTGACGGCGGCGAGCCCGAGGGCCGTGCCGACGGCGCCGGCGAGCGAGGTGCCGTAGGCGAGGAGCACCACCGGGACCAGCAGGCAGCTGAAGGCCGCCCAGCGGACCACCTCCGTCACACCGTCCCGCGGCGGCGGGGTGGCGCGGCCCGCCTCGGAGGCGGGACGGGGTCCGGGCATGGTGTGCTCCCTGTGGTGTGGCTCACGGAGTTCAACGCGCGGCCGGGACGTCGGTCACTCCGTGACCCGATCACCCCCACGGGTAAGTGAATCCTGTGCGAACCGCCTGTACAGCGCAGCAACCATTGCGTTACGGGCGTCGCCTCGTGCATGCTCCCTGGAACCCGCACGCACGGCGGGCGGGGTCTGGGCTAAGGAGGCGTGCCGCCGTACCCTTGGGGGTATGGGGTTGGGAAGACCATTCCCGGACACAGCTCCGCCGCACCCTGTTGTCCCACCCATTAAAGGATCACAACGCCGAGACAGCCATGGCCGGTCACGAATTCTTCGAACCCGCGGACCGCAAGCGGCCCGTCGCCGATCCCACGGCGGCCGAGCCCCTGGCGGCGGAAGAACCACGCCATTCCTGCGATCCCGCCTTCAAGCACGGGGTCGTGGTCGGCTTCGACGGCTCCACGTCCAGTGAGCGCGCCCTGGCGTACGCGATCGGCATGGCCCATCGCTCCGGGTCGGGCCTGATCATCGTCCACGTCGCCAACCGGCTGCCGACCACGGTGTGGGCCGGCTGCGAGCCGCCGGTGTTCGTGGACGTGCCGGACCACCGCACCGAGGTGCTCGGTCTGGAGCTGGCCTGTGCGGACTACCTCGCCGAGGTGCCGTGGATCCTGGTGGAGCGCGGCGGCGACATCTGCCACGAACTGGAAGAGGTCGGGCGCGAGTACGAGGCCGACGCGATCGTCGTCGGGTCGACCCACGGCATCGTCGGGCGGATCTTCGGATCCGTCGCGGGGCGGCTCGCCAAGCGGGCGCAGCGGCCCGTCGTCGTCATTCCCTGATTCCCCGATTCCCCGGCGCGGGCGGACCGCCGTGCGCCAACTCCCTTGCGCGACGCGTGAATCTACTCACGCGTAGAGGTGTTTGTGCCCTTGTGAAGGGCATATACGGAACACCGCACCACTGCACCTGCACGAAGGGAGCCCGCCGTGGACAAAGACGTCTCCGCGGGAAGCGGAATCACGACCGTGGCCGGTCGACTCGCCCTCGGAATCACCGTGTTGGCCTTCGGACTGGGCAACACCGCCGTGCTCGACGGTGTGTCAGCCGCTGACGCCGCGTCCATCGCCCAGTACGTGGGCGGAGTCGCCCTCTTCGTCGCCGGCCTGCTGGCCCTGCGCGAGGGTGACGCGGCCGGGGGCACGGCGTTCTCGGTGCTCGGGGCGCTGTGGTTCACCTGGGCCGTGACCGAGACCGCCTCCGGCAACGAGGCGGGGCTGTTCCTGCTGCTGTTCGCCCTCGTGGCGCTGTCCCTCACGCTGGCGGGCGGGGACCAGCTCGGGCGGGGCGTGTACGGGCTGTTCTTCGTGTCGCTGCTGCTTCTCGCGATCGCCGCGTTCGCGGAGAACGACGGGCTCGCGAAGGTCTCGGGCTGGTTCGCCGTCGCCGCGGGTGCGGTGGCCTGGTACGCCGCGACCGCGGCGCTGGCGCACTGGCCGACGGCCCTTCCGCGACGCGCTGCGGGCCGGGGTGTGACGGCCACCGGTTAGCTGCGCCGGCTGGGGAGTTGGGCGGCTCCCCGGCGATGAGACGGACCCCCCCGTGCGTGGTGGCAGCACGTGGGGGTCCGTTTTCGTTCGCTGGCCCGTGCGGGTTCGTGGGGGCTTGTCGCGCCCACGCGGCGGAGCCGCATATCGATACGGTCCCGCGCCCTGTCGATATGGCCCCGCGCCCCTTGAGAGGAAGGCCCCTACTCCACCGTCACCGACTTGGCCAGGTTCCTCGGCTTGTCGATGTCGCGGCCGAGGGCCTGGGCCGTGTGGTAGGCGAGGAGCTGGAGCGGGATGCCCATCAGGATCGGGTCCAGCTCGTCCTCGTTCTTCGGGACGACGATCGTCTCGTCGGCCTTCTCCTGGTGCTGGTGGGCCACCGCGAGGATCCTGCCGCTGCGGGCCTTGATCTCCTCCATGGCGGCGCGGTTCTTCTCCAGCAGGTCGTCGTCGGGGACGATCGCGACCGTCGGCAGGGCCGGCTCGATCAGGGCCAGCGGGCCGTGCTTGAGCTCGGAGGCCGGGTAGGCCTCGGCGTGGATGTACGAGACCTCCTTGAGCTTCAGGGACGCCTCGCGGGCCACCGGGTAGCCCCGGACGCGTCCGATGAAGAGCATCGAGCGGGCCTCGGCGAACTGCTGGGCCAGCTTCTTGACGTCCTCCTCCTGCTTCATGATCTCGGCGATCTGCGCGGGCAGCTTGCGCAGGCCCTCGATGATGCGCTTGCCGTCGCGGACCGACAGGTCGCGGGTGCGGCCCAGGTGCAGGGCGAGCAGGGCGAAGGCGACCGTGGTGTTGGTGAAGCACTTGGTGGAGACGACGCAGACCTCCGGCCCGGCGTGCACGTAGATGCCGCCGTCCGCCTCACGGGCGATCGCCGAGCCGACCACGTTCACCACGCCCAGGACGCGGGCGCCCTTGCGCTTGAGCTCCTGCACGGCGGCCAGCACGTCGTAGGTCTCGCCGGACTGGGAGACGGCGACGTAGAGGGTGTCGGGGTCGACGACCGCGTTGCGGTAGCGGAACTCCGAGGCGGGCTCGGCGTCGGCGGGGATGCGGGCCAGCTCCTCGATCATCTGGGCGCCGATCATGCCCGCGTGGTACGACGTGCCGCAGCCGAGGATCTTCACGCGGCGGATGCGCCGGGCCTCGCGGGCGTCCAGGTTCAGGCCGCCCAGGTGCACGGTGGAGAAGCGGTCGTCGATGCGGCCGCGCAGCACGCGGTCCACGGCGTCGGCCTGCTCGTGGATCTCCTTGTGCATGTACGTGTCGTGGCCGCCCATGTCGTAGGAGGCGGCCTCCCACTCGACGGTGGTGGGCTCGGCGGTGGTGCGGGTGCCCTCGGTGGTGTAGGTGCGGAAGTCGTCGGCCTTGAGGGTGGCCATCTCGCCGTCGTCGAGGGTGACGATCTGGCGGGTGTGGGCGACCAGCGCGGCGATGTCGGAGGCGACGAACATCTCCTTCTCGCCGATGCCGAGGACGACCGGGGAGCCGTTGCGGGCGACGACGATCCGGTCCGGGAAGTCGGCGTGCATCACGGCGATGCCGTAGGTGCCCTCGATGAGCCGGAGGGTCTCGCGGACCTTGTCCTCCAGCTTGGTCGCCTGCGAGCGGGCGATGAGGTGGACCAGGACCTCGGTGTCGGTCTCGGAGAGGAACTCGACGCCGTCCGCCTCCAGCTTGCGGCGCAGGTCGGAGGCGTTGTCGATGATGCCGTTGTGGACGACGGCGACCTTGCCCTCGGCGTCCAGGTGCGGGTGGGCGTTCACGTCGGAGGGGGCGCCGTGGGTGGCCCAGCGGGTGTGGGCGATGCCGGTGGTGCCCTTGAAGCGGGCCGGGACCTTGGCCTCCAGGTCGCGCACGCGGCCCTTGGCCTTGACCATCTTCAGGCCGGAGGTCTTCGGGGAGGTGACGACGATGCCCGCGGAGTCGTAGCCGCGGTACTCCAGGCGCTGCAGGCCCTCCAGGAGCAGGGGCGCCACGTCGCGCTTCCCGATGTAACCGACGATTCCGCACATGTATACGTATTCCTAGCCGTAGACGATGCGCCGCAGCTGCCGGAGCGAGAGCTCCGGCGGGGCCACCGCGCGGTATTTGAGGTCCGCCTCGATCCGTTCGAAGATCGCCGCGTTGACCAGGCCCTGGGCCTGGAGCTCGCGGTGGCGGCGACGGACGTACTCCTCGGTCGTCTCGTCGAAGTAGGCGAGCACGTCCTGGATCACGCGCAGCGCCTCGCCCCGGCTGAGGGCGGTGGACCGCGTCAGATGATCAACGAGTTCGTCGTGCACTCGCTAGATCCTGCGGCACCGACGGCCCTTTCGCAAGAATCCTGCCCGGATTCGGGCAGGCGCCTGTGGGGTTTCCTTGGGAGAACGTTGAACCGGCCATGAGGGCCTGTTCGTGAGGCGTCCACCGGACGTCCCGCGTCCCGTTGCCCGAGGCGTCGATTCCTGGTCGCCATGGACACTCCTCGTATGGCGTACCCGAGCGGCTCGCCGGGCGCATGGGCCGAGGAGGCACCTCGCCACCCTGACGGTGCGCGGGATCGCCGAGAGCGGCGCGCGGGTGGACCACTTCACGGTGGCCCGCCGGGCGAAGTGACGCCCGCACGGCTCCCCGCCCGGGGGGCTACATCCGCTTGAGGACCGCCTGCTTGGCCAGCGCGAACTCGTCGTCCGTGAGCACCCCCGTGCGGTGCAGGTCACCCAGTTCGCGCAGCCGGCGCAACAGGGCGTCGTGGTCGTCCCCGGCGGAGGTGGCCGGAGGAGAGGGCAGTTCCGGCCGCGCGTCCGCCGGGCCGTCGGCGGCGGCCCGGGCCGGGTGCGGAAGCCTAGCCTGGACCGCCGCGGCGACCAGCGCCATCAGCGGGTCCTTCTTGAAGCCCCACAGCTCCACCGCGTTGGGGTCGTACTTGGGCGGCGTCTTGGTCGGCGCGTTGCGCACGGCGAAGCGGAGGTAGCCGTTCTCCAGGCCGGCCGCAGGGTGCCACTCCACGCCGGTGACGTCGGCGAGCGCGAGGGTGCGGGTGCCGGCGGCGGCCTTGGCGTCCTCCGTCTTCCAGTTCCACTCCAGGCGGATGCGCTCGCCGTCGAAGCTCGCGGTGCCGTCCCCCGCGGAGACCGACAGCGGTACGGCCGGGCCCGGCAGCAGGTACTCGGTGACCGGGCCGGAGGGCACCTGGTCCAGCAGCAGCGCGTTGCGGACCTCGTCCGTGAAGTACTCGGCGACCCCGTAGCGGTCGGACTCGACGATGAGCTGGTAGGGGTCGTGGGGCTCGGTGAGCCGCCCGCCGGTCGCGTGCAGCAGTGGGTCGGCGCCGTCCCGCAGGCGCAGCCGCAGCCGGCCGCTCCGCTTGCCCTGCTCCAGCGATATGCCCGCCAACGCCCTTAGCGGGACGATGAGTTCACCCAGTTCCCTGCGCAGCAGACTGACGTTCTTGTCCCGCCCCGGCGTCAGCCGCAGGGCGTCGCCGTCGAAGATCCACGAGCCGTCCTTCTGGATGATTTCCGCCATGGGGTGGATTGTTTCACCCAAGTCCCGGGATAGTGGTCCAGACCTCTTGGAGCTCAACGGCTCACGGAAGGGACGGTTTTGTGAGAGACGGTCTTGTCAGACAGCGCCACAGAACACTTCGCCTTCTCGGCTCCCTGCTGCTCGTCGCGGTGGGCGTCGGCGTCACCCAGGCCGCTCCGGCCCGGGCGGCGGCCCCCACCCCGCTCGACCGGGTCGTCCCCGCACCGGCCTCGGCCGAGCCCGGCGGCGCCCCGTACCGGATCACCCGCTCCACGCACATCCGCGTCGACGGCACGCGGGAGGCGCGGGGCGTCGCCGAGTACCTCGCGGACCTGCTGCGGCCCTCGACCGGCTACCGCCTGCCGGTCACCGCGCACGGCCGGGGCGGCATCCAGCTGCGGCTCGCGCACGGCGACTTCGGCCCCGAGGGCTACCGCCTGAACAGCGACGCCCGCTCCCTCACGATCAGCGCCAGGACCCCCGCGGGCCTCTTCCACGGCGTGCAGACCCTGCGCCAGCTGCTGCCCGCGGCCGTCGAGGAGGACACCGTGCAGCCCGGCCCCTGGCTGGTCGCCGGCGGCACGATCGAGGACAGCCCGCGCTACGGCTGGCGCGGTGCCATGCTCGACGTCTCCCGGCACTTCTTCACCGTCGACGAGGTCAAGCGGTACATCGACCAGCTCGCCCTCTACAAGTTCAACAAGCTGCACCTGCACCTCAGCGACGACCAGGGCTGGCGCATCGCCATCGACTCCTGGCCGCGCCTGGCGACCTACGGCGGCTCCACGGAGGTCGGCGGCGGCCCCGGCGGCTACTACACCAAGGCGCAGTACAAGCAGATCGTGCGCTACGCCGCCTCCCGCCACCTGGAGGTCGTCCCCGAGATCGACATGCCCGGCCACACCAACGCGGCCCTGGCCTCCTACGCCGAGCTGAACTGCGACGGCGTGGCACCGCCGCTGTACACCGGGACCGAGGTCGGCTTCAGCTCGCTGTGCGTCGGCAAGGAGATCACGTACGACTTCGTGGACGACGTGATCCGGGAGCTGGCGGCGCTCACCCCGGGCCGGTACCTGCACATCGGGGGCGACGAGGCGCACTCCACCAGTCACGAGGACTACGTGAAGTTCATGGACCGGGTGCAGCCGGTCGTCGCGAAGTACGGCAAGACGGTCGTCGGCTGGCACCAGCTGACCGGGGCGGCTCCGGCGAAGGGCGCGCTCGCGCAGTACTGGGGGCTGGACCGCACGAGCCCGGAGGAGAAGGCGCAGGTCGTGAAGGCCGCGCAGAGCGGCACGGGGCTGATCCTGTCCCCGGCGGACCGGGTGTACCTCGACATGAAGTACACGAAGGACACGCCGCTGGGACTGTCCTGGGCGGGGTACGTCGAGGTCCAGCGGTCCTACGACTGGGACCCGGGGGCGTACCTGCCCGGGGTGCCCGCCGGTGCCGTGCGGGGTGTGGAGGCGCCGATGTGGTCGGAGACCCTGGAGAACTCCGCGCACATCGAGTACATGGCGTTCCCGCGCCTGCCGGGCGTGGCCGAGTTGGGCTGGTCGCCGGCCTCTTCCCACGACTGGGAGCGGTACAAGGTGCGGCTTGCCGCGCAGGCCGAGCGGTGGGATGCCCTGGGGATTCGGTGGTACCGGTCGCCGCAGGTGCCGTGGGGGGCCGCCGGGCGGTGACGCAGGCGATGACAGGCACCCCGGAGGACCGTACTCCGGGGTGCCTGTCCGTCCAGGGTCAGAACTGCGCGATCGGGTTCTTCAGGGTGCCCACCAGCTGGAGGGCGCCCGACGGGTCCGACAGGTCCACCATCTGCTCGTTGTTGCGGAGCTGGAGGCGGTTCAGGCAGGACAGGGCGAACTCGGGGGCGAACATGTCGTACTGCTCGAACTTGTCGGCCAGCTCGGGCATCGACTCCTGGTAGGCGCGGGTGACCTCCGCGACCGTGCGCCAGAAGTCGTCCTCCTGGAGGACGCCCTCGGTGGCCAGGTTCGCCGCGAGGAAGCGGAAGAAGCAGTCGAAGACGTCCGTGAAGATCGACAGGAGTTTCTTGTCCTCCGGGACCTCCACGCGCAGTCGCTCGACCGTCGGCGGCAGTACCGCGTCCGGGTCCATGACCGCGATCTCCTCGGCGATGTCCTTGTAGATCGCCCGCTGCACCACCCCGTCCTCCAGCACGAGGATGACGTTCTCGCCGTGCGGCATGAAGACCAGGTCGTAGGCGTAGAAGCTGTGCAGCAGCGGGGTGAAGTACGCCTGGAGGTAGCGGCGCAGCCACTCCGTGGGGGCGAGGCCCGACCGCTCGATCAGCGCGCCCGCGACGGAGGCGCCCTCGTCGTCGACGTGGACCAGCGAGGCCATGGTGGCCAGTTGCTCGCCCTCCCGGAGGGACGGCACCGGGCTCTCCCGCCACAGCGCGGCCAGCATCTTGCGGTACGGCGAGTAGCGGTCGGTGGCCTGCTCGTACTCCAGGTGCCGGTAGCCGACCGCCGCGCGCTCGCGGATGATCGACAGGCCCGTGGACTTCAGCACCGGGTCGCCCTCGATGAGCTGGGCCAGCCAGTCGTTGATCGCGGGCGTGGCCTCCATGTAGGCCGCCGACAGACCGCGCATGAAGCCCATGTTGATGACGGACAGGGCCGTCTTCACGTAGTGCTTCCCGGGGCTCGTCCGGTTGAAGAAGGTGCGGATGGACTGCTGGGCCAGGTACTCGTCGTCGCCCTCGCCCAGGCACACCAGGTGCCTGCGGGCGACCTCCGCGGCGAAGGTGACGGAGAGCTTGTTCCACCACTGCCAGGGGTGCACCGGGATGAGCAGGAAGTCGGCCGGGTCCAGGTCCTGCTCGCGCAGGACGCCGTGGAAGCGTTCGACGGTCCCCCCGCCCAGCTCCTCGCGCAGGAAGGACTCGTACTCGATGCCGACGCCGGCCGTGAACGCGGCCCGCGAGCGGTGGGCCGCCAGCCAGACGAGCCGGACCGGGCTCGCCGTCTCGGGGGCGTACGAGAGGTACTCGTGGATGCCGAAGCCGAGCCGGCCGTTGTTGGCCACGAAGCAGGGGTGGCCCTCGGTCATCGACGTCTCGATGGTCTGGAAGTCGGCGCGGGCCAGCTCGGCCGCCGTGGTCTTCGGCTTGGTGAGCTTGTAGCAGGTGCCGGACAGGGTGGAGGAGATCTCCTCCAGGTAGACCGGCAGGATGCTGTCGCTCAGGCCGAGGGACTTCCGCAGCTCGATGAAGAAGTCCAGGGCGGCGAGGGGGAGTTCGGCACCGTCCCGGTGGCGGGTGATCGACTCGGCGTCGACCTGCCAGTGGTCGAGCGCGCGGACCGTCGCCGCGAAGGTGTACCGGGTCAGGCCGTCGTCGCTGCGGACGACGTAGGTGCCCTCGGCGGTGGCCTCCGGCGTGATGAGGCGCTCGTGCGCGAACTCGGCGAGCGCCTTGCGGATCAGGAGGCGGTTGGCCCGCGCCCAGCGGTGGGGGGACAGATGCGCCACGGCGTCGGACAGGGTCATACGGCTACTCCTCGGGCGGCCAGGAACTGTGCGCGCGTGCAGAAGCTGAGCAGCGCGCGCTTCTCGGGCTTCTGGATCTCGCGTTCCGGTACGAACCCGACGGCCTCGTTCAGGGCGTGGACGGCCTTGTTGCCGACGTCGGGCTCGACGACGACGCGCCGCACGGCCGGGTCCTCGAAGAGGTGCTCCATCACGGCGGTGATGACGGACCGGGTGAAGCCGCGCACGGGCGTGTCGGTCGGCGGGGTGAGGAAGTGCATGCCGATGTCGCCCGGCTGCGGCTCGTACAGGCCCACCAGCTCGCGGTGGGCCGGGTCGTACTTCTCCATCAGGAAGGCGGGGACACCGTCCTGGAGGCCGAGCTCGGCGTGGTGGTGCTCGTCGGCCGCGATCTCCATGTAGGCGCGCTCGACGTCCTCCAGTCTCGCGTCCTGCATCATCCAGAAGGCGGCCTTGGGGTGGGTGACCCAGGCGTGCAGGAGCTCGGCGTCCTTCAGCGGGTCGAGGGGGCGGAACGTGAAGGTCATACCGAGAACTCCTGGAACGCGATCGTCTTCTCCACCGGGTAGTACTCGGTGCCGAGCAGCTCGCGGATGATGTACGCGTTGCGGTAGGGGCCCATGCCCAGGTCGGGGCTGGTGATGCTGTGGGTGTGGACACCGGCGTTCTGCAGGAAGATCCCCCGGCCGGTGACGTCGATGGCGTAGTTGCGGGCCACGTCGAAGTTGCCGCGGGAGTCGTAGCGCAGGCGGTCGCGGACCGGCTTGAGGAACTCCGGCTCGGCGTACCGGTAGCCCGTGGCCAGGATCAGGCCCTCGGAGGTGAGCTCGAAGTCCTTCTCCTGCTCCTCCTGGCGGAAGGAGAGCGTGTACGTGCCGTTGTCGTACCGGGCGGCGTTCAGCGAGGAGTTGGTGAGCAGCCGCGTCGGGACCGGGCCGCCGAGGTTCTTCTGGTAGAGCAGGTCGAAGATCTCGTTGATCAGGTCGCCGTCGATGCCCTTGAACAGGCCCTTCTGCTCGGCCGTGAGGCGGTAGCGGGTGGCCTCGGGCAGCTCGCGGAAGTAGTCGACGTACTCGGGGGACGTCATCTCCAGCGTGAGCTTGGTGTACTCCAGCGGGAAGAAGCGCGGGGAGCGGGTGACCCAGTTCAGCTTGTAGCCGTGGACGTCGATCTCGCCGAGCAGGTCGTAGTAGATCTCGGCGGCCGACTGGCCCGAGCCGACCAGGGTGATGGAGTCCTTCTTCTGCAGCTGCGCCTTGTGCTGGAGGTAGCGGGAGTTGTGGATGAAGTCGCCGCCCAGGCCCCGGCACGCCGCGGGGATGTGCGGCGGGGTGCCGGTGCCGAGGACCAGGTGGCGGGCGCGGAACACGTCCCCGGCCGCCGTGCGCACGACGTAGACGCCGTCCTCGTACGTCACCTGCGTCACCGTCGTGCCGAAGCGGATGCTGCTCAGCTTGTTCGCGGCCCAGCGGCAGTAGTCGTCGTACTCGACGCGCAGCGGGTAGAAGTTCTCCCGGATGTAGAACGAGTACAGCCGGCCCTTCTCCTTCAGGTAGTTCAGGAAGGAGTACGGCGACGTGGGGTCGGCGAGGGTGACCAGGTCCGACATGAACGGCGTCTGCAGGTGGGCGCCGTCGAGGAACATCCCCGCGTGCCACTCGAAGTCGGGCTTCGACTCCAGGAAGACGCCGTCGAGTTCGGCGATGGGCTCGGTCAGGCAGGCCAGGCCGAGGTTGAAGGGGCCGAGCCCGATGCCCACGAAGTCATGGGTTCCGGTCGGGTTGTCAGGACGCGCGGTCAAGGGACTCTCCCAGGTACTGCTCGGCGTGGCCGGCGATCAGGTCGAGGACGGCGGCGATGTCGGACGCCTGCGTCTCGGGGTTGAGCAGGGTGAACTTCAGGTAGTGGCGGCCGCCCACCTTGGTGCCCGCGACGATGGCGTCACCGGAGGCGAACAGGGCCTTGCGGGCGTAGAGGTTGGCCCGGTCGATCTCGGCGGGGTCGGTGACGTGCGCCGGGATGTAGCGGAAGACCAGGGTGGACAGGCTCGGCTCGACCACCACGTCGAAGCGCGGGTCGGCGGCGAGCAGCTTCCAGCCCTCCCGGGCCAGCTCGCACACCTCGTCGAAGAGCTGCCCGATGCCGTCGGCGCCCATGGTGCGCAGCGTCATCCACAGCTTGAGCGCGTCGAAGCGGCGGGTGGTCTGCAGGGACTTGTCCACCTGATTGGGGATACGTTCCTGCACCATGCGGCGCGGGTTCAGGTACTCGGCGTGGTACGTGGCGTGGCGCAGCGTCGCGGCGTCCCGGACCAGCACGGCCGAGGAACTCACCGGCTGGAAGAAGGACTTGTGGTAGTCGACGGTGACCGAGTCGGCGCGCTCGATGCCGGCGATGCGGTCGCGGTGCTTGAGCGAGGCGAGCAGGCCGCAGCCGTAGGCGGCGTCGACGTGCATCCAGGTGCCGTACTGCGCGGCGAGCTCGGCGATCTCGGGCAGCGGGTCGATGGAGCCGAAGTCGGTGGTGCCGGCGGTGGCGACGACGGCCATGGGGACGAGGCCGTCCTGCGCGCAGCGCTCCAGCTCCCGGGCGAGGGCGACGGTCTGCATGCGCTTGTCGTGGTCGACGGGGATCGGCACCACGGCGTCCTGGCCGAGACCGAGGAGCTTCGCGGACTTCTTCACGCTGAAGTGGCTGACCTCGGAGGCGAAGATGCGCAGTTTCGCCAGGTCCTCGGTCTTGGCCTCCTCGCGGGCGAGCAGCAGTGCCTGGAGGTTGGACTGGGTGCCGCCGGAGGTGAACACGCCGTCGGCGTTCTCGCCGAGACCGATGCGGGCCGTGGTCCAGTCGATCAGTTTCCGCTCGATGAGCGTGCCGCCGGCCGACTGGTCCCAGGTGTCCAGCGAGGAGTTCACGGCGGACAGCACGGCCTCGCCCAGCACGGCCGGGATGACGACCGGGCAGTTGAGGTGGGCGAGGTAGCGCGGGTGGTGGAAGTAGATCGCGTCCCGGAGGTAGACGTCCTCCAGTTCGTCGAGCACCGCGGTGGTGTCGTGCAGCGGCTGGTCGAGGTCGATCGCGTCGATGCGGGGAGCGAGGGCGTCGACGGTGACGCCGGTGAACGGCCGGTCGGTGGCGGCGATTTTGGCGGCCACCCGCTCGACTCCTTCGGTCACGGAGCGGCGGTACTGCTCCGCGGTGGTGTCGTTGAGCAGGTGCGAGCGCATGTGGGGGTCCTCCGGTGGGGACAGTCCGGTGCGGGACAGGAGCGAGCTGCTCCGCGTTAAACTTAGGTTAGCCTAACCTAAGTTGGATCTCGAGAGGGCCGCCTCTCCCGTGACCGTGGTCACTCAGGTCCCGTTGGACGCTTCGTGGGCCGGGGAAGGGGCGACGGCTATCCCTCGGCGCGCAGCTGCTCCTCGGTCACGCCGCGCCGCCAGTAGCCGACGAAGGTGACCCGCCGCCGGTCGATCCCGCGCTCGCGCACGAAGTGGCGGCGCAGCTCCTTCACGCAGCCCGACTCGCCGGCGATCCAGACGTACGGGCGCTCCGCCGACGGCAGCCGGGCCGCGCGGAGGGCGTCGAGGGCCACGGGGGACCCCGCGTCGCCCTCCCGCTCCCGGACGAGCCACGTGATCTCGGCGTCGGCCTCGGTCACCAGGTCCTGGATGTCCCCGGCGCGCGGAACCTCCAGCCAGACCCGGGCCCGGGTGCCGGCGGGCAGCGACTCGACGATGGCCGAGGCGGCGGGCACGGCGGTCTCGTCGCCCCAGACGACCACGAGATCGGTGTCCTCGGGCGGCCGGAAGCGGATGGCACGGTTGTCGGCGACGGCCGGGCCGAGCAGCAGCACCCGGTCCCCGGTGGCGGCCCGGGCGGCCCAGCGGGAGGCCGGACCGGCCTGGACGCCGGCGCCCGGCTCGATGCCGTGCAGGGCGAAGTCGATGTCGATCTCGTCCGGGTCGCGGCGCAGCGCGCGGAGCGTGTACGACCGCATCACGGCCCGTACGTCGTCCGGCAGTTCGCGCCAGCCCTGCCACCAGCCGTCCCCGAGCTCCAGCGGCACGACCGGCTCGGGCTGCCCCGGGTGCGGCAGGAACAGCGACAGCGACTGGTCGCGGCCGTCGGAGTGGAAGGCGTGCAGATCGGGCCCGGTGAAGGTGACACGGACCAGAGACGGCCCGAGCCGCCTCGTCCGCGCGACCTGGAGGGAGAAGAAGCGGAACGGTGCGGCCACGGCGGTGGTCATGGGCGGGCTCCTGAGTCGTCGTCAGGTGTGGGGGTGCGCCCCTCGGGGCGCGGGGAGCGGCGTGCGGCCGCACGGGGCCCGCAGCGCGGACCCCGGGCAACGCCGCCGCGGCGCCGAGCGCCTAGGCAGTTTCGTTTGGATCAGTCGGTCGTTGTTCCGGTTGTGCCGTTGACTGACGCGCAGTGGGCGCGGATCGAGCCGTTACTCCCGGACCG
>NZ_JBWKIF010000043.1:0-12886 GCF_056432865.1 Streptomyces sp. NPDC044921
CCCGCGGAGCGGGTACCACATCGCTGCGCGATGTGCAAGCGAACACCCGCGCTGCACGCGGGTGTTGCGCTCCCGCTCCGCGGGAGCGCTGGCGGGACGCTGCGCATCCCGCTCACCAAGCCCGCTTCGCGGGCTTGGTGACGCTCCGTCCGCTGCGCTTCCGGAGCTGCGGGGCTTTGCCCCGCTGACCCTGGGCTTCGCTTCGCTCCACCCTGGGCCGGCGGGTCCGCTGCGCTCCCCCGCCTCAAGGGCCCTTCCGGCTGCGCCTCCAGGACCCAGGGGCCCGCTTGCGCGGGCCTGGCTGGCTACGAGGAGCGGGGTCGCTCGTTCGTGTCGGGTTCTGGTGTAGTGGCTGCCTCAGATAGATGCAGCATGTATCGTTGGCAGAAATCTGGGACACCCGCCAGTCACTCGGGAATCTCCCAGGTTCCGAGAGGATGGCCAGATGACCGGTCACCACGAATCTACCGGACCAGATCCCACACTGAGCAGCGATTCGATGCGCCGGGTGACGCAGTATCAGACAGTGTGTGTGAGCGCCCGGTTGAGACTGTTCGCGCTCCTGGAGCGCCGGGCGTGCCCGCGAGCGAGGCGGACGACCTGGTGGCTGGGGCGCAGTGCGAGGTGGTGGAGCTGGACGGCATGGCGCCGGCTTCTCGGGGTGTGCTGTGTTCGCGGACGGCTGGGACGAAGGCGTGATGGCGGTGAGCGAGGCCCTGGGGGGCATCGCGGGCCGGGACTGGCCACGGCGCGGCGCCGGTCGGGCGGGGTGGCTGAGCTGGCCGTACATTTCGCGGACGTGAGGCAGCGTGAACGGGCGGACCTGGTGTGGCTGGAGGGGTTCGTCCGGGAGTCCGTGCTGCCGCGCGCCCATCCGCACCCCACGGCGCGGCGCCGGGTGCTGGAGGTGCTGGGCGAGGCCGGCGGTCTGTGTACGGCGCGGACGGTGAACAGCGACGAGGACTACATCCTCTGCACGCTCGGTGTCGGGCACTACGACCCGGACGACCAGCCCCCCTTCAAGGAGGGAAAGCCCGGCTGGCACAGGGCGGGTGCGTCGATCTGGAACGGCTCGGGTGCGGCCTGCATTCCGCACACGGCCATCGAAGGACCACAGAAATAGAATCGGGGAGGGCACCGAAATGATTTTGATTCCGCTCAAGGAACACCAGGTCGACCAGAAATTGCGCTTTCGTAACTGGGTCGGATTTCCTGCAAGATCTTTTGTGCCTCCAGAAGGGGCTCGTGCCATGGGGGTGTCCGCGACGGGATCCGGTAAGACGATCACCACCGCTGCGTGCGCTCTGGAGTACTTCCCCGAGGGGCGGATCCTCGTCATGGTGCCCACGCTTGACCTGATCGTGCAGAGTGCCCAGTCCTGGCGGCGGGTCGGGCACCAGGCGCCGATGGTCGCGGTCTGCTCGGTGGACAAGGACGAGGTCCTGGAGCAGCTCGGAGTGCGCACCACCACCAACCCGATCCAGCTCGCCCTGTGGGCCGGGACCGGTCCGGTGGTCGTGTTCGCCACGTACGCCTCTCTCGTGGATCGCGAGGACCCCGCCGATGTCACTGGTCGCCGGACTGTTCCTGGGCCGTTGGAGTCGGCTCTGGCGGGCGGGGAGCGGCTGTACGGGCAGCGGATGGCTCCGTTTGACCTGGCCATTCTGGACGAGGGGCACATGACGGCCGGAGACATGGGCCGGCCGTGGGCGGCGATCCACGACAACAGCCGGATCCCTGTCGACTTCCGGCTCTACCTGACCGCCACCCCGCGCATCCTCGCCGCGCCCCGGCCGCAGCGCGGGCGGGACGGGCGGGAGGTGGTAATCGCTTCGATGGAGGACGACTCCAGCACCTACGGCACCCGAATTTTCGATCTTGGGCTGGCGGAGGCGGTAGAACGCTCAATCCTCGCGGGATTCGAGATCGACGTGCTGGAGATCCGCGACCCCGACCCGATCCTGGGCCTGTCGGAAGACGCGCTGCGTGGCCGGCGCATGGCCCTGCTCCAGGCCGCACTGCTGGAGCACGCGGCGCAGCAGAATCTGCACACCACCATGGTGTTCCACCAGCGGGTCGAAGAAGCCGCAGCGTTCGCCGAGCAGATGCCGCGCACAGCCGCCGAGCTGTACACCGCTGAAGCTTCCGCGGCGGCGCTGGTAGGTGCGGAGGAGCTGCCCGCGTCGTCGATCGATGCTGAGCTGTACGAGCTGGAGGACGGCCGGCACGTGCCTCCGGACCGGGTGTGGGCGGACTGGCTGTGCGGGGACCATCCCATCGCGCACCGGCGTGAAGTGATCCACCGGTTCGCCAACGGCATCGACGCCCAGAACCGGCGGGTGCACCGGGCGTTCCTCTCCTCCGTACGCGCCCTCGGGGTCGGAGTCGACATCACCGGGCTGCGCGGGGTCGAGGCCGTGTGCATCGTTGGCTCGCGCAGCTCCCAGGTCGACATCGTTCAGAACATCGGACGGGCGCTGCGCCCCAACCCGGACGGCACGGCCAAGACCGCGCGGATCATCATTCCCATCTTCCTGCAGCCCGGGGAGGACCCGAAGGACATGGTCGCCTCGGCCAGCTACCAGCCCCTGGTCGACGTCCTCCAAGCTCTGCGCTCGCACTCGGAACGCATGGTGGACCAGCTCGCCTCCTGCGCCCTGACCCGCGGTACCGAACGCCGGCGTATCCACGTCCGGCCCACCGGCGCGGCCGGCCCGGAGAACGGGGACATGCCCGAGGAGACCAGCCAGGCGCAGCAGGAGGTCGACCGGGTCACTGCGGTCGTGGTCAACTTCGCCTCCCCCCGCGACGCCGCCGACATCGCCGCCCTCACACGCTGCCGCGTCATCCGTCCCCAGTCCCTCGTCTGGCTCGAGGGCTACCAGGCCCTGCTCCGGTGGCGTACCGAGAACGGGATCACCGGGTTGTACGCCGTTGCCTATGACGTCGCGACCGAGGTCGGGACGACGAAGGCGTTTCCGCTTGGGCGATGGGTGCACCAACAGCGAAAAGCGCTGCGGGCCGGTGAACTCGACCCCCACCGCAAAGAGCTCCTCGACGAGGCCGGGATGGTGTGGGAGCCCGGCGACGAAGCATGGGAGACCAAACTCGCCGCACTCCGCGCCTACCACCGGGCCACCGGACACCTCGCACCCCGACAAGACGCCCTCTGGGGCGAAGGCGAGGGAGACGACGAGCATTTGGCCATTGGACAGCTGCTCGCCAACCTCCGCCGCAAAAACGGCCTCGGCAAGGACCCGCAGCGGGCGGAGACCCGGGCCGCGCAGCTCGCGGAGATCGACCCGGACTGGAACTGCCCCTGGCCCCTCGACTGGCAACGCCACTACCGCGCCCTCGCGGACCTGGTCGACGCCGACGGCGTGCTGCCGGCCATCGCTCCCGGGGTGCTGTTCGAGGGCGACGACATCGGACGATGGCTCCAACAACAGCAGAAGCCAGGCACCTGGAAGCTACTGTCCACCGAGCAGCAGGAACGGCTGACCAGGCTGGGCATCAAGCCCGTTGAGGCACCGTCTCCCGCCCCTGCGGCTCCTCGTACGGCGAAGGGCCCGAGCAAGGCGCAGCGAGCATTCCAACGTGGCCTCGCGGCCCTCAAGCAGTGGGTGGAACGGGAAGGCGCGGACCGGCCGGTCCCGCGCGGCCACACCGAACAGATCACGGTCGACGGCGAAACCGAGCCGGTGGCCGTCAGGTTGGGCGTGTGGGTCTCGAACACCAAATCGAGGTGGGGCAAGCTCGCCCAGGAGCAGCAGGCCGCCCTCGCTGCACTGGACGTTCCCTGGGCAGTGACCGCGCCGGTGCCGAGTCGGCCTGGGGGCCCGGGTCCGGCGGGTGAAGCCGTCGTCCAGCCCGTACCGTCGGACGCGTCCAGGTAGGAAGGCCAGAGCTGAGACGACACCATGAAGGACGAGATCGCCTCCCCAGTCGTAGACCTCGAACTTCGGGCCGCTGTCCAGCCGGACCAAGCCCGGTCTGCCGAAGACACCACGCCCTGCGCGAAGAGTTCTCATCCCTTCGGGTGAGCGGCGAGGATCGGAACATCTGCGCTTCTGCTCATGTACTTGGCTTCGGGTATGAAGCCTGGCGGAGTTGTTGGTGTGGATGCGGCGGGTGATCTCAAGGTGTCCGCTGTACCTGTGGCTACCGGCAGGGTCGACGCGTGCTTTCGTGATCCTCTGGGAAAGGCACATCAGGTTTCGTGGCTTGAGGCGGCGCAGGACGTTGTCTTTGAGGACTGTCCTGTGATTCGGTCGTTTCCCATCCGGTATGGGCGGCGCGTGGCGCCGGGGTGGTGGTGGTCGTCGACCAGTGGGCGGCTGGTGGCGTACGGGTCCGGTGTCATGCGGACCCAGCTGATGCTGCTCGACCGGGATCCGGCGGTTGTCGCGCTGGCCTGTCGGCCAGTGGAGCTGGTGTGGCGTGAGGACGGCAAGGTCGTCGCTCATGCGCCGCAGCTGATGGCCCGGCTTCAGGACGGCAGCGGCCTGTTGCTCGACTGCGCGGGACGCATCGGGTCGTCTGCCCGGCTGGCGGAGCGGGCGCGGGTTGTGGCGGCTGCCGCGGAGGCAGTGGGCTGGTCCTATCGGCTCGCGGGGCCGCCGGATCCGGTGTTGGTGGCCAATGTGCGGTGGCTGGCCGGTTACCGGCATCCCCGATACGCCGCTGGACCGTGGACGCCAGCTCTGGTGGAGGCGTTCAGCAGTCCGCGGCCAGCGGTGGAGGCTGTGCGGGAGCTGGGTGACCCGATCGCCCTGTGGCCGGCGGTCTTTCATGCGCTGTGGAGCGGTGTGCTTCGGGTGCGGCTGGACGAACCGTTGCACGAGCGTGCCGTTGTCTCGGTCGCACGGCAGGAGGCCGGAGCGGCATGACGCAGGCGGTTGTCGAAGTCGGGGCGCGCCTTCGCTACGACGGACGGGTATGGACGGTCGCCGTGCTGGAAGGTGCCCGGGCCACGCTGGTGACCGATGAGGGCACCTCGGCGGTGGTGCTGCTGCCCTATCTGTTCGCTGATCCGTCTTTCGATGCGGAAGGCGGGCCGACGCCGGGGAGGGTGCCGCGGTTCGGGCTGCTGGAGGCCCTGCCGGAACAGGTGCGCGAGCGGGCTGTGGCGTGGCAGCGGCATGTGCGGGAGGTGGAGACCGGCTTTCCTGACGCGGTCGGCCAGGGCGCCCCGCGTGAGCAGTTCGATCCGGCGACGTGGAGCCTGGCGCAGCGGGAACGGGCGAAGGCGGAGGAGTTGAGGGCGGCGGGCTGGGCTGCGAGTGCGGCGACGGTGCGCCGGATGCGAGCGCGCCACCGCAGCGAGGGCTTGTGGGGATTGGTGGACGGCCGGGCGGTGCGGGAGCGGTCGGCGGTGGGGCGGGCCGATGAGCGGGTGGTCGCGGCAGTCAGGAAGGTGCTGGAGGGGCAGCGGGAGCGATCGACAGGCACGCTGGTACGGCTGCGCCGCCAGGTGGGGTGGCTGCTGGAGGAGGAGTACGGCGCGGGGGTGGTGGACTTGCCGCCGGCGTCGACATTCAACCGGCTTGTGCACGCGGTGGCCGACGGGCAGGGCCTTTTGGGAACGGCGGCGCAGCGGCGGTGGCACGCGTCGCGGCCGGCACCTCCGTTCACGCCGACGGTGGCACTGCGGCCGGGCGAGCTGGTGATGCTGGACAGCACGCCGCTGGACGTGCTGGCGGTGCTGGACGATGGTGTGACCGGCCGTCTTGAACTCTGCATCGCGCTGGACGTGGCGACGCGCAGCCTCTGCGCCGCGCTGCTGCGCCCTGTGGGCACGACGTCGGTGGACGCGGCGATGCTGCTGGCGCAGATGGTGGTGCCGGTGGCAATGCGGCCGGGCTGGGACAAGGCACTGTCCATGCAGCGGTCCGTCATCCCGTATGAGCGGCTGATCGCGTTGGACGCTCGGCTGGAGCAGGCGGCCGCACGGCCGGTGATCATGCCGGAGACCGTGGTGGTGGACCAGGGCCGGGTGTATGTGTCGGCTTCATTCGTCTCCGCGTGCGAGAGCCTGGGGGTGTCGGTGCAGCCGGTACCGCCGGCGAACGGCCCGGCGAAGGGGAACGTGGAACGGACCTTCCGCGCCATCGCCGACGGGTTCAGCCAGTACCTGCCGGGCCACACCGGATCGGACGTCTCCCAGCGGGGCGCGGCCACGCATGAGGATGCGTGCTGGAGCCTGGCGCAGCTTCAGGAGCTGCTGGATGAGTGGGTCATCTGCGGGTGGCAGGAGCGCCGTCACGAGGCGCTGCGACATCCGATGATGCCGCAGGTCACCGTCTCCCCGAACGAGATGTGGGCAGCGCTGGTAGCGGTGACGGGGCACGTGCCCGTGCCGTTGTCCGCCGACGACTACGTTGAGCTGCTGCCCTTGCGGTGGCTGGCGATCAACGACTATGGCGTCCGCTTCGGCTACCGCACCTACGACCACCCCGGCCTGAACCCCTACCGGCGCCGCCGCTCACCGCAGACGGACAAGAACGGACGGTGGGAGGTCCACCACAACCCCTACGATCCGAACCGGGTGTGGGTGCGCCTGCCCGAGGGATGGCTGGAGGTGCCGTGGGTCCACGCGGAGGCGGTTAGGCGCCCGTTCACCGCGTTCACCTTCGACCACGTCCGCCGCACCGTGGAACGCCGGCATGGCCGCGAAGAGCACGAGGCGGCGATCGCCCAGGCGCTGGATGCGCTGCTGCGCCGTGCCAGTCAGGGACTGGGCAGCAGACGAGAGCGGACGGTAGCCGCCCGGGCCCAGGCTGCCGCGCAGATGACTGATCCCTCCCCCGTCACCACACCGCAGCAGTGGCCTGCGCCTCTCGCGCCGGGGGCCTCGTTCGGGCTGCCCGGCTCCTTCACCGTCCCGCTGGACGCCGACGGCTGGGACATCGACGACAGCCTGGATGACATCGATGACGATCCGGGCGGCGAGAACTACCTTCTCGCCGCCCTCGCCGACGGCCAGGACGTCACGGCAGGCCACGCGGATGAAGCGTCCGAGCCGACGGCCGTAACGGCCGGGGACCAGGCCGCTGAGCAGACGCCGGACGCTGGCGGGGCGGGCGGCATGCGCATCTACGACCCGTACCGGGAGGCCCAGGCATGGTGACGACGGCGCAGCCCGCCAGCGCGAGCACTTACAGCCCACTGACGACATGGGACGGGTGGCAGCAGTTCGTCGACGCGCCCCACGCACCGGCACGGGACGCCGACGACCAGGAGTGGACGCTGGAGCAGCGGGAGGACTACCACGCGCGGTTCGTGGTGCTGAAGACCCCCGCGATGGACGCCATCTCCACTGCGGTCCGCCGTCTGCTGCTGCTCAACCGCGGCCAGCAGGGCGGAGCCCGGCGCGGCCTGATCATCTCCGGGCCGGCCACCACCGGAAAGACCACCGCCATGCAGCAGCTCGGGCGCACCGTCGAACTCGCCGACCGCCTCCGCCACCCGGACCAGGACGGCCGTCTGCCGGTCCTGTTCATCACCGTGCCGCCGTCCTCCACCCCGAAAATGCTTATCAGCGAGTTCGCCCGCTTCCTGGGCCTGCCGACGCTGGAGCGGATGAACCAGATCCAGATCACCAACGCCGTGTGCGAGCTGCTGTGCGAGATGGGCACCCAGCTGGTCCTGGTCGACGACGTACATTTGATGGACACCCGCAGCCGGGCCGGCGCCGAGACTTCCGACCAGCTGAAATACCTCGGTGAGCGGATCCCGGCGACGTTCGTCTACTCCGGCATCGACGTCGAAGCCTCACCGCTGCTGACCGGCGTGCGCGGCTCCCAGCTCGCCGGCCGCTTCAAGATCGTGCGCAACCAGCCGCTGCGCTACGGCAGCAGCGGCGACAAGCAGGTCTGGAATGACCTGGTGAACGGCATGGACAGCGCGCTGCGGCTGCGCCAGCACCGGCCCGGCACGCTGGTCACACACGCCGCCTACCTGCACGCCCGCACCGGCGGCCGCATGGGCAGCCTCTCCCACCTCATCCGCGAAGCCGCCCTGGTCTCCCTGCTGGACGGCACCGAGAAGATCACCAAGAAGCTGCTCGAACAGATCGAGCTCGATACCGCCGCCGAACAACGGGCCCGGGCACCCAGGCGCCACCGGATGCCTACGCAACGCCAGCCCTGACCGGCGGCGTCTGCCTCAATCGTCCGCACCAATCCCCCGTTCGCCACGGCTCGGATGCCAGTACATCCGGGTCCGCCAGGAAACGACCTCCACTCCCTGATGCACGACTTTCTTCCACCACAGCCGCAGCCACCGCATACGGCTGCGGCACGATCGGGGCCGGTACGAGTCGCGCCGCTGCAGGGCGAGACGAACCTTTCGTACCTGGACCGGCTGGCCGACCGCTACCGGCTCGGCGTCAGAGACCTCATCCCCGCGCTCCTCCAGGTCGGCGGAGGCCTGTTCAAGGGCTACCGTACGGACGGCGAGGTGTACCTCAACGCCGAAGCGCGCACCCGAATCTCCGCGTTCAGCCGCGTCCCTGAAGACGTCCTGGGGCGGGCCCTGCCTGCCTGGACCACTCAGGAACCCCTTGCGGCGGACGGGGCGGGTACGGCCGGGCGGTTCCGCTTCGGCTCCGTGGTCCCGGCTGCGGGGGAAGGCTGCCGGCTGTGCACGGCCGCACGCACCGGACGGGCCAAGCCTGCACGGCTGTACTTGCAGCCGCACACCCGGGTCTGCCCGCGCCACCGGCGCTGGACGCTCGGCACCCATTGGATCGGCGGCGCGCCGGCTGGCACCGAGCAGATCGACCTGACGGGGCTGCCGGAGATGATCACGGCACACCGACGGCACATGAATCTGCTGCGCCATCGGCCGGACGGTGTTCGTGCGTTCGAGGTCGCGCATGCCGTGGCCGTTTCCTGGTGGGCACAGCAGTGGCCTGAGGAAGAGCAGTGGCCGCGCCGAGCACTGCAGCTCGCGCCACCAGGCACCGATCCCGGCTGGTGGCGGCTGCTGGCCAGGGATGCGGTCACCTACCCGGAGACGGTTGCCCTCGCCTCTGTTCTCGTTGACGAACGCTTCAGGCGGCGGCTGCTCGCCGAGAGCGGCGGCCACCTGCCGCACACCCTTGCGGACACGCCTGCTCTGGTCAGTAAGCTGGCCCAGATCACCAACCGGGGCTGGCTGCCCGAGAAGATCGCTTCGACCTCAGCCGGGCCCTTGCTGGTGTGGGTGCACAACTGCGTGCGGTCCCATGCTGGTGCAGACGCCGCCGATCGTTTGTGGACGCTGCACATGGCACACCGGCCCCGGCCCATCGCCCGGGAACTGCAGGCCTATCGCGACGCGGGCAGTAAGCCGGAGGCGGTGGGGGGCAGCCCGTCGCGGGGCCGCGGGATTCGGCTCACCCCCGAGCAGGCATTTCATACCGGTCTGGCCCACGCCCGTGCCTACGCTGCCCATCACGGCCACCTCGCGGCTCCGATCGGTGAGCGGTTCAACGGCTTTGCACTGGGCCGGTGGCTGTCCAACCACCGGAAATCCGCCGCGGTACCGCCCGAACACGTCGCGGAACTCGAGGTGCTGGATCCGTGGTGGCGACCGCCTTGGACGGTGATGTGGCAGCGTACCTACTACGAAGCCCGTGACCATGCCCGCGCCCGGGGCGGCCTTCGGCCCGAGCGCGGCTTCCCCGCCACCAGCTTCGGCCTGGGTGAATGGCTCTACATCCAGTGCACAGGCTATGACGACCTGCACCCCGCGCAGCAGCGTCTGCTGTCCGACATCGGCCTCACCCCCGAGGCCGTACGGGCGGCCCGGCCTCGCCGCAAGCACATGGCCACCCACTTCGAGCGCACCCTCGCGGGTGCACGTGCCTTTGCCCGCACCCACGGCACGCTGGTGACCGCGACCGCCGACACCGTCCACGACGGATTCAAGCTAGGGCAGTGGCTGGCCAACCAGCGCAGCAAAGACCGGGCCTACCAGCTGCGTCATGGCGCTCCCTCACCCCGAGCGCTGGCACTGTCGGCAATCGACCCCTGGTGGAACCCGCCCTGGGCCCTGAACTGGCAGCGCTCCTGGCACCAAGCACAAAAGCACGTCCAAGACGGTCACGTCCTGGACGCCGCGGCCGGATTCCCCGGCACCAGCAGCGCACTCGCCACGTGGCTGACCAACCAGTGCGCCCAGTACGACACACTCCAGCCCGACCAGCAGGACCTCCTCGCCCGGATCGGGCTGGCCGCGGACCGGGCCCGCGGCGCGGCCGCACAGCCCGCCGAACACGAAGCCGACTTCGCCGTCGGACTCGGTTACGCACGTTCCTATCACTCCACACACGGCACTCTCGCCACCGCGAACAGCACCGTCCACGACGGGTTCGAGCTGGGGCGGTGGCTGCGCCGGCAACGCCAGCACGCCCGACCCGATGCCGACAGGGGCGCGCCTCACAGTGCTGCGGCGAAGGCGCTGACCGCCGTCGATCCCTGGTGGTGCCCGCCCTGGTCTCTGGCCTGGCAGCGCTCCTGGCAGCACATCCACCATCAGGTCCGGGCCGGCCACCCGCTCGACGCCACGCACGAGTTCCGCAGCTTCTCCTCCACCGAGCGCGCCTGGCTACGCCGACAGATCACGCGGTACGGCGACCTGCATCCCGGCCAGCAGCGCCTCCTGGCCGACATCGGCCTCACCGAGGAAAGCACCCGCACCCGGCCCGTCACCCCGTACGCCGAAACCGCACTGGCCCATGCCAGCACCTACACAGCCGCGCACGGCAGTCTGGCAACGCCGTACTGCGCCGTCCACGAGGGCTTCCCCCTGGGGCCCTGGCTGGCCCGGCAACGCCTTCTGGCCCATAACGCGAACACCCCCTACGCCCTCCACCACGCCCTGACCGCGCTCGACCCCTGGTGGAACCCGCCCTGGCCCATGCGCTGGCAGCGCGCCTACCACCACGCCCGCACCACACCCAGCAGTGCGGGCACGAGTTCCTGGGCGTCCGCTCAACGCGCCGCCTGGCACCGGCTGCACCCGCAACAGCGCGCACTCCTCACAGGCATCGGTATCACCCCGGAAAACCGCACCAGCACAAAGCGCCGCGAAGCAACCCGCGCCTATCCACCAAGCCCCGGACTGGCCCACGCCCGCGCCTGGGCCGAGGAGACCGGCAACCTCTGCGTCCCCAAAAGCGCGCACCACGAGGGCTTTCCCCTGGGGGCATGGCTGATCCAACAACGCCGCAAAGCCGGCCAACGCCGCCTCTCCCCCACAACCCTGCACACCCTCAACACCATCGACCCCTGGTGGAACCCGCCCTGGCCCTACCAATGGCACCGCACCTACCACCAAGCCCGCGAGCAGCACCAAACAGGCCAGCCCTACCCGCCACGCATCACCTCATGGATCCACACCCAGCACCGCCACTGGCCACGCCTGCACCCCCAGCAACAACACCTCCTCACCACCATCGACATCCACCCCGGCTAGAACCGACAACATCGCCGCCGTCAGAGCCATGCGGAACAATCCAGCCATGGGCGAATCCCTCGCGACACAGTTCCTCAACTCGGACCTCGAGACGGCCTGCCCCGCCTGCGGCTACCTGATGTGGATCCGCTACTCGGAGGTCGTTGCCCAGACCGCCGTGATCTGCCCCTGCTGCTACACCCAGGTCTGGCTAGTCGATGAGACCGGCAGCGCGCAGAACGCCGGCGACGTCGTCCAGCAGCAGATCGGACAAGCTCTGAAAGGCCTCTTCCGGTGAAATACCAGCAACGCCTCCAGGTCGCCGTACGCGAGCGACTGCGCAAACTCATGACCGCGCCCTACTCCAGCGCCGGCCACGAAGTCCACCTCGCCGTCACCTGGATCAACAGCCAGCCAGCCCTCAGAGGCCTGCTTGAGGAGGCAGCCCGGACAGAACCAGAGCTGGACCGGGAGAGATTCCGCACGGGCCTGTCCCGCAGCGGCCGGTTCTTCTGGCCAAGCCGAACGGAAGAAGGACGGGCCACCCTCGTCTGGGAACTGATGCAGGACATCGCCAAGGACGACGCAGAAGACCCGGAAGCCGGCTGGCGCGCCGCGAGCGACTACAGCACGAAAAGGAACATCCAGGACAGCTGGCGGGAGTTCGCCGAAGACATCCTGCAGCCCTTCTTCGACTTCCTCAGCGAACGCGTCGGCGCCGAGAGCAGCATCCTGCACACCCTCGAGCGCTACCGAATTCGCATCGAATGGTTCGACCGCGAAGAGCTCTACACCCGCTTCGAAGCCGACCGCGCCAACGGCGAAGAGGTCTACAACCTCGACCTGCAGCGCTTCCTGTTCCTCGAGGGCGACCACATCACCCACGCCAAGCCCCGCTCAGCCTCCGGCGAAGCCGACCTGATCGGCGACCTCGACAGCCGCGACCCTCTGGTCTGCGACGGCAAGATCTTCGACGGAAGCGGTCGCGGCAAGAGCTACCTCGTCAAAGGCGTGCACCAGATCATCAAGTACGCCCACGACTACGGGCAACACACCGCCTACCTCGTCATCTACAACATCACCGACAAGCTCCTCGAACTGCCCACCGACGGCACCCCCGGCGCCTGGCCCCCGTACACCGAAATCTCCGGCGTCCGCGTCTACTTCATCCACGTCCGCGTCCTGCCACCCACCACCACCGCCAGCAAAGCCGGCAAAGCCACCCGCGTCACCCTCACCCACGACGACCTCACCAACCCTGACACCACCTGACCCGTCCCAGCAACTAGCAGCTCACTGGAACTGCACAACGCTCGGCCAACCTGCGCGCACCCGCGTACACGCAGTTCAGACGTCGTCTCATTTGGTGAGTCTGCGGTAGCAGATGAGGCTGCAGGCGATGGCCGTGAAGGCCAGGAAGTGCTCGGCCTTGCGTTCGTAGCGG
>NZ_JBWKIF010000044.1:0-10247 GCF_056432865.1 Streptomyces sp. NPDC044921
GTGCTCATGGTCGACGAGAAGCGGGTGATCGCCGAGCGGCACCACACCGGCATGCTGCGCGCCCTGGAGAAGTGGGGCTTCGAGCCGATCCCCTGCGACCTGCTGCACTACGCCCCGTTCGGCGGCTCGTTCCACTGCGCGACCCTCGACGTGCGGCGGCGCGGCACGCTGCAGTCCTACTTCGACTGACCGGTGACGCGCGGGCTGGCCGTGCGGTCGGTGGCCGCCACCTGAGCCCGCGCCTCGCAGCTGCCGTGCACTGATGTCTTCGAGCCGCTGCCCTCCTGGCCGATCGTGCCGGGTGCGCCTCGGTCGCGAGGGCGACAGGTCCCGTCGGATGTCCCACACTCGAGATAGGGCTTGCCTGGTCGATCGCTGTGAGGGGCCGGACCGATGCACGACGTGCCGCTGTGGCTGTGGATGGCGTTCGCCGTGACCGTGGTGGTGTCGTTGGGAGTCGATCTCCTGGCGCACCGGCAGGCCCATGTGATCGGCTTCCGCGAGGCCGCGGCCTGGAGCGGGGTGTGGGTGGGGCTCGCGGTCGTCTTCGGCGTCGTCGTCTTCTGGGTGGTCGGCACCGATGCGGGCGTCGAGTACACCACTGCCTGGCTGCTCGAGAAGAGCCTGTCGGTCGACAACCTCTTCGTCTTCGCGCTGATCTTCGGCTATTTCAGAGTGCCGCGGGCCTATCAGCACCGCGTGCTCTTCCTCGGTGTCCTGGGCGCCTTGGTCTTCCGCGGCGTCTTCCTCGCCGCGGGCGTGGCCGTGGTCAGCCGCTTCACCGCCGTCCTGTTCGTCTTCGCCGCCATCCTCTTCTGGAGCACGTACAAGATCCTCAAAGGGGAGGACGAGAGCTTCGACCCGGGCCGAAGCCTCGCCGTCAAACTGCTCCGCAAGATCATCCCCGTACGGGACGAGTACGCGGGCCCCCACTTCTTCGTCAAGGAAGCCGGCAAACGCGTCGGCACGCCGCTGCTGGCCGTGGTCGCCGCGATCGAGGCCGCCGACCTGGTCTTCGCCGTCGACAGTGTCCCCGCCGTCCTGGCCGTGAGCAGCGACGCCTTCATCGTCTACACCAGCAACGCCTTCGCCATCCTCGGTTTGCGCGCCCTGTACTTCATGCTCGCCGGCCTGCTCGACCGCTTCCACTACCTCAGCAAAGGCCTCGCGCTGATCCTGGCCTTCATCGCCGTCAAGCTCATCCTTCAGGCGTCCCACAAGACGATCAGCACCGCCATCCCGGAGATCCCCTCCCCGGTCAGCCTCGCTGTCATCACCGCCGTGCTGACCGTCTCCGTCGCACTCAGCATGCTGCGGCCCCCGCCTGCCCATGAGGACGAAGAACGGTCCGCCACGGACGACACCGGTCAAGCCGGCGATCTTCCCGCGGGCGACTCACCCGAGGGCAGCGAGCCGGAGCAGTCCGATTCCGCGGACCGAGGTCCGAACACCTGAGATCCGGCGGGGAAAGGTGCCAGGTGCCTCGGTCGTCGACGAGAAATCGGGGCGGAACGGAATCGAGCGCACCAATGGACTACCAAACGCAGGCAAAGCGGGCGTAAAGTCGTGTTATGGACAGTGAACGGAACTCCGAGACGGCCCACCGGTCCACACAGACCTGCCACTCCTGCAAGCAGCCGGTCGACACCGTGATGGAACGGCACAAGACGATGGGCGTCTACGTTCCCCGCTGGACGGCAGGCCCGTGCCACAACCCGCACTGTGATCAGTACGTGCCGGAGCAGGTGCCCGTCAGCTCCCTGCCCAGCAGCGCATGGAAGACCCTCGTCGGCCACACGCGCCGCTGAGCCGGCGAGCGGACCAGGTGGCCGCGGCTCGCCTGCCGTTCAGCTTGCGCCGACGAGCTGCGACAGGACGTCGTTCATGGTGACGAAACCGAGAACCGTGCCCTTGGCGCCGGTGACGGCCGCCAGGTGAGTGCCGTCGGCACGCATCGCGGTCAGGGCGTCGTCCAGTGGTGTGTCGATCTGGACGCGGGCCACCGCGTGCAGTGCGGTGCGGGGGAAGGGCCTGTGGCGGTCGGGGGTGCCGAGGGCGTCCTTGATGTGCAGGTAGCCGAGGACGACGCCGCCGGGTGCGAGGACGGGCAGCCTGGAGTAGCCCGCACCGGTGGCGGCGCGTTCGAGTTGGGCCGGGGTGATGGTGTGGTCGGCGGTGACCATCCGGTTGAGCGGGACGAGGATCTCGCCGACGGGGCGGTTGCCCAGTTCCAGGGCGTCGTGCAGCCGTTCGCTGTCGTCGGGATCGAGCAGCCCGGCCTGGCTGGCGTCGTCGACGAGGCGGGCGAGTTCGGTGTCGGTGAAGACGGACTCGACCTCGTCCTTCGGGTCGACCTTGAGCATGCGCAGCAGGGCGTTGGCGAACGAGTTGATCCCGAAGACGACCGGGCGCAGAGCGCGGGTGAGGCCGACCAGCGGGGGCGCGAGCAGCAGCGCGGTGGGTGCGGGGGCGGCCAGGGCGATGTTCTTGGGGATCATTTCGCCGATCAGCATGTGCAGGTAGGTCGCCAGCGAAAGGGCGATGACGAAGGCGATCGGGTGGACCAGGGCGTGGGGGACGTGGACGGCCTCGAAGGCCGGTTCCAGCAGGTGGGCGATGGCCGGTTCGGCGACCGCGCCGAGGATGAGGGAGGAGACGGTGATGCCGAGCTGCGCGGTGGCCATCATCGCCGAGAGGTGCTCCAGGCCCCACAGGGTGATCTTCGCGCGGGTGTCGCCGGCCTGCGCCCTGGGTTCGATCTGGCTGCGGCGTACGGAGATCAGCGCGAACTCGGCTCCGACGAAGAAGGCGTTGGTCAGCAGGGTCAGGGCACCGATGAGGAGCTGGATCGCGGTCATCGGGCGCTCTCCTGGTCAAGCGGGGCGGGCGTGGGAGCAGTGAGGGCGACGCGGTCGGCGCGGTGGTGGTCGACGGCGAGGACCGTGAGCTCCCAGCCGCCGATGGTGAGGGTGTCCCCTTCGGCGGGGATGCGCGCCAGGCGGGTGGCGATCAGTCCGGCGAGGGTCTCGTAGGGGCCCTCGGCCGAGGTGAAGCCTGTCCGGGTCAGTTCATCCAGGCGGACGCTGCCGTCGGCCTCCCAGCGTGCGCGACCGTCGTCGGTGGCAGGAGTGGGCAGCAGGTCGGGGGCGGCCTGCGGGTCGTGTTCGTCGCGGACATCTCCGACGACCTCTTCGACGATGTCCTCCATGGTGGCGACGCCGGCCGTGCCGCCGTACTCGTCGATGACCACCGCCATGCTGCCCTGCGCGCGCAGTCGCTTGAGGAGTGTGTCGACGGGCAGGCTGTCGGGCACCAGCAGCGGCGTCGTCATCAGGTCGGTGACCGGGGTGATCGGGCGTTTCTCCTCGTCCAGGGCGAGGACGTCGCGGATGTGGACGGTGCCGATCACCTCGTCCAGGCTGTCGCGGTAGACCGGGAAGCGGGACAGGCCGGTGGCGTGGGTGAGGTTGGCGGCGTCCGCCGCGGTGGCGTGGGCCTCCAGGGCCTGGACGTCGACCCGCGGAGTCATGACGTTCTCGGCCGTGAGCTCGCTCAGGTGCAGGGTGCGCACGAACAGCTCGGCAGCGTCCTTTTCCAGGGCTCCCTGCGCGGCCGAGTGCCGGGCGAGTGCCACGAGTTCCTCGGGGGTGCGGGCGTGGGCCAGCTCCTCGGCGGGTTCCAGGCCGAAGCGGCGAACGGCCCGGTTGGCCGTGGAGTTCAGGTGGCGTATGAAGGGGGCGAAGACCGCGGTGAAGCAACGTTGCGGCGTGGCGACGACCTTGGCCACGGCCAGTGGACGGGAGATCGCCCAGTTCTTCGGCACCAGTTCGCCGACGACCATCAGCACCACGGTGGACAGGGCAACGCCCAGCACGGTGGCCGCAGACGAAGCGGCCGGGCCCAGACCGGCCGCCCGAAGCGGGCCTCGCAGCAGCGCGGCCAGCGACGGTTCGGCGAGCATGCCGATCACCAGCGAGGTCACCGTGATGCCCAGTTGCGCGCCGGAGAGCTGGAAGGTCAGTCTGCGCACGGCGTGCAAGGCACTGTCGGCTCCGCGCTGACCAGCCGCCGCGGCGCGTTCCAGTTCACCGCGATCGACCGTGGTCAGGGAGAACTCGGCTGCGACGAACACCGCACACGCCAGGGTGAGGGCCAGGGCCAGGCACAGCAGCAGGACTTCGGTCACCGTGCCACCCCCGATCCCTCACTGGTGCGCGACGGGCGGGCAGTGGCACGGCCGGGACTGGGAGGTTCACCCATAGTGGGTCTGCTGCTCCTTCTTGGCTTGTCGGGTCGGACGGATCCTGGCGGCTCCGGTGAGGCGCTTCCCGTCCGGGCCCCATGGTAAGAGGGCGGCGAAGTCGCCTTGCCGGGGCGGTTTCCGCCACCTGTGCGGGTGGTTCCGGACGTTCCGCCGGGCTGCTGTCGGGCGGGTCACCTCACGGCTATGCTTCTACAAGCGTGTAGATAACGCTAGGGGTGGCCTTGATGTTCCCGGCTGCCCCGCGGGCGACGGGCAGGACAGGAGGGGGTCACCGGTTTGAGCAGGGTATCCGCCGGTCACGGCCACCCCGGCGGCACGTCGTCCGGAACCGTCCATCGGTGTTTTCCCCGGGAGGGCTGTCGTGGCTTCGATCGACCTGGACAAGGTGCTGGACAAGGCGTGGGCGGACAAGAGTCTGCCGGAGATACTCGCCGCGCCGGTCGCCGCGCTGAAGGGGGTCTCGGACAGGGACGGTGAACTCCTCCAGGAGGCGTTCGGCGTCAGGACGGTCGCCGATCTGGCCGAGTTGAAGTACGTGCGCTGGGCCCAGGCCCTGGCCGCGCTCGACACCTCCGCCAAGTAACCCGCTCCCGGCGGGCGGCGGCCCCGCCTCCCTTCAGGGGCCGCCGCCCGCGCCGCGGACGCGGTGATCCCCGCGCTGCCTGGCCCGCCGCACCCACGAGGACAAGCACGGCCACGGCGACCACTGCCGCGACGACGGGCACGGGCACCGTTCCGGGCCCGGCACGGGCGCGCGAGCGCAGAGGTCGGCGGAGACCGGGGAGGTCACGCACGTCCGCCACGCCTGGTAACTTCTACAGCAATGTAGAAGAAGTGGCTGTCCGGGCCCGACCTCGCAGTCGGACCGGACGGCTCCTCAAGACGTACGGAGTCAGCCATGGCCCTGTGGGACCGCATCAAGGAGTCCGCATCGACGATGCAGACCCAACTGGTGGCGAAGAAGAACGACCTCAAGTCCGGCGCGTTCCGCGACGCTTCCATGGCGATGTGCGCGCTGGTCGCCGCCGCCGACGGCACCATCGATCCGGCCGAGCGACGCCGCGTCGCTCAGCTGATTGCCACCAACGAGGTGCTGCAGAACTTCGACGCCATGGATCTGCAGCGTCGCTTCGAGGACAACCTGAACAAGCTGACCGCCGACTTCGACTTCGGCAAGGTCAGCGTGCTGCAGGAAATCGCCAAGGCGAAGAGGAAGCCTGCCGAGGCGCGTGCCGTCATCCAGATCGGCATCGTCATCGGCGGCGCCGACGGCGACTTCGACAAGTCCGAGCAGGCCGTCGTGCGCGAGGCGTGCTTCACCCTCGATCTGCCGCCCCACGAGTTCGACCTGTAACCGAGCGGGAGCGCCAGCAGCGCACACCGAGCGTGAGCAGGTGGCAAGCGGGCATGTGAGCAGCGAACTGTTCAAGGAAGGAACGGCACATGGAGATCTCGGGCATCATCACCGCCGTCATCATCGGCGCCATCATCGGGGTGCTGGGCCGGCTCGCCCTGCCCGGCCGTCAGCACACCGGCGTTCTGTGGACCATCGCCGTCGGCATCGTCGCCGCCCTGGTCGGCACCGCCATCGCCGCCGGGCTCGGAGTCGCCGACACCCGCGGCATCGACTGGATCGAACTGGCCATCCAGATCGCACTTGCCGCGGTCGGTGTCGCCGCCGTCGAACGCCTGAAGGGCCGCAGCTGACCGTCGCGCATCGCAAGGGGTGCTGACGCCACGCGGGTGTCGGCACCCCTTCGACGTTGCGACCACCGGAGGCCATATCCGTGGTGGCGGGTGCCGGCCACCTGTCCGATCACCCACCCACCGCCACGCCAGCCCCCCTCAAGGTCTGGCGCCCACTCCGTGTCCTCACCTACAGGCGTGACCCGGCCGCATTTGGGTGCCAGACCCGATGGTGTGCGCCCTCGTGGGCGGGTGAGGGTGGAGCCGACCCACCGTCCCCGCCCCGGTGACCGCAGTGGCGACCGCCTGCGGCGTGGGCCGGCTGACGGCCTCACTGCCCGACGGCCGTACGGCACGCCGGCCCTGCCAGGCCTGCCGCTTCCACCCTCCCTGCATACAGGTGCGGGGCGCGGTGCCTGAAGGGCGGCGGGTCTGTCGGATCACGAGAGGGGGCCCGTCCCGATGGACGCAGCGCCACGGCGACACGGCCACACCGAGGCGGTGTCCGGCCCGGTCCTGCTGGTGCTCCGCCTGCGCCGCGCGGCAGCCATGGGGGTGCGCCGCCTCGCGGGTGCCGAAACGGCCGGGGCAGGTCAGTGCGGCGCGCCGGGCGGGGGTGCGGTGAGCGTCACGGTATGGACGGCGGTGGGGGTGCTCGCCGCCGTCTACGTGCTGATCGCCACGGCGCGGGTGTTCCCGTTCGCCGGCGCGCTGAGCGGCGCGGTGGTGATGCTGCCCATGGGGGTCACCCGTGCCAGGAGGGGAAGCCCGTGGCCGGATCACGTGCCGGGCGGCTCAGCGAGATCGAGTCCCGCCTGCACCGCGAGGATCCCCGGTTCGTCCGCGCCCTCGGGGCCGGCCGCCCCTGCCGGCCACCCGAGTACCGGCACACCCGTGCCTGGCTGCTCCTCGCCGTCGCCCTGGCCGTGCCGGGCACCGGCATCGCCCTGGCCCACGGGCTGCTCACCGCCACCGGCCTGGTCCTCGCCGGTGCGGCCGGGGAACTGTTCGCCCCCTGCGCGAGGCGCGCAGACACCGCGACCCTCCGCCCCGGTCCTGACCCCAGCGGCCGCCGGACTGCTGCCTGACGAGACGAGGACCGACCGATGACCCTGTCCGAGCTGTACCTGACGCTGCTGATCGGCGGCACGGTGCTGCTGGCCAGCATCGCCGCCGCCCGTACCGCCCACCGCATCGGTCTGCCCAGCCTGCTGCTGTTCCTCGCGGTCGGCGTCATCGCCGGCGAGGACGGCCTCGGGCTGGAGTTCGACGACGCCCAACTGGCCCAGGCACTGGGCACCGCCGCCCTCGGAGTCATCCTCGTCGAAGGCGGCCTGACCACCCAGTGGAGCGACGTCAGACGCCTCCTGGCCCCCGCCGGCGTCCTGGCCACCGTGGGCGTGGCCGTCTCGGTCGTGATGACCGCCGCCGGCGCGCACTGGCTGCTGGGCATGGACTGGCACCTGGCCCTCCTGCTCGGGGCGATCGTCTCCTCCACCGACGCCGCCGCCGTCTTCGCCGTGCTGCGCTCCCTGCCACTGCCGCAGAAACTGACCGGCCTGGTGGAGGCCGAGTCCGGCTTCAACGACGCCCCCACCATCATCCTCGTCCTGGTCTTCTCCACCGCCACCGCCGACCTGCCCGGACCCGCGCCTCTCCTGGGCAACCTGCTCTACCAGCTCACGGTCGGCGGCACGCTCGGCGTACTGACCGGCCGTCTGGGCGCGGCCGCCCTGCGCCACATCGCCCTGCCCGCCACCGGCCTGTACCCGTTGGCCACGGTCGGCTTCGGCATCATCGCCTTCGCCGCGGCCGGAGCCGTCAACGCCAGCGGGATCATCGCCGCCTACCTGTCCGGCCTCGTCCTGGGCAACGCCGAGCTGCCCCACCGCGCCGCGACCCGTTCCTTCGCGGAAGGCGCCGGCTGGCTGGCCCAGATCGGCCTGTTCGTCATGCTGGGCCTGCTCGTCGACCCCAGCGAACTGCCCTCCGCGATCCTCCCGGCCCTCGTCGTCGGCCTGGTCCTGCTGCTGGCCGCACGCCCTGTCTCCGTCCTGGCCTGCCTGCTGCCCTTCCGGATCCCCTGGCGCGAGCAGGCGTTCATCTCCTGGGCCGGCCTGCGCGGCGCGGTCCCCATCGTGCTGGCCACCTTCCCCATCGTCGCCGGAGTCACCGGCGCTCGCGAAGTCCTCAACATCGTGTTCGTCCTCGTGGTCCTGTTCACCCTCGTCCAAGGTCCCACCCTGCCCGCCGTCGCCGGGCGCCTGGGTCTGACCCGCCCCGGCGCGCTGCGCGACGTGCAGGTCGAGACCGCCCCCCTGGACGTCCTGGACGCCGACCTGCTCACTGTCACCATTCCACCGGGCTCCCGGCTGCACGGCGTCGCCGTCTTCGAACTCCGGCTTCCGCCCCCGACCGCCGTGACCCTGATCGTCCGCGAGGGCACCACCCTCGTCCCCGACCGCGACACCGTGCTGCGCGCCGACGACGAACTCCTGCTCATCACCACGCCCAAGACCCGGGAAGCCACGGAACGCCGGCTCCGTGCCATCGGCCGACGTGGCAAACTCGCGCGCTGGCTCGGCGAACACGGTGCCATGGAGCCCGAGCCCAGCACCCCGGTACGGACCGAATGACCGCCGCCCGCCGACGCAGTCCACCGTGCGGACGGCCCACCGCGGGGCGTCCCCACCCTTGGTGTCACTGACCGGCGGAGACCGCGACGACGTCACTCGGCCCCTGCGCCCGCTGCGCGAACTCCCCTGGAGGGGGGAGTCGGTCGCCGCCCCCGACCAGTCGATCGCCCCGGCCGCTGAGCGGGTCAGGTGTCCGCTGTGGCCCTGACCGGTTCGGTGACCTTCACCGGTTCCGTGCCGACCGCGCTGTGCCGCTCTGCCCAGTTCTCCAGGGCCGTGCGGCAGGCGTGGTCGAGGTGGTGCAGACCCGCGAGATCCAGCTCGATCGGGCGGTCCTGGGGCAGTGCTTCCAGGCTGTCCAGTATCTTCGGCAGGCGCAGGAAGGTCGCGTTGCCCGACAGGTACACCTGGATGGGGCCGGCACCCTTGTCTATGATCTCCGCCTTCAGGTTCGAGGCATCCCAGGCAGCCTTGATCACGGACAGGACCAGACCGATCAGGACACCCTCGAACATGTTCACGGCAACGATCGACACGGCCGTGACGACGAGGATCAGCGCTTCACCCTTGTGGGTCCGCCACAGCGCCATGACCTGGCGGAACGGGATCAGTTTCCAGCCCGCGTGCACCAGGATGCCCGCGAGTGCAGGCAGCGGGATCAAGGCCAGTACCCACGGCATGGCGGCGGCGAACAGCAGCAGCCAGACGCCGTGCAGCACCCGGGACGCCTTGGTCTTGGCGCCCGCGCTCACGTTGGCCGAGCTGCGGACGATCACCGCGGTCATCGGCAGCGCGCCGAGCAGACCGCACACGGTGTTGCCCGCACCCTGGGCGAGTATCTCCTTGTCGTACTGGGTGCGCGGGCCATCGTGCAGCCGGTCCACGGCCGCCGCGCTGAACAGGCTCTCCGCCGAGGCGATCAGCGCGAAGGCGATGATCGTGCCCCAGATGGCCGGGCTCGCCAGCTCGCCGAACGCCTCGGAGCCGGGCGGCTGGATGACGCCGAGCAGGCCCTCCACCTCGACGGTGGCGACGGGCAGGCTGAACGCGAGCGTGGCGACCGTGGCCAGCACCACCGCCGCGAGGGCGCCCGGCACGGACCGCAAGGACTTCGGCATCTTCTTCCACAGCACGATGACGGCGATGGTGCCCGCGCCGATCGCGAGGGAGGTCAGAGCCTCGGTGCTGACCAGGGCGTCGGCGAACGCCCCCGGCAGCCCCACGACCTTCCCGATGCCGGTCTCCGGGGCCTTCAGGCCCGCCGCCGCGTAGACCTGGCCGGCGATGATCACCAGTCCGATGCCGCAGAGCATGCCCTCGACGACCGAGACGGATATCGCGCGGAACCAGCGGCCTATGCCGGCGAAGCCCATGGCGAGCTGGAGCAGCCCGGCGATCAGCACGATCACGCCGAGCGTACCCACTCCGAACTCGCGGACGGCTTCGAACACGATCACGGTCAATCCGGCCGCCGGCCCCGACACCTGGAGGCTGCTGCCGGGCATGGCCCCGGTGACCAGCCCGCCCACGATGCCGGTGACGAGCCCGACCTCTGCCGGAACACCCGAGGCGACGGCCACGCCGACGCACAGCGGCACGGCGACCAGGAAGACGACGATGGAGGCGAGGAAGTCCTGCCTGAGATGAGGGAACTTGGACAG
>NZ_JBWKIF010000045.1:0-7425 GCF_056432865.1 Streptomyces sp. NPDC044921
CGCCCACAGCCTGACATCAGCAAGGTCCCCACCCATAACCACACCAACGACCGACCTGGCCATCAGTCACGGCAAGGACCGTTGCAGTACTAGGCTGGCTGGGTGTCCGAGGACGCCGGGCATGCTGTGGAGCGTGCGTGCGAGGGGTGTGGGAGTCGGCTGAGGCCGGGTGCTCCGCCTTGGGCGAGGTTCTGCTCTACGGCGTGTCGTGCCAGGCAGTGGCGTCGTGACCTGCGGTTGCGCAAGCGGGTGGCTGCGGAACTGGGTGGCGCCGGCCGGGCCGAGTGCCCTGAGCGCGGGACTACTTGGGTCGCGGGGGTGGACCGCCGTTCGAACGCGGTCTACTGCTCGCGGCGATGCGTCACGAGGGCCTGGCGGGCCCGAAAGGAATCGTTCGGCGAACGGTCACAGTGACCGCAACGCGAACGCACCCGAATCGCATCTTCGATCAGATTCCGGTCCTTCCCGGTCGATCGTTGTGATCTTAGGATTTCCGGACTGACTCTCGGTCGAGAGGCGGGCTGCGTCTTGCCGCGGCCCCAAGAGCCGTGCCACGGCCCGTAGTTGAGGGTGAGAACCCATGACCGAAGAGATTGAGAGCGCCGACAAGGTCGGCAGCGTCAGCGTGAACCGGTACGCGGAGATCGTGGCCGAGCTGCGGAAACTGGTGGAGACCGCCAGCCGGATCCAGTTCACGGTCGGCGACTACGCACTCGAAGTCGAGCCGATGCGCGAGGCCGGCGGCCAGGAGCGGAGCGACGCGCTGTTCAGGGTCAAGGACTCGTTGTTCCGCCTGGCCGAGGACATCGGGCTGTCCTACGCGATGGTGGACAAGGCCCGGTGGACCGCGTCGAAGTGGCCGAAGGACCGGCGGGTTGCAGGAGTGTCGTTCACGGTCCACAACATCCTCGCGGCCATCGCCGACGACGAGGAACGGTTCACCACTATCCTCAACCCGCATGAGGGCAAGTCCCGTTGGACGCCGGACGAGGCCAACCGGCGGGTCGGACGCCAGGTCGTCAAGCCCGTCACCCGGCAGGAGAAGGTCAGCGCGATCCACTCGCTCGCCAAGGACGACGAGGTCGCGGGACGTGTCACCGGCGACTTGCTGCGGCGGCCGGAGGTGGTCGCGCAGGTCAGGGACGAGGACAAGGTCCGGGTCGTGGAGGAACTGACCCGCGAGGACCAGGTCGCGGCCGCGGTCGCCCCGGACTTCCTGCGCCGCCCCGCGGTCGTCGCCCGGGTCGCCAAGGCGGACAAGGTGAAGGTCGTCGAGGAGCTGACCCGCGACGAACACGTCGCGGCCGAGGTGACCACCGGCCTGCTGCGCAGGCCGGCCGTCGCCTTCAAGGCCATGAGCGACGACACGGCCCGCCACCAGGTCAACCGGGCCCAGGTCGACCAGGGCCGGCAGGCCCGCGACCACTTCGAGGAGACCAGCCCCGTCGCCCCCGCAATCCGCAACATCGACCGGTCGGTGGAGTTCTTGGACCTGGTCACCGCCTGCCATGCGTTCGTCGCGTCGGCCGGCCGGGTCGTCCCCGGGATGCGCGACCGCCAGCTCGGCGACGACGAACGCGTGATCGTGCACGAGAACGTTGCACGTGTGAGGGCGACGCTGGACTGGATCGAGACGGCCGTGGACACCGGCAAGGTCGACGTCGACGGCGAACTGGCCAAGCTCCTGCAGGGTGAATAGCCGATGCCCCGTGCCTCCGAGCGCAGATCGCCGGCGGCTCAGCGACACGCCGACACCGTCCGGTTCGTGCTCTTCGAAGCCCGGCCGGCCGGTCTGACCTTTGTCCAGCTGGTCAGATCCAGCGAACTCTCCCCTCACCAGACTCGCGCGGGGCTTGCCTGCCTGCGGGACATCATCACCGAACGCGGCTGGCCGCCGCTGATCTGGACGAAGAAGGACGGCTACAAGTTCTGCGCCGACCCCGCCGAACTCCAGGCATACGAGATCGCGATCATCCGGGGCAAGCTCACCGAGATCCGCCGGTTCATCACCGGAACCGTCGCCCCGCACGCGGCCCTCCAGCCCAAAGGCCGGTGGATCAAACACCTCAACACCCAACTCAACTCGGTCGAGTCGACACTCGACGTCATCGCCGACGCCGACGCCTGATCGGCGGGCCCGGCCGCGAAGCGGCCGGGCCCGCCCCCCCCCGTCTTTGAGGGAGGCAACGATGCCGCGCAGGCGCTGCTACCCCTCTGACACCTGGGACGACGAATGGGCGCTGATCGAACCACTGCTGCCGGTCCCGGCCTGTGAGACCCCGGCCGGCGGCCGTCCGGAGAAGCACCCCCGCCGGGAGATTGTGGACGCCATCCGCTACGTCGTGGATACGGGCTGCAAGTGGAGGGCCCTGCCCAAGGACTTCCCGCCCTGGCGCACGTGTTACGGGTTCATGGCCCGCTGGGCCGCCTGCGGCGTCATCGGGCAGATCCGTGACCAGCTCCGCAAGCGGATCCGCCGCGAGATGGGCAAGGCGCCCGGAGCGGTCGCCACCGTCATCGACTCGCAGTCGGTCAAGGCCGCCGAGACCGTCGGGAAGGACTCCCGCGGTTACGACGCCGGCAAGAAGATCAACGGCCGCAAGCGACACCTGGTCGTGGACACCAAGGGCCTGCCGCTGTTCGTCATGGTCACCCCGGCCGACATGACCGACCGCAACGCGGCCAAGGAAGTGCTGTTCCGGCTGCGGCTGATGCACCCCGAGATCACCATCGTCTGGGCCGACTCCGCCTATGCCGGACAGCTCGTCGACTGGGCGAGGACCTTCCTGGGCCTGACGATCAATACCGTCAGCCGGCCGAAGAACGTCCCCGGGTTCGTCGTCCTGCCCCGGCGCTGGGTCGTCGAACGTTCGCATGCGTGGGTCATGCATGCCCGCAGACACGCGCGCGACTACGAACGGTTCGTCCAACACTCCGAATCGCTCATCACCTGGGCCGCACTCACCTTGATGACCAGGCGCATCACCCGCCGAAGCTCTCGCAGGAGCGGACAGCCGGCCTCCCGCGAGGGCCACCGCGACTGATCCGATCGGCACTGACGGTCAGCAGTGCCACCGAGAAGTCACCGGGCCCTCAAGTCAGCCCAATTCTCGCACCAACACGACGACTTCAGCAGCGTAACCGGCAACATCGAGACCGGTGTCCTGTTGCCCAGAAATCCCAGGTCGCGCTGCCAGACGGCCTAGCTGGAGTCTTCCTGCGTCCACCAAGCCGGCACGCTCTGCTCGACGGGTCAGTAGTGTGCGGCAATGACAAGAAGCGAGCGGCTCGCGGAGCAGTTGGACTGGTACTGGCGCAAGAATCTGCGGCCACGGCTGGACGGGCTTACCGACGAGGAGTACTTCTGGGAGCCGGTGCGCGGCTGCTGGAGCATCCGCCAACGTGGCACGTCGGCCGCACCGATGTCGGCGGGTTCAGGGGAGTGGACGATGGACTTCGCGTCCCCTGCCCCGGAGCCGGCGCCGGTGACCACGATTGCCTGGCGGCTGGCGCACATCATCGTCTCGTGCCTGGCCTATCGGGTCGAATGGTACTTCGACGGCCAGGGCTTCGACGCCGAGGCGTTCGCCTACGCGGGGACCGCTGACGAGGCGCTAAAACAGCTCGATGAGATGTACGGGAGATGGAACGCGGGGGTCCGCGAACTCTCGGACACCGACCTAGACAATCCGCCCGCGATGAGTCCCGAGCCGTTTCCCATGGAGAACAGGATCCTGCACGTCAACAGGGAGCTGATCCATCACGGCGCCGAAATTTCCCTGCTGCGCGACCTCTACCGCTGGCAGGACGTAGCCGCACCGCACCGAATATAAGCCGGGTTCGGTGCCAAGCAGCAGTCGACCAGCCGCCCCGCCACCCAAACCCCGCCGTTCGAATTCTGAGCTGGGCAAACGCCCAGACGCCGCAGGTGGTCATGTCATGCTCAGCTCAGAAACAGGCACTTATGCGGTCAGCGAATCGCCGACCTGCAGGCGGTTCTGCTCACGAAATCGGTCTTGGCTTAGCTTCCGTGCAGTGACCACGCTGAGTGACGTCTGGACGCCTCTGGGCAGCTTCGGAAGTCGCCCGAAGATCAGCCGACAGGAGAGTGGTTGGGCTGACAGACCCGGCCGTGGAAGAGGTCGCGCTCCGGTCGAAGGAGTTGTTGTTCCCGTCAATCGCGGACATCGACGTGCTCTGTCGGTATAGGTGGGATAGCGAGATAGTGCGCGTTGACGTGCTGCCGAGCGCAGGACGAAGGGTCGTGCTCCGGATACCGGTTCGGCGGGCCCGCTGCCGCGACAGCGTGTGCTCTCGGCGGCCCTTCGCGGAACATGTACCCGGCCTCACTCGCAGGTACGGCCAGCGCACTGAACGGTTGCGCTCTGCGCTGGCCGCGGTCGGTCTTGCCCTGGCCGGACGTGCCGGGGCCCGGCTGCCTTCCGTCCTGGGTGTGTCTGCCAGTCGGAGCACGTTCCTGTGCCTGGTCGACGCCCTGCCCGAGCCGGAGGTACCTGGGCCGCGGGTGGTTGGTGTCGATGAGTACGCCACCCGCAAGGGCCGCCACAACGGCACTGTGCTGGTGGACGTCGAATCCCGCCGGTCGATCGATTCGCTCCCGGACCGGGAAGCATCGAGCCTGGCCGCACGTACGCCGGCAGATCCGCCCGCTGCGCCTCGACCGGCGCCGTGCTGGGCAAAAGCACCGCGACATGGCCGAGACGCAGCTCTGTCCGGCGCCCGCACTCGCCCAGCCGCCTGGTGTGCCAGCGCCTGCGTCAGCGGCCAGAGCGCCGTGAACGCGGCACGCCGCAGGACAGTCGCATGCGGGCCGGCCCACGGGCGGCAACAACGGCTCGATCCCGCCCAGGCAGCGTCAGTTATCGCCCCGTCCCGCATGACCAGTCGAACGATCGGATGACCACAACGACACTGCTTAGGACGTGACCGTCAGGGCGTGGGCGAAGGAGCATCAGTTGGAGTGGTTACCCGTCCGGAAGGGCACCGCAGCTCAGGCCCGTGCCCGCGCCACGGCCGCGCGTCTGGCCTCCGACGGGGCGACCCGCCCCTTGCCGCTGGCCATACAGCCCACACCGCGTCCGGGTGCCGCGCCCGAGCCAGGCCGACCACGACGTCGACGGGGAATGGTGGCGGCCCGTTCGTGCGTATCAGGCGCGGAAGGCGTCGGCGTGTGCGGCGGCCCATTGTGCGAAAGTCCTCGGGGGGCGGCCGACGACTTCCTCGACCGTTGAGGTCACCCTGGCCACCGTCTCAGGCACGGTGGCCCACATGTGCAGCATGAACTCGATGCCCTCCTCGGGCCACCCCTCAGCCCGCCAGTGCCGACGTGCCTGATCGTCGGTCAGCTCGGTGAAACGGATCTCACGGCCGGTCGCCGCCGCGATAGCGGAGACCTTGTCGGCCGGCGTGAGTGCTTCGGGGCCCGAGACGATGAGGGTCCTTCCCGCATAGCCGCCCCTTGCCAGCACGGTCGCGGCAACGGCGGCGACGTCCGTCTCGTCGGCCGAAGCAGTCCTGCGGTTCGCGTACGGCTCCCGAACCTCCGCCGTACGCCGGATGACCTCAGCCCATCCCAGTGCGTTCGACATGAGGTCGATCGGCCAGATGAACGTCCACTCCATGCCGCTGTCACGGACGGCTTTGCTCAGCTCTCCTTCGCCACCGGGCGACAGGACCGTCAGGCGCTGCACGCCCGCCTCGGCGGCCATCCCCAGGATCTGCGGCCCGGTCTGCAACGGGGCGTGGTCGTGCCCGGTGGCTCCGAGCAGGTGCACGGCGGAGACTCCATCGAGAGCCGCGGCCATTGTCTGCGGCTTCGTAAGGTCGCCGCCCACCACTTCGACATCTTCGGGCAGGCCGGTCGCCCCGGTCGGGGTGCGCGTGAGCGCGCGAACCACCTGTCCGGCCTGCCGAAGTCGCTCGACCACGTGGCGCCCCAGAGTTCCCGTCGCACCAGTAACCAAAATCGTCACGTCACTCCTTGCCTGTTGCCTGTTGAGGCGGCACCGCGCTGAGCGGTGGTCGAGCCGCGTTGGCCGGTCGTAGACGAAAGTACGTGGCGACTAGGTCAGAAACGGTCCTAGATGCGACCCGTGAGGCCGCGCTCAGGACCCTGGCGAACCGACTGCCGCAACTGCACCCGGCGGGACAGGCAGTCCGCATGCCCGGGGGAGCCGTCAGCGGCTTCACCCAACTGCCGTTCCACCCATCCACAACTGCACCCCGGCCTCGGAGCTTGTAACACGATCTTGTTGAGGTGTCGTGGCCAGGCGTGACTGATGTGATGATTCGGCCGTTCGGGAGGGTGTGAGTACTCGGCCGTGGATCGTGTGACGACCTGTGGACGCTGATCGAGCCGTTGGTGCCGCCCTGGCCGGAGCGATCGCCAGGGCCTCGGCCAGTGGCGGACCGGCTGTCTCTGCAGGGCATCCTGTACGTGCTCCACAACGACATAGCCAGGCAACTGCTGCCCTTGGGGGTGGGGTTCGGCTCGGGACAGACCGGCTGGCGGCGTCTGGCGCGGTGGCAGCAGGCTGGGATCTTTGACCGGCTACACCGCATTCTGCTCGCCGAGCTGAATGCGGTCGGTGAACTCGACTGGTCGAGGGCGTGTGTGGACAGCTCCCACATCTGTGCGAAAACGGGGGAGCCGACACTGGTCCGCCGCCGGTCGACCGGCGCAAGACGGGCAGCAAGCATCACTTGATCTGCGACGGGCGCGGCACCCCGCTCAAGGTCATCCCCACCGCGGCGAACATCGACGACGTCACCCAGACCCTCGCCCTGACCGACGGCATCCCGCCGGTGGCCGGCCGTCCCGGACGGCCACGCCACCCACCCTGGGACCAGCGGTTGCGCGGGATGCGGACCTTCACCCCTTCGAGGACGCAGAGCCACACGCAAGCGGTCGGGGCGCCGGTACCCGGGGCCCTGCCGAGGCATCGCCGGACACCCTGTTCGCGCATCCGTTGGGGAGGGACGTTCCTGGCGCGATGGGACAACGAGTCACGTCCATGCACGGGATTTGCACAGGCTGCCTCCGGTAGCAGGGCCGTGTGCTGTGCCGACGGAAGTCGAAGGTTCCGGTCAGCGTGATCCCCCAGAACCGCAATGGACCGTGCAATTCCCTCCTGCCGAGGTAGTGATTTGCTGCGATATGCAAGATTTCGTCCCGTCGAAGTGGTGGGGCTGATTCCGGCTGGCATGGGACGGTAGATACGGGGAACGGCCCGTCGCTTTGTGCGCTTCTTGTGACAGCTTGTGTGGCCGAGGTGACCGAATGGGTCACTGGTTCTGACTGTCTGTCTGACTTCCGTGGGGGAAGCTGATGCATTCACGTGCGCAGAGCACGTCCCTGTGGCGTGCCCGAAGAACACACAGAACCGCTCTCCTGTCCGCGCTCAC
>NZ_JBWKIF010000046.1:0-5064 GCF_056432865.1 Streptomyces sp. NPDC044921
GACGAGGGCGAGGCCGTCTTCCGGGCGGTCGAGAAGGACGCCGTGCGCAAGGCGCTCGCCGAGCACGACGGCGTGCTCGCCCTCGGCGGCGGCGCGATCCTCGATCCGGGGACCCGGGCGCTGCTCGCCGGGCGGCGGGTGGCGTACCTGTCGATGGACGTCGAGGAGGCCGTCAAGCGCACCGGCCTCAACGCGGCCCGCCCGCTACTCGCGGTCAACCCGCGCAAGCAGTGGCGCGAGCTGATGGAGGCCCGCCGGCACCTCTACGAGGAGGTCGCCACGGTCGTCGTGGCCACCGACGGCCGCACGCCCGATGAGGTAACCCAAGTAGCCCTCGACGCACTGGAGTTGAAGGAAGCATGAGCGAGCCAGTGACGCGGATCCAGGTCGGCGGCACCGCGGGCACCGACCCCTACGAGGTGCTGGTGGGCCGCCAACTCCTGGGCGAGCTCGGCGCACTGATCGGCGGCAAGGCCAAGCGAGTGGCGATCGTGCACCCCGAGGCCCTGGCCGAGACCGGTGAGGCCCTGCGCGCCGACCTGGCCGAGCAGGGCTACGAGGCCGTCGCCATCCAGGTGCCCAACGCCGAGGAGGCCAAGACCGCCGAGGTCGCCGCCTACTGCTGGAAGGCCCTCGGCCAGTCCGGCTTCACGCGCACCGACGTCATCGTCGGGGTCGGCGGCGGCGCCACCACGGACCTCGCCGGTTTCGTGGCCGCGACCTGGCTGCGCGGGGTGCGCTGGATCGCCATCCCGACGACCGTGCTCGCCATGGTCGACGCGGCCGTCGGCGGCAAGACCGGCATCAACACCGCCGAGGGCAAGAACCTCGTCGGCGCCTTCCACCCGCCCGCCGGTGTGCTCTGCGACCTGGCCGCGCTGGACTCCCTTCCGGTCAACGACTACGTCTCCGGGCTCGCCGAGGTCATCAAGGCCGGCTTCATCGCCGACCCGGTCATCCTCGACCTCATCGAGTCCGACCCCGAGGCCGCCCGCACCCCGGCAGGCCCGCACACCGCCGAGCTGATCGAGCGCTCCATCCGGGTCAAGGCCGACGTCGTCTCGTCGGACCTGAAGGAATCGGGCCTGCGCGAGATCCTCAACTACGGCCACACGCTCGGCCACGCCATCGAGAAGAACGAGCGCTACCAGTGGCGCCACGGCGCCGCCGTCTCGGTCGGCATGCACTTCGCCGCCGAACTCGGCCGCCTGGCGGGCCGGCTGGACGACGCGACGGCCGACCGCCACCGCACGATCCTGGAATCGGTGGGGCTGCCCCTGCACTACCGGTACGACCAGTGGCCCAAGCTGCTGGAGACCATGAAGGTCGACAAGAAGTCCCGCGGCGACCTGCTGCGCTTCATCGTCCTCGACGGCCTGGCCAAGCCCACCGTCCTGGAAGGCCCCGACCCGGCCGTGCTGCTCGCCGCGTACGGCGAAGTCGGGCAGTAAGTCCCCCGGCGCGCCTTCCGCCCGGAATCGCCTTGCGGAGCCGGGCACTTCGGACCGCCCCCGGCCGTTCACACATCGACGACCGGGGGCGGTACCGTTCGGTAGCAGCGGGTTCCGCCCCCGCTGTCAGCGCCCATCGCCTGTACGAGACGGAGTGGCACCGGATGCAGCACGCAGTGGGTTCTCCGCTGCCGCCGCCCCATCAGCCGGGGCACGGACCGGCCGTCGGCTGGTCACCGGCCGCACATCACCCGGGTCCGCACCACCCGGGCGCGCACCAGGGCTCCGCGCCCGTGCCCCCGGCGCCGGGGTATCCCGCGCCGCCGCCGGGACCGGCCGCGCCGCCGCCCGGACCGGCCGCGCCGCCTCCGCAGGCCTCCGCTCCACCGCCGCCGGACACCACCGGCCATGTGACCCTGCCGCCGGGCGGCCCGGTCGCCATGCCGAGCGTGCCACCCGCCGCGGCGGCGCCCGACCCCTCCGGCACGACGCTCGCCGTGCTGCTCATCGGCCCCGCGGGCGCGGGCAAGACCAGCGTCGCCAAGTACTGGGCGGACCACCGCCGGGTGCCGACGGCGCACATCAGCCTGGACGACGTGCGCGAGTGGGTCCGCTCCGGCTTCGCCGACCCGCAGTCCGGGTGGAACGACAACTCGGAGGCCCAGTACCGCCTCGCCCGCCGCACCTGCGGCTTCGCCGCGCGGAACTTCCTGGCCAACGGCATCTCGTGCATCCTCGACGACGCCGTCTTCCCCGACCGGCCGGTGGTCGGCCTCGGCGGCTGGAAGCGCCACGTGGGGCCCGGCCTGCTGCCCGTCGTCCTGCTGCCCGGGCTGGACATCGTCCTCGAACGCAACGCGGAGCGCTCGGGGAACCGGCGGCTGTCCGACGAGGAGGTCGCCCGTATCCACGGCCGGATGGCCGGCTGGTACGGATCAGGACTGCCGATCATCGACAACTCCCAGCTGGACGTGCCCGAGACGGCGAGGATCCTGGACGACGTCCTGGCCAGGTCGATCGCGAGCCCGCCGCAGTGGTGAGCGCCCCGTAGGGACGCGGGAGCCGCGCCCGCAGCCCACCGGCTCGCGGACGGCGGACATCCCGCTGCCCCACTCGGCCTCTCCCGAACGGCGCCGGACCCGCGGAGCTCATACGCTCGGGTCATGTCAGAGGTGTACGCGGCCCGCCGGACGCGTCTGAGGGAATACTGCAACGCGGGCGGCAGCGCGGCGGCGCTGGTCTCCCGCCCCGCCAACGTGCGCTACCTCGCGGGCGCCGCCCCGCCCGGCGCCATCCTGCTGCTCGGCAAGACCGAGGATCTCCTGGTGTACGGCCCGTCCGCGGACCGCCCGTCCCAGGAGCGCCCCGACGAGGCCCTGCGCGTGAGGACCCTGTCCGGAGCCGCCGACGGCGATCCGGCCGTCGCGGCAGCCGGCATCGCCCAGGACCAGGGCGCCGACTCCCTCGCCGTGGAGGAGCACCACCTCACCGTGGCCCGGCACCGAGCCCTCGGCTCCGTCGCCCCCCGGCTCCGCCTCGCCGGCCTCGGCGGCGCGGTCGAGCAGTTGAGGGTCGTCAAGGACGAGGAGGAGATCTCCTGCATGCGCATCGGCGCCGAGATCGCCGACCAGGCCCTCGGCGAGCTGCTGGAGTCCATCCTCGTCGGCCGCACCGAGCGTCACCTCGCCCTGGAGCTGGAGCGGCGCCTCGTCGACCACGGAGCCGACGGCCCGGCCTTCCCCACCTCCGTGGCCACCGGACCCCACGCGGGCCGCCCCGGCCACCGCCCCACCGACCGCCGCGTCGAGGAGGGCGACTTCCTGTCCGTGTGCCTCGGCGCCACCTACCGCGGCTACCGCTGCGAGATCGGCCGCACGTTCGTCATCGGCACGGCTCCGGCGGACTGGCAGATCGAGCTGTACGACCTGGTCTTCGCGGCCCAGCGCGCCGGGCGCGAGAGCCTGGTCCCCGGCGTCGCCTGCCGGGACGTCGACCGTGCCGCACGCCAGGTCCTGGACTCCGCGGGCCGCACCGAGGGCCTCACGGCCCGGACCGGACACGGCGTGGGGCTCGAAATCGACGAGGACCCTCAGTTGAGTCCCGCGGCCATGGGTAAACTGGACGCTTGCGTGCCGGTCACCGTCGAACCCGGGGTCCACCTCCCGGGCCGGGGCGGTGTCCGGATCGATGACACGCTCGTCGTCCGCCCCGAGGCGGACGGCGGACCCGAGCTACTCACCATCACGACCAAGGAGCTGCTCGCCCTCTAGGAAGGTGCGTGCACCGGGGTCGTACGTCAGTCCAGGAGATTCCGCAACCGTGGCTTCCACGAACGACCTCAAGAACGGCATGGTGCTCAAGCTCGAAGGCGGCCAGCTCTGGTCCGTCGTCGAGTTCCAGCACGTCAAGCCCGGCAAGGGCCCGGCCTTCGTGCGCACCAAGCTCAAGAACGTGCTCTCCGGCAAGGTGGTCGACAAGACCTTCAACGCCGGCGTCAAGGTCGAAACGGCCACCGTCGACAAGCGCGACATGCAGTTCTCCTACATGGACGGCGAGTACTTCGTCTTCATGGACATGGAGACCTACGACCAGCTCATGGTCGACCGCAAGGCCGTCGGCGACGCCGCCAACTTCCTCGTCGAGGGCTTCACGGCCACGGTCGCCCAGCACGAGGGCGAGGTGCTCTTCGTGGAGCTGCCGGCCGCCGTCGAGCTGACCGTGCAGGAGACCGAGCCGGGCGTCCAGGGCGACCGCTCCACCGGCGGCACCAAGCCCGCCACGCTGGAGACCGGCCACCAGATCCAGGTCCCGCTCTTCATCACCACCGGTGAGAAGATCAAGGTCGACACCCGCACCAGCGACTACCTCGGCCGGGTGAACAGCTAACCGTGGCTGCCCGCAACACGGCCCGCAAGCGCGCCTTCCAGATCCTCTTCGAGGGTGACCAGCGCGGCGCCGACGTCCTGACGGTCCTCGCGGACTGGGTCCGGCACTCCCGGACGGACACCCGGCAGCCGCCGGTCAGCGAGTACACGATGGAGCTGGTCGAGGGCTACGCCAAGCACGCCAAGCGCATCGACGAGCTGATCGCCCAGTACTCGGTCGGCTGGACGCTGGACCGGATGCCGGTGGTCGACCGCAACATCCTGCGGCTCGGTGCCTACGAGCTGATCTGGGTCGACGGGACCCCGGACGCGGTCGTCCTCGACGAGATGGTGCAGCTGGCCAAGGAGTTCTCCACGGACGAGTCGCCCGCGTTCGTGAACGGCCTGCTCGGCCGGCTGAAGGAGCTCAAGCCTTCGCTCCGCCGCGACGAGGCCTGAGACAGGCCGCGACAGACAGAACGCCGGAGGGCCCGCGGCACGAGCGCTGCGGGCCCTCCGGCGTCCCCTGGGGCACCGGGAAGGCCGCCCGGCTCCGAGAACGCCGCCGGGGGGGGGGGGGGCCGGGGGGGGGGGCCCCCCCCCCCGCCCCCGGGGGGGGGGGGGGGGGGGGGGGGGGGGGGGGGGGGGGGCCCCCCCCCGGGGGGGGCCGCCCCCCCCCCCCCGCCGGGCGGGGCGCCCCCCCCCCCCCCCCCCCGCCGCCCCCCCGACCCACCCCCCACCGTCAGGCG
>NZ_JBWKIF010000047.1:0-1415 GCF_056432865.1 Streptomyces sp. NPDC044921
AACACAGTGGACGCGAGCAACTGAGGACAAGCCCTCGGCCTATTAGTACCGGTCACCTCCACCAGTTACCTGGCTTCCAGATCCGGCCTATCAACCCAGTCGTCTACTGGGAGCCTTACCCCATCAAGTGGGTGGGAGTCCTCATCTCGAAGCAGGCTTCCCGCTTAGATGCTTTCAGCGGTTATCCCTCCCGAACGTAGCCAACCAGCCATGCCCTTGGCAGAACAACTGGCACACCAGAGGTTCGTCCGTCCCGGTCCTCTCGTACTAGGGACAGCCCTTCTCAAGACTCCTACGCGCACAGCGGATAGGGACCGAACTGTCTCACGACGTTCTAAACCCAGCTCGCGTACCGCTTTAATGGGCGAACAGCCCAACCCTTGGGACCGACTCCAGCCCCAGGATGCGACGAGCCGACATCGAGGTGCCAAACCATCCCGTCGATATGGACTCTTGGGGAAGATCAGCCTGTTATCCCCGGGGTACCTTTTATCCGTTGAGCGACGGCGCTTCCACAAGCCACCGCCGGATCACTAGTCCCGACTTTCGTCCCTGCTCGACCCGTCGGTCTCACAGTCAAGCTCCCTTGTGCACTTACACTCAACACCTGATTGCCAACCAGGCTGAGGGAACCTTTGGGCGCCTCCGTTACCCTTTAGGAGGCAACCGCCCCAGTTAAACTACCCATCAGACACTGTCCCTGATCCGGATCACGGACCCAGGTTAGACATCCAGCACGACCAGACTGGTATTTCAACGACGACTCCACCTGAACTGGCGTCCAAGCTTCACAGTCTCCCAGCTATCCTACACAAGCCGAACCGAACACCAATATCAAACTGTAGTAAAGGTCCCGGGGTCTTTCCGTCCTGCTGCGCGAAACGAGCATCTTTACTCGTAGTGCAATTTCACCGGGCCTATGGTTGAGACAGTCGAGAAGTCGTTACGCCATTCGTGCAGGTCGGAACTTACCCGACAAGGAATTTCGCTACCTTAGGATGGTTATAGTTACCACCGCCGTTTACTGGCGCTTAAGTTCTCAGCTTCGCCTGGACGAATCCAAGCTAACCGGTCCCCTTAACGTTCCAGCACCGGGCAGGCGTCAGTCCGTATACATCGCCTTACGGCTTCGCACGGACCTGTGTTTTTAGTAAACAGTCGCTTCTCGCTGGTCTCTGCGGCCACCCCCAGCTCCGGCAGCAAGTGCCGTCACCGGATGTGGCCCCCCTTCTCCCGAAGTTACGGGGGCATTTTGCCGAGTTCCTTAACCATAGTTCACCCGAACGCCTCGGTATTCTCTACCTGACCACCTGAGTCGGTTTAGGGTACGGGCCGCCATGAAACTCGCTAGAGGCTTTTCTCGACAGCATAGGATCATCCACTTCACCACAATCGGCTCGGCATCAGGTCTCAGC
>NZ_JBWKIF010000047.1:1512-3086 GCF_056432865.1 Streptomyces sp. NPDC044921
GCAATGACACGACTTCGGCGGTACGCTTGAGCCCCGCTACATTGTCGGCGCGGAATCACTAGACCAGTGAGCTATTACGCACTCTTTCAAGGGTGGCTGCTTCTAAGCCAACCTCCTGGTTGTCTCTGCGACTCCACATCCTTTCCCACTTAGCGTACGCTTAGGGGCCTTAGTCGATGCTCTGGGCTGTTTCCCTCTCGACCATGGAGCTTATCCCCCACAGTCTCACTGCCGCGCTCTCACTTACCGGCATTCGGAGTTTGGCTAAGGTCAGTAACCCGGTAGGGCCCATCGCCTATCCAGTGCTCTACCTCCGGCAAGAAACACACGACGCTGCACCTAAATGCATTTCGGGGAGAACCAGCTATCACGGAGTTTGATTGGCCTTTCACCCCTAACCACAGGTCATCCCCCAGGTTTTCAACCCTGGTGGGTTCGGTCCTCCACGAAGTCTTACCTCCGCTTCAACCTGCCCATGGCTAGATCACTCCGCTTCGGGTCTTGAGCGTGCTACTCAAACGCCCTATTCGGACTCGCTTTCGCTACGGCTACCCCACCCGGGTTAACCTCGCAACACACCGCAAACTCGCAGGCTCATTCTTCAAAAGGCACGCAGTCACGAGACGCCAGCAAGCTGACGTCCGACGCTCCCACGGCTTGTAGGCACACGGTTTCAGGTACTATTTCACTCCCCTCCCGGGGTACTTTTCACCATTCCCTCACGGTACTATCCGCTATCGGTCACCAGGGAATATTTAGGCTTAGCGGGTGGTCCCGCCAGATTCACACGGGATTTCTCGGGCCCCGTGCTACTTGGGTGTCTCTCAAACGAGCCGCTGACGTTTCGACTACGGGGGTCTTACCCTCTACGCCGGACCTTTCGCATGTCCTTCGCCTACATCAACGGTTTCTGACTCGTCCCACGGCCGGCAGACCGTGAAAGAGAGATCCCACAACCCCGCATACGCAACCCCTGCCGGGTCTCACACGTATACGGTTTAGCCTCATCCAGTTTCGCTCGCCACTACTCCCGGAATCACGGTTGTTTTCTCTTCCTGCGGGTACTGAGATGTTTCACTTCCCCGCGTTCCCTCCACACTGCCTATGTGTTCAGCAGCGGGTGACAGCCCATGACGACTGCCGGGTTTCCCCATTCGGACACCCCCGGATCAAAGCCTGGTTGACGACTCCCCGGGGCCTATCGTGGCCTCCCACGTCCTTCATCGGTTCCTGGTGCCAAGGCATCCACCGTGCGCCCTTAAAAACTTGGCCACAGATGCTCGCGTCCACTGTGCAGTTCTCAAACAACGACCAGCCACCCATCACCCCACCTCCTAGAGGCGAGTGCACTGGGGCCGGCGCTGAGGAAAAATCCATTCCCTCAGACACCCAACAGCGTGCCCGACACGATCAGCTGACCAGATCAGCGTTCCACGCCCCAAAGGGCAGTACTAGCGCCTGATCCATCCTGAACCGTGCCGAGTAGTCAACGTTCCACCCATGAGCAACCAGCATCAGACGTTCGCTGATGTACTGGCCTCTGACCTCACCCCGAAGGGATCGGTAAGAAGTGC
>NZ_JBWKIF010000048.1:0-3143 GCF_056432865.1 Streptomyces sp. NPDC044921
CCAGGTGATCAGGCGCTTCGGCTGTTCCAGGATCGCCGCCACGTCGGCCAGGACCTTGGAGCCCAGCTCGCCGTCGACCAGGCGGTGGTCGAAGGAGAGGGCCAGCGTGGTGACCTGGCGGGGCTTCACCTTGCCCTTGTGGACCCACGGCTGGAGCTTGATCGCCCCGACCGCGAGGATCGCGGACTCGCCCGGGTTGAGGATCGGCGTGCCCGTGTCGACGCCGAAGACACCGACGTTGGTGATGGTCACCGTGCCGCCCTGCATGGCCGCCGGGGACGTCCTGCCCTCGCGGGCCGTCGCCACCAGCTCGCCGAGCGACTCGGCCAGCTGCGGCAGCGTCTTGGCGTGGGCGTCCTTGATGTTCGGCACGATCAGGCCGCGCGGGGTCGCGGCCGCGATGCCCAGGTTCACGTAGTGCTTGACCACGATCTCCTGGGCGGCCTCGTCCCAGGACGCGTTGATCTCGGGGTTGCGCTTGATCGCGACGAGCAGCGCCTTGGCGATCAGCAGCAGGGGGTTCACGCGCAGGCCCGCGAACTCCTTGTCCTGCTTCAGCTCCTCGACCAGCTTCATCGTGCGCGTCACGTCGACCGTGACGAACTCCGTGACGTGCGGCGCGGTGAACGCCGAGCCGACCATCGCCGCCGCGGTCGCCTTGCGGACGCCCTTGACCGGGACGCGGGTCTCGCGCGCCGTGTCGTACGGGGCCGGGGCGGCGGCCGGGGCCGGCGCGGCCGCCGGGGCCTGCTCGGGTGCCTGCGGGGTGGCCGCGGCCACCGCCGCGTGCACGTCCTCGCGGGTGATGACGCCCCCCGGGCCGGTCGGCACGACCGTCGTCAGGTCCACGCCGAGGTCCTTGGCCAGCTTGCGGACCGGCGGCTTGGCCAGCGGGCGGTCCGCCCCGGCCGGGGCCGGGGCGGCAGGGGCCGGAACGGTCGCGGCCGGGGCCGCGGGCGCGTGGCCGTTCAGCTCCGTCTGGATCGCCGTCGAGGCCTGTCCGACGGCCACCTCCGGGCCCTTGCGGGGACGGCGGCGGGTGGACGAAGCCGCCACCCCGTAGCCGACGAGGACCGGCTGGCGGCCGGAACCCTCGGGCTTCGGCTCGGCCACGGCCTCCGCGGGCGCGGCCTCGGCGGCGGGTGCCGCGCCGCCGCCGACGTCGACCGTGATGATCGCCGTGCCCACGTCGACCGTGGTGCCCTCCGGGAAGCGCAGCTCCCGGACCACGCCGTCGTAGGGGATGGGCAGTTCGACGGCCGCCTTCGCCGTCTCGACCTCGCACACGACCTGCCCGTCGGTGACCGTGTCACCGGGCTGGACGTACCACTTGAGGATCTCCGCCTCCGTGAGCCCCTCGCCCACGTCGGGCATCTTGAACTCGCGCACGGACGCTTCCGTCATCGTCGTCACGACCCTCTCCTCAGTACGCCAGCGAGCGGTCGACGGCATCCAGCACCCGGTCCAGGTTCGGCAGGTACTCCTCCTCCAGGCGGGCCGGCGGGTACGGGGCGTGGTAGCCGCCGACCCTCAGCACCGGGGCCTCCAGGTGGTAGAAGCAGCGCTCCGTGATCCGGGCGGCGATCTCCGCGCCGGAGCCGAAGAACACCGGCGCCTCGTGGACCACGACCAGGCGGCGGGTCTTCTCCACCGACGCCTGGATCGAGTCGAAGTCGAGCGGGGAGACCGAGCGCAGGTCGAGGACCTCCAGGCGCTTGCCCTCCTCGGCGGCCGCGTCGGCGGCCTCCTGGCAGAGCTTCACCATCGGGCCGTAGGCGGCCAGGGTCAGGTCGGTGCCCTCGCGGACCACCCGGGCCTTGTGCAGCGGGCCCGGGATGGCCTCCGTGTTGACCTCGCCCTTGTCCCAGTAGCGGCGCTTGGGCTCGAAGAAGATCACCGGGTCGTCGCTCTGGATGGCCTGCTGCATCATCCAGTAGGCGTCCGAGGCGTTCGAGGGGCTGACCACCTTCAGGCCCGCCACGTGCGCGAACAGCGACTCGGGGGACTCCGAGTGGTGCTCGACCGCGCCGATGCCGCCGCCGTAGGGGATGCGCACGACGACGGGCATCTTGACCTTGCCCAGCGAACGGGCGTGCATCTTCGCGAGCTGCGTGACGATCTGGTCGTAGGCCGGGAAGACGAAGCCGTCGAACTGGATCTCCACCACCGGGCGGTAGCCGCGCAGGGCCAGGCCGACCGCGGTGCCGACGATGCCCGACTCGGCCAGCGGGGTGTCGATGACGCGGCTCTCGCCGAAGTCCTTCTGCAGGCCGTCCGTCACCCGGAAGACGCCGCCGAGCTTGCCGACGTCCTCGCCCATGACCAGGACCTTGGGGTCGGACTCCAGGGCGCGGCGCAGCGACTCGTTGATCGCCTTGGCCAGTGCCATCTTCTCGGCCATCTCAGTTACCCCCCTCGTCGGCGAAGGACGCCTGGTACGCGGCGAACTGGGCGCGCTCCTCGTCGACCAGCGCGTGCCCGTCCGCGTAGACGTTCTCGAAGATCGCGAAGTGGTCCGGGTCCGGCATGGCGCGGACCGCCTCGCGCACTCGCCTGCCCAACGCCTCGGACTCGGTCTCCAGTTCCGCGAAGAACGACTCGTCCGCGTGGCCCGAGGCCTCCAGGTAGCGGCGCAGGCGCAGGATCGGGTCCTTGGCCTCCCAGGCCTGGCGCTCCTCGTCGCCCCGGTAGCGGGTGGGATCGTCGGAGGTGGTGTGGGCGCCCATGCGGTACGTGAACGCCTCGACGAGGGTCGGGCCCTCGCCGCTGCGCGCCCGCTCCAGCGCCCAGCGGGTGACCGCGAGGCAGCCGAGCACGTCGTTGCCGTCGACCCGGACGCCGGGGAAGCCGAAGCCCTGGGCGCGCTGGTAGATCGGCACGCGGGACTGCTTCTCGGTCGGCTCGGAGATCGCCCACTGGTTGTTCTGGCAGAAGAACACGACCGGGGCGTTGTAGACCGCGGAGAAGGTGAACGACTCGGCCACGTCGCCCTGGCTGGAGGCGCCGTCGCCGAAGTAGGCGATCACCGCGCTGTCCGCGCCGTCCTTGGCGACGCCCATCGCGTAGCCGGTGGCGTGCAGCGTCTGGGAGCCGATGACGATCGTGTAGAGGTGGAAGTTGTTCCCGTTCGGGTCCCAGCCACC
>NZ_JBWKIF010000049.1:0-1406 GCF_056432865.1 Streptomyces sp. NPDC044921
CTAGTACTGCAACGGTGCTTGCCGTGACTGATGGCCAGGTCAGGGGCTGTGTCCGCGTCGTTTGTAGTGGCTGGTGCGGGCCTGGTGCTGTCGTCGTCGGCGCCAGGTCGACCAGTGCAGGATGTGCTCGACGGGTGTGGGTCGGCGGTCGGTTAGGCGGGTGATCAGCCGTCGTATCTCGGCGAGGCTGAGGTGGACGAGCTGGGAGGATCCGTTTCTGCTTTTCCGGCATCCAGCTCGCGGGCTCGCAGGACGGTCAGGCAGGCGTGGGCGGCCATGGCGAGGGTCATGTGGCGGTGCCAGCCGGGATAGCGGCGGACCTGGTAGTCGTCCAGGCCGCATTCCTGCTTGGCGCTTTGGAAGCATTCCTCGATGGCCCATCGGCTGCCCGCGATGCGGATCAGGTCGTCCAGCGTGGTCCCGGCGGGGCAGTAGGCGATGTAGTAGGAGATCTCTTGCGGGCGGGCGACGCTGCGACGGGCGATGACCCAGTGGCGGCGGTCGGGCCGGTGCCAGGGCCGTACTTCCACACGTGCCCAGTCGTAGATCCGCAGGCCGTGGGCCCCGGTGCCGCAGGAACGGCGCTTCCATTTCTGCCGGGCAAGGCCGTTGAACAGGTCGTGGACGGGATGGTCGATCGCCCAGCGGGTGACCACGGTGTCGTGCCGGGTGGTGGCCATGACGTGGAAAACGTCCGCCCGCTCCAGCTCCGACCGCCAGCCTTTGCTGAACCCGTAGGCGGCGTCCGCGGTCACCCAGCGAAACGGGATCTTGTCCGTGATGGCGCGGCGGACCATCGCCTTGGCCATGGCCACCTTGGTCTGGAAGGCGACCTCGTCGTCGATGCCGGCCCGGCGGCACCCTTCCCGGTCATCGGTCCAGGACGTAGGCAGATACAAACGCCGGTCGATCAGTGTCCGCCCGCGGTCGGTGGCATAGGCGAGGAAGACGCCGACCTGGCAATTCTCCGTTCGCCCCGCGGTGCCGGAGTACTGCCGCTGCACCCCGGCCGACCGAGTCCCCTTCTTCAGAAAGCCCGTGTCGTCCACGACCAGGACGGCGTCGGGGTCGCCGAGGTTGTCGACCACGTACTGACGCACGTCGTCGAGCACCTCATCGGCGTCCCACTCGATCCGGTTCAACATCCGGTGGATCCGGTCCGGGCCCGCGTGGCCGGCTTCCTCCGCCAGCGTCCAGCCGTTCTTCCGCTGCAGCGGAGAGATCAGGCCCTGCATGTAAGCAAGTACCGACTCCCGGGGCTCCGATCTGCTGAACCGGTGCACGAACCGCTCATGCACAGCGTGCAGTTCACCCGCCCACAGCCTGACATCAGCAAGGTCCCCACCCATAACCACACCAACGACCGACCTGGCCATCAGTCACGGCAAGGACCGTTGCAGTACTAG
>NZ_JBWKIF010000050.1:0-1239 GCF_056432865.1 Streptomyces sp. NPDC044921
CCGCTGGAACAGTTCCCACAGCTCGTCCGGCACCATGCGCTCGACCATCACCACACGGTGCAGACTACCCAGGCACGCCAAATGAGACGACGTCTCAGAGGGACACCGTCCCACCCAGCCCCACACGCCGAGCACCCCGGACACGGCGGACATCACCCAAAAGAACTGAAAAACCCCAGCTCACAGCCACGACAACAACTCAGAAAAACTGGGCGACGACAAGGCCTGACGAGGGCCGGACATCGGGGAAGCCCAACAGTGCGCGGCGGTGGCGGGAACTGGAGAAGATCGATCCCGCGTGGTGCCCGGTCTGGGACATCGCCTGGCAGCGGTGCTTTCACCTCGCCCGCGCCCATGTCAACGGTGGCCGGGAACTATCCACTGTGCCTGGGGAGATCGTCGTCCAGGGCGAGGACCTCGGGCGGTGGGCCAGAGTCCAGCGCACCGCGGCCGTATGGGACGGCTTGCTGCCCGCCCAGCAGTGGCTGCTCACGCAGGTGCTGCACCTGACGCCGGACCAGGAGCAGCCTGAGGCCGGACCTGCGCCAGGCCGGCCGAGCGTCGTGGGCAGGACGCGGGCGCAGATGTGGGCCGATAACCTTGCCGCTGCCCGCCAATATCATCAGCGGGAAGGACACTTGAACGTCCCTCGCCAGCACGTGGAAAGCGTGGGGGGCGAGGACCGTGCGCTAGGCGTGTTCATCGCCAACTGCCGGGCCCGCCAGCAACGCCTGGCCCCTGAGCGGGTGCAGGAACTCAGTGCCGTCGGGATGAAGTGGGCTTGAGGAATCGCGTGCGGAGGTCGCCGAGGTGCGCGGCTGCGGGCCCGCACCTCCACCCGCTTGGACGGTGTCGGTGTACGGGCTCAAGTGCAGAGGTTGGTGTGCTCGACCCGGCTTCCATACCGGGGGTGGCGGAGCCGTCCGATAGGGAAATGTGAGGACCAGGTCCGAGTGGTCAAGAGCGCCTACGGCGGGGCTTTTGCGGTGACGACGTCGGCGAAGACTGGGGGTGCCGAGAAGTACTCGCCCATCACAGATCGTTGCGCCAGGAATCGTCTCGTCGTAGCAGCACTGTTCCGGTAGCCTCCTGGGCCAATCGACTCCCGGCGACAAGGATGTCAGCTACCAGGCGACGGACGGTTTTAGACGTCGTCTCATTTGGTGAGTCTGCGGTAGCAGATGAGGCTGCAGGCGATGGCCGTGAAGGCCAGGAAGTGCTCGGCCTTGCGTTCGTAGC